>NZ_CP034035.1:929559-1239413 GCF_005484945.1 Brenneria rubrifaciens
AAATATATCCGTAACGATATATTTTACATAATCACCAGTTCGCAGTTTTTGGTAGTCTCTTTCTGTTTCTTCACGCTCTGTTACTAATTCATGAAGGATATGATTTTTATCAAAAAAACTAATTGTTGATGACCTGAGTTTCATTTCTGTTTCATTGATAAAATCCTCAATTTCACGAAGATAACGCATCCTTAGTGTTTTATCTTGAATGAAAAAAGAGGAAGCCAACAGAGCAACCCTCCTCAGGCGGTTGCTTTCTTCTAAAAAGTGAAATTGATGTGCCGAATCGATACTCATCTTAATATTCCACATCTTTCCATAAGATATAAGAGCTTGTCCGTGCAACCACATGCTCCCATTCAATCGATGCGAACTTGAATGAAATATTTTCCTGAGGCTGTAATTCGTTGTGTGTTAATGAGTTTGGTGCGAAAAAGCGAATATCATTGATAACCGCATCTCTTAGCACCATTTTAAAATAGAGTTCATTACCACCTGATTGAGAAGTCCTGTAAAAAAAGAACTCACAGGTTAGTTTTTCATTACCATTCAATGCCTGTGCCAGAAGCGGGGTGGCTTTATCTATTGGCTTTCTGATTTCCACAGGGGAGAGTGAAACGTTATCTTGTCTTGTTATCTGGTTCATTAACTCATAAACAAAAATCTCATCTTCATGGGAAGCCTGATATTTATTACCAATCGAGTCTGCACTTGAACAACCCGCAGAGATAAGACCTTGTTTGATGCCAGTGAGTTTCAGATAGATCAAATTTGCCATTATTTATTCCTTAATATTATCCATAATCCTACCCCATAAATCCTTTTTCCTTATGGGAGGGGTAATTTCTGCATTTTTTAGTCAATGAGTCAATAGTAACTATTGTGCAATGTGTATAATTCAAAATGGTTATTTTAATTATAATCATCATGGAAATTATTCAATATGGAATTTAATTTTGGTAGAAGGGAACGGTATCCCTTCACCGCCTATAAACTCAAGCCTTAAATTGGACAAAAAATCCATTGGGGGCATCGTTGGGGGCATGTGTGAAAATAGAACAATAGTTTGTTCTTCAGTATCAATAAAATATGCAATAGGTATTGCTCCTATTACCCTCCGAGTACATCCGAAAACGTCCATAAAATCCTTTTAAATCAACTAAGTCGCCAGGTTTTCGTCCGTGCATGTCCGATATTGTCCAGTGACATCCAGCTATAAATGTGTATAGACAGGTTAGATAAAAGATTCCTATACACATGCCACTCAACGATATGCAGGTTGGTATCGCAAAACCGAAGAAAAGCCTTATACACACGGTGACGGTTTAGGGCTGTCTTTACTCATTGAACCTAACGGCAGCAAAAGCTGGTGCATCCGCTATCGCTTCGGCGGTAAACCCAAGATGATATCTTTTGCCCTTATCCGCTGGTGAGCCTAGCTGAAGCATGTAAAAAGCGTGATGAGGCTCGTAAGCAGATATTAGAGGGCATCAACTCAAGCGAAAACCGCAAAGCGCAAAAACTTAACCTGATATCTGAATCAGAAAATACCTTTGAAACGTTCGCGCGCGAGTGGCACACCATGAAAAGTGCGCGTTGGTCGACGGGGTACGCTTCTGACATCATGGAAGCCTTCAGGAATGATATTTTTCCCTATGTGGGAAACGCTCATTAGCAGAGATAAAACCGCTAGAACTGCTGAATGTGCTGCGCAAAATGGAGAAGCGCGGCGTATTAGAGAAAATGAAAAAGGTTCGCCAGCGTTGTTCCGCGGTATTCCGCTATGCGATCGCCACGGGAAGGGCAGAGATCATGTCAGCGCCAGTGATATAAGACGGTAATTCACCATTTGGATTGTCCGCTCCACCCAACATGTTGTTTCCTTGAGGTTCTCACACCAGAAAGGACATCAGCATGCTGAGCAGAGAGGACTTTTACATGATAAAGCAAATGCGCCAGCAGGGTGCGTATATTGTCGATATTGCCACTCAGGTGTGTTGTTCTGAGCGAACCGTCAGACGGTACCTGAAATACCCGGAACCTCCGGCCAGAAAAACACGCCACAAAATGGCTAAACTCAGGCCGTTCATGGACTATATCGACATGCGTCTGGCAGAGAACGTCTGGAACGGCGAGGTCATCCTCGCGGAAATCAAAACGATGGGTTATACCGGCGGCCGCTCCATGTTGCGTTACTACATCCAGCCCAAACGTAAGATGCGGCCATCGAAGAAAACAGTTCGCTTCGAAACCCAGCCCGGCTACCAGCTCCAGCATGACTGGGGGGAAATTGAGGCTGAGGTTGCCGGACAACGATGCAAAGTTAGCTTCGCGGTTAACACGCTGGGGTTCTCCCGCCGCTTCCATGTCTTCGCCGCACCAAAGCAGGATGCTGAGCATACCTATGAGTCTCTGGTTCGCGCCTTCCGCTACTTCGGCGGCAGCGTGAAAACCGTGCTGGTCGATAATCAGAAAGCCGCGGTGCTGAAAAATAACAACGGGAAAGTGGTGTTCAACTCCGGGTTCCTGCTGCTGGCCGACCACTATGGCTTCCTGCCACGGGCCTGCCGCCCGCGAAGGGCCAGAACCAAAGGTAAGGTGGAACGGATGGTGAAATACCTCAAGGAGAACTTCTTCGTCCGGTACCGCCGGTTCGACAGCTTCGCCCATGTTAATCAGTTACTGGAGCAGTGGATGGCTGACGTTGCTGACCGACGGGAACTTCGCCAGTTCAGGCAGACACCGGAACAGCGCTTCACGCAGGAACAGGAGCATCTTCAGCCGTTACCGGATACTGACTTCGATACCAGCTACTTCGATATCCGCCATGTCTCCTGGGATGGCTATATCGAGGTTGGCGGAAACCGTTACAGCGTACCGGAAAGCCTTTGTGGTCAGCCGGTCTCAATACGGATCTCGCTGGATGATGAGCTGCGGATCTACAGTAATGAGCAGCAGATGGCATCGCACCGGCTCTGTTCGGCTTCATCCGGCTGGCAGACCGTGCCGGAGCATCACGCCCCGCTCTGGCAGCAGGTCAGTCAGGTGGAACATCGCCCGCTAAGTGCGTATGAGGAGCTGTTGTGATGCACGAACTGGAGGCACTGCTGGGTCGTCTGAAAATGGAACATCTGGGCTACCACGTCGAAAGCCTGCTGGAGCTGGCGGCCAAAAAAGAGCTGAACTACCGCGAGTTCCTGTGTATGGCGCTGCAACAGGAATGGAACGGGAGACATCAGCGAGGTATGGAGTCTCGGCTAAAACAGGCACGGTTCCCGTGGGTCAAAACGCTGGAGCAGTTCGACTTCGGCTTCCAGCCAGGTATAGATCGTAAGATCGTCCGGGAACTGGCCGGGCTGGCGTTCGTGGAGCGCAGCGAGAACGTGATCCTGCTGGGGCCGCCAGGTGTGGGTAAAACCCACCTGGCAGTAGCACTCGGGGTAAAAGCGGCTGATGCTGGTCACCGGGTGCTGTTCATGCCACTGGATAAGCTGATCGCCACACTTATGAAGGCAAAGCAGGAAAACCGGCTGGAAAAACAGCTACAGCAGCTTGGTTACGCCCGGGTGCTGATACTGGATGAGATAGGCTATCTGCCAATGACCCGCGAGGAGGCCAGTCTGTTCTTCCGGTTGCTGAACCGTCGGTATGAGAAAGCAAGTATCGTACTGACGTCAAATAAAGGGTTCGCCGACTGGGGAGAGATGTTCGGCGATAACGTGCTGGCAACGGCAATCCTGGATCGGCTGCTACACCACTCAACCACACTGAACATCAAAGGAGAAAGCTATCGGTTAAAGGAAAAACGCAAAGCCGGAGTGCTGGCAAAAAACGCCACGCCAATCAGTGATGATGAAATGGCGGAAAGTGGGCAACATTAATGACCAATAGCGGACATTAAAAATGGCGAAAAACGGCCAACAATCCTAGCGTTGACAATCAACCCTGCGGCGGACTTGACCTGCGTCCTGACTACACATAAAGCACAGCATTATCCCTTCCTTAAAGCCGATGAGATCCCGGCGTTCATTCAGGCGGTTGAGTCCTATACCGTTAGCGAGCAGAGCAGGCCGCCGCCGCTGTGAATGCCCGTGTCGCGCTACCGCCGGTGTTTGGTGACTGGAATGATGTGTATCCTGCTGAGGGCGCCGACGCCACCCGGCATCATCTGAATGCGTTTACCCGGCCGGGAAAGGTCAGTCCGTTTGAATCGCTGGGTGAGGCCGAATTCAAGGCCATGGGCGCCAGCGAGAAAGCGGAGAAGATACGCGAACACTACCGCTGTCAACGCTAGGATTGTTGGCCATCGACGCGTTCGGGGAAACGTTCTTCCAGTATCGGAACGGCGCATGGAACGTCTTACCCTATCGCCTGTTAAGCCGGGATATTGCTGCGCTGTTTCAGAAGATACTGGCACCTTTTACCACATCCGGCATTGGCAGCGTGTTAGACACCCTGAAACAGATTATCCCGATGCATGCTGAACCCCAGCGCCGGTTAATCGGCTTTGGTAACGGGGTGTTTGATACCGTCAGCGGGGAGTTTAAGCCGCACCGCCGCAAGCACTGGCTGCATACCTTGAATGACGTGGATCACACGCCGTTTAAGGCCGGAGAAAACCTTTTACGAACTAAACAAGATGCAGGGGAGTCCCTGCATTCATTTTTTATCAAACCAGTCAGATAATTTTCCTAGTCCAATAAAAATAGATACGGCAATAATTAAATGGACTGTTTTTTCACTCCAGGGTGCATACCCAACGAATAGAATATAACAAATCCCAAAAAAACATATGCTGAAAAGAAACATGGTTATATTGTTTAATATGAAAATAAATGCCTTTTTTTAGAAAGGTAATCATATCACTTAATCCTGTATTCTATTTTTTCAATTAATTTATTAAACATTCCGTTGCCATACGTTCTTCTCATCTTTATAGCTTCGGTCAAAGGTTCAACATTTTCTTCAAACAGGAAGAAAAGAAAATCTAAATCATCTCTTCTCAGCGCTGAATATACTTCTGGGTTATGACTTTTTAATACATTGAACGATATTGACCGTTTCGCCATCCCGCCAAGCAACATAATGTAATATACGGTGCCAGTAGATACTTTGGGGGCATCGCCGATTCTCTTTGCTATTTGAAAGACTGCTTGTGAAACAAGCATACTACCCGCTACGAAGCCCACTGCTTTATGATAAATTGCTTCTTTTTGAGATTCTGAGGCATTTCGGTTAAAGACCTTAAATATTCTTTTTATTGCCTCAATGATTTTTTCTCTTGACACAATTCCTCTATGAATCGCTTCTATCAATCTCTCCATTTCTCGTGATTTGGCATGCCGTGTATCCGTATCAATAAAATCATAGGATAGATAGCCAAAATTCTTACCTGTCTCTGATATTCCAGATCCCATCCCTTAATAAAAATCCGTAGTGGTTAACATCTTTACTATACGGTCGGCCAGTTCCTCCAGATCTGCTTCGGTCATTGTTATTCCATCCATGAATGACGAGATTATTTAGCTTAGATTGTAGTGAAATCGACTAGTGAGCGGAATACATTCTTGTTGCATTAGTAGTACGCTACTTATTTCAATGGTTATTTCTATTTCTGATGGACAAAAAAGTTCTAGAAATATAGCGCTTAATTGGGACACAAAATCCATTGGGGGTATCGTTAAAAATAGAACAGGGGTTTATGCTTCAGAGTCAATAAATTATGCAATAGGGATTATCCCCATTTGAGGGGCTGAAAATCGACTGAAAGGGAAACTTGAGTAAAGCGAAAAAGCCGATTAAGCCTTCCGAGCCCGACAATGAGCGATCAAGACTATCTTATGGCGCGTGCCTTTACTCTGCCCCACTTTACGCGAAAACCGGTAAAGGCACGAGGATAATGCCGCTGGTTTAGGCGATTACAGCGCCTTATCCGTCAGAAGATCGACGCCGGTCGCATTGGCTACGCGTTCGACATAGCGGGAGACATTCGGCCCCAGTTCAATGCCTTTCACAATAGTCAGCGTGCGGAGAATCGGAAACAGGATGAAATCCGTGGTGGAGATGCCATCATGCTTTTCCAGCAGAGATTCAAGCGTCGCGAGTTTTTGCTGAACTTCTGAGAGCATCGCCGGCGTATCGGCAAACAGCGCATCCAGATCGCCAAAGGCTTTCTCTTCTCGTTGCAGATAGGCCCGGCGGGCTTCAGGCTGGGCCAGTTCCTTAAAATCAGCCCTGGTAAAGCGCGGCACCGCCAGTTTGAAAATGGTTCCCGCTGCGGCTTTGCACCATTCTTCAATTGCCGCAACCATCGGTTTATCCGCCACACGCGGCGCTTTCAGGCTGTCCACATAATGAACGATGTCCATACTTTCCGGCATGTAACTGCCATCGTCTTTTTGCAGGATAGGGACGACTTTGCGTCCGACCATCCGGGTTGGCGTTTCCACGTCGCCTTCCATGATTACGGCTTGCTCAAAAGACATGTCTTTCAGCCCGAAAATCATTCTGGCTCTGACGCAAAACGGACAGTGTTCGTAGATAAAAAGTTTCATTTCTCAATCCCTTAATAAGCGATCAATAACAGAATCAGTGTGTGACGCCGGACTCAATCCGGCAGTGTGCATCAGAGTAATCTACCCGACGGTCTGTGGCAAAATGTCCGGGCGATATTGCCCGTTTTTATCGGATATATGCACTCTAATCGTGGAAGGGGAACGTCGGTTCTTAGGGGGATAAAAATGTTGCAAATCCCACATCGCTATCAAAAAAACCCATGAAAAGGTAAAATGGTGACTATGCCTTAATTACCGTATGATTTTATTTGTTTTTATCATTATTTTTTCAGGAGTTTAATGATGCAGTCATTACCTAATTGTCCGAAATGCAGTTCCGAATATACCTGGCAGGAAGGTGAATCGCTTAACTGCCCGGAATGTGGTCATGAATGGCCGGTCGGCGGTGAAGCGGCCGCTCAGGAAGAAGGATTGATCGTCAGAGACGCCAACGGTAATTTGCTGGCGGATGGCGATACCGTTACCGTGATTAAAGACCTGAAAGTAAAAGGCAGTTCTTCATCGTTGAAGATTGGAACTCGCGTAAAAGGCATCCGTCTGGTGGAAGGCGACCACAATATTGATTGCAAGATCGATGGCTTCGGCGCGATGAAACTGAAATCCGAGTTTGTGAAGAAAAACTGATGTGCCGTGCCCTGGGCGTCAATTCGGACGGGGCGTGTCAATAAGGTCAGATTCCGGTTTTTTCACGTCAGGCAATGTTTTACCATAGCCGTTACCCTTTTCTGGCTACCCGGATATCTGATGCGTCATTTGGCTATTTTTCTTCCACTGTTCGCCTTGCTCGGTGCTTGTAACAGTAAGCCGACGCCCCTGCCCGAAACGCCACAGGGCGCCGTGGTTAAAGGGGGGTTTTTGCTTCAGCCTGCGCATGCGGGGCATTTGCAAGGCGGCGATTTTGCGTTTAACCCAGCGACAGCCCGCTTTATCGACAAAATGGTGCAACAGCACGGTTTTGACCGTCAGCAATTGCACGATGTGTTGGCGCAGACAAAACGGCTTGACTGGGTGATTCGTCTGATGGACCGGCAGGCGCCGAGTTCCGGTGTTCCATCCGGGCCGAACGGCGCGTGGAACCGTTACCGCAATAAGTTTATTACCCCCGATAACGTGCAAAATGGCGTGGCATTCTGGAATCAATATCAGGATGCGTTGCAGCGCGCCTGGGAAATTTATGGCGTACCGCCTGAGATTATTGTCGGCATTATCGGGGTTGAAACCCGCTGGGGCCGGATAATGGGGAAAACCCGCATCATTGATGCGCTGGCTACGCTGTCTTTCGATTATCCCCGTCGCGCCAACTATTTTACCGGCGAGCTGGAAACGTTTTTGCTGATGTCCCGCGCCGGAGGCAATGATCCGCTCAGCCTGCGAGGTTCTTATGCCGGAGCGATGGGATACGGTCAGTTTATGCCGTCATCGTTCAAAAATTATGCGGTGGATTTCGATGGCAACGGCCATATCAATCTGTGGGAGCCGGTCGATGCGATCGGCAGCGTCGCCAATTATTTCAAAGCGCACGGCTGGGTCAGCGGAGGCGCTATTGCGGTGCCGGCGTTCGGCCAGGCGCCATTGCTGGAGCACGGCTTCAATACGCGCTATTCCATCGCTGCGTTACGCGCGGCCGGATTAAGGCCGCAGCATTCGCTGGGCGGCTATGAAGAAGCCAGCTTGCTGCGTCTCGATATCGGTAGCGAATATCAATATTGGTATGGTTTGCCGAACTTCTACGTCATTACCCGTTATAACCACAGCACCCATTACGCGATGGCGGTATGGCAATTGGGGGAGGCGGTTGGCCGGGCGCGGCAGGGCTATTGAGGGGTAAAATAGCGTTCCGGGCAGCGCTGCCTGGAGCGGCTGCCCAGAGTCTGCCGTCACTCGGGCTGGATTTACCGCAACATGCATGTCACATTTGGCTATCATGGTGACTCTCCGTTAGGCCATCCTCAGGCAAATCCGCATCGACCCCCAACGATAATCTCCTGAATATAAGCTGATATTTCACCTACACGATGTTTAGGATGGGGTAAGTGACGACAATCATTATCGTTTTTTTATTAGCCGGTATTGTCAAGGGGAGCCTCGGTCTTGGGCTACCGACCATTCTGGTCGTTATCCGCCGGCATTATTGTCGGCACCTTGCAGGGCGGTTCGCCGTCGCAGTTTCTTTACCGGCCTGATTGTCCTCAGCGTGTAGATGTCGGTAAGTGCGATGTTTTAATGGTCCGGCGGTGTGATAACTTCCACGAACGCCTGAAAATAACCGGGTAGCGCCGAAAATTGACGAGCGCAGACCATCAGGTTTCTTTTCGCCCACGCATCCGACATGTTAAGCCCGCGGACATTAAACGAGTTCATCAGCCGCTGTGCCGCGTGCGCCGGGAGAGTGCCGAGGCCGATACCATTATGGATGACTTGAATAACCGTATCGCAGCTGGCTAACGTACGCGGTAGTTCAGGCGGTTATCCAGCTTTCTGGCGTGTTCGTCAATGTGTTCCTGTAATGCCGAATCGTCGCTCAAGCCGATAAATTCAGCGCCGGTGATGGTTTCAAAAACGAAACGTGATTTTTTGCCCAATGACTGGCGGCAGGGATGACAACTACCCATTCATCCTGACGACAGGGCCGGGTTTCCAGCCCATGCAAATCAACCGAATCCGCCACAATACCGATATCCGCCATCTGGTTTTTAATGGCGTTGACGATGTTGCGGCTCCGCTTTTCATTCACCGTTATTGATAGGGTAGAGTGAGCCTGAAAGTATTCTCCCAGCAGCGCGGGTAGATACTCACTCAATGCGGAGGAATTGCATAATAACGGAATATGGCCGCGTAGCCCTTTATCGTATTGGCGTAATGCACTGCACATCTGCTCAATGTGATGCTGGATGACATTGGCGTGATGGGCCGGCAGAAAGCCGACCTCCGTCAATGTCACACCGGTTTTTGAACGTAATAACAAATGGACGCCGAGTTCATCTTCCCTCCCCCGAATACGTTCACTGGCCGATTGCAGTGTCAGATGGGAGGGTGGCGCGCCTCCCGTGATGCTGCCCGCTTTCAAAACATTCAGAAGTAAACGCAGATCGGTGGGATCAACGCTTATGCCGTTACGCTCGCCCTCGTTATGCCGGCTAATACCAATAAATGGTGCCGGCTAATCATGTTGTGGTCGGTAACGCTATGACATGGGATTCATTGATATTCAACCCGGTTGCGGCCCTGATTCTTTGCCCGATATAAGGCGACATCCGCTGCGCCATAAAGGGTATCGAAACTGGTTTGGGGCGGAGCCCAGCTTACGCCAAAGCTGGCGGTGACCAACTGCTGGGGCAAGATTCCCAACGGCATTTCATTGAGACTCCTGTGAATATTTTCCGCGGTCGTGACGGCCTGCTTCAGCGTAAAGCCATTCAGCAATATGGTGAACTCTTCGCCGCCGACCCTGCCGATGCTGCCCGTGTCTTCCAGTACGCTTTGCACCCGCGACATCAACTCACAGATTACCCTATCACCGGTGGGATGACCGTAGGCGTCATTGATTCGTTTGAAATTATCGATGTCCAGTACAATAAGCGAGGCCTGATTAAGTTCCAGCGCTTGGTTGATATGATCAATGATCGCACCGCGATTGTAGACATCGGTCAGCGGATCGTGAGTGGCTTTGTATTCCAGCTCGACAGCGAGTTTGTTCAGTTGATAATTGAGGCGGTTCAATTCTTTTTCAGCGCGATCGCTACGGGAAATCAAACGGTGGGATTCTCTGACCAAACGCTGGTAGTGCTCGGTGAGAGCCAGCAACGTATCCCGGTAAACATCCGCCGGCATATCCTGCTTATTAGCGACGTTACGGGCTGCGAGCAAGATGTCATATTCCGGTGTAAATAATTCAAAGGCGCCCATGGTGTCTTTACTCCAGTGTCTGGCTGTAGAAAGCAAGTGCCGGAAAATCAATATGAAGCTCTTCGCCGAATTCCGCCGCGATGTCGTCTTCCTTGTCGTAGTACCAATACAAATTCACTGACAGCCCCTGTTCAGCCGCCTGGTTCAATGTGTTGAACAGGCTGAACAACATTTTGGTGCTGGAACTGTTGAAATAGACCAGCGACACATGAATCTCAATGGTGGCGGCAGTCGGGTGTGGTGATGCGGCGTCAGTCTGCAACCGGTCGAGATAATTTTCGATTCGCGCAATCAGAGGACGATAAAACGCTGCCGCATTTTCAGGATAGGATTCACCTGACAAAGAGAGGCGGTGTGCGGCAAAGTCGAAATCTACGACCGGCGTACAGGGCGTTCCTGAGATATGTAGATTGTCCATGTTGTTTCTATTCGTCATGTCAAATAATCGCCTTCAGGTAAAACGTAGGCAGTCCCGTTGATGAATCTGCCCGAAAGGTGAACTGAAGCGGCTCACTGGCATCGCGTGCGACAGTCAGTAACCCAATATCGGCCCCCTTGCTCCAGGGGGGGGCCTGATTGCGCAGGGAGGCTTTGTAGGCAAGCCTGATTTCTTCAATTGTCATATAACGCAAAGGCTCAAGGCGCACCCGCAGTTTTTCGATATCATCCGGGTGAACCTGATTAGCAGAGAGTAAAAAATATTTCCCGTTTTCATAACCGATGCAGACCGAACCGTGGCGAACTTCATTCGGTTGATCAACGACGGCTAAATCGGCGGCGGAATAGCGGGTGATGTTCTGCATTACCTCAACAAAAGCGGAAAAGAGTTTCCGGCGGATACCTGAGGGAACCTGTTTTTTTTCAAGCTGTAACCGTACCGTTTCAGCCAGTGAACTAATGATGTTCTGTGAAAAATACCCCACGTAATACAGCGTGATATCGTGTTGGTGGGTGGAGTCGAAGAATTCGGTATATTTAGTCTCTGACATGATCGCGCTTCACCTGGTTAAGCCGTGCCGAAGAAAATCTGAAGCCCCAAAAGGTCAGATCGTCCCTTCTAATCTGATTTCCCTGATATGCTTGATGTTCGTGTAACAGCTGGCTGGCAAGTGCACGCATTGGCTGTGTCTGGTGGCGCAATAAGAACTCTTGCAAATTGCGTTTGCCGTACATGATGCGCCGTTCGCCGCCGATTTGATCCGTCAGCCCATCGGTGGCGGTAAACATCAGATCGCCATTGTTTAGCGTCAGTTGGTAGTCCGGCCATTGATAATCGTACGGCGTATCTGTATAGCCGATACCCATTCGATCGGTGTCAAGCACGCTTATCTGTCCGCTGTGCTGCCCTATCCTAAAGGCGGCCATGCGTGCGTTGGCCCAGACCAGCGAATTTTCCGTAACATCGCAAAACATCACTATCGCATCGCAACCATCGTTGGAGGTGGAGGCGTGATGTTTCCCATCACGCTGCCCAAGGGTGTTTTTGATATGCTGATTGATGGCTTGTAACAATAGCGCCGGCGTCTCCGGCCCGTGTTGGGTCAGCGCCTGTTCCAGTGCGGAAGCGAAAATCAGGGTCATAAAGGCGCCGGGTACACCGTGGCCGGTACAATCCGCGATGGCGGCAAGCCAGCCGTGCGGGTAGGTTTTGAAGTAGTAGAAGTCGCCGCCGACGCAATCACGTGGTTCCCACGTCAGACACCAGTCCGCCAGCGAACAGGACATGGCTTGCCGTGAAGTGGTCAACATGGCTTCCTGAATCACGCGGGCATACTCAATGCTTTGCATAATTTGCTGATGCTGCTGCACATGCATGGCCGAAACCGCCTTGATCAGATCAATCCCTAATCCGATGCCGATGTAGCGGCCATTTTTGGTAATAATAAAGCCATCAGTGAGCGTCTTGTCTCCGGTAACGACCGTCTGAGCCGCGACGTTATTCAGCGAGGCCGATGCCTCGATAATTAGCGGATTTTTATCCATAAAAGCAATGCAGCTCTTTTTATCATAGAGCTCGCGGTAAAAGGGCCGCGACATCTGCGACAGAAAAATATGACGATTAATCAGCCCGAAAGGGCGACCGTTTTCCACCACGGGCAGGCTGACCAGTTCCTTATTTTTGCCGAAAAGCGCTAATACCGTGGCGTTATCAGTCTTGGGTGAAACGTCCGGCGTCGGGACGCAAAGATCCTTAGCGGTTGGCTGAATACAGAAACTTTGTTGAACGCATGGAGCAGGCATGGAGGTCATAAGTCTCTTGAATGGCTGACTATTTTGGTCACAATGTAGACGATTTTGATGACTGAATAATGACAATTGCCCCGAAGGGACGGTTCAGCCCCGCCAGTACCTTGCTCATGAACCGGGTTTGCCAGTTGATATAGGGATTGAAGGTCAGGCGTACGTGAGTTTTGTCCTTTTCCTGAACGCGCCAATCGACATACCACCGTGAATTTCTGTCCTGACACTGACGCGGGTCGGCATCGGCCTGTCGTTGGCGCAAATAACCACCGCGTCAGTTGAACCCTAAGTTTTATTTTCCGGCGAGAACAGAATCGACATAGGTAAAAATTGGCTGACGCGCCATTCGGACAGGCGATCGCTGCGGATTAGCACGCGTGAAGAAGCGGCGCGGGCAGGGGGATTGCCATACCAGATGAGCCTGCTGCTCGGGTGAGTGAATTTCCTGTCGAACGGGTTAAGCAGGTCAGGGCTATCTAGCACGGAATCATGTTCGGCCAGCACCCTTGGCACCGGCTTATCGTAGGTTCTGTCCGCCAAACGGGTATATAAACTGTGTTTGTACGGTCGGTAACCTGAATGTGCCTGAGCGTTCAATCCCGCGATTCATATCACGCATTCCGCGGACGGGGATCCAAGGCTTCATGTTATACTTTAGCTGATTTGGATGACTGATTGGCTTTTTTGGTCCGGCCAATTTAAAATTATGGCAGATGTCTGGTGAAAGGGCAGGGTGGTATGCGGTTATATCAGCAAATTGGCGGCAATATTCGGGCCGAGATATTAGAAGGGAAATATCAGATTGGCGATCGCCTGCCTCCCGAGCGGGATATTGCCGAGGCGTTCAATGTCAGCCGCAGTGTGGTTCGGGAAGCCTTGATCATGCTGGAACTGGAAAAGCTGGTTGAAGTGCGCAAAGGCTCCGGTGTTTATGTCATGCAGATCCCTGAGGCATCGGAAAAAACCATTGCGGTGGACAGCGGTTACGGCCCGTTTGAACTGCTACAGGCCCGCCAGTTGCTGGAAAGCGAAGTCGCCGCTTTTGCCGCGATGCAGGCGACTAAAAGCGACATTATCAAAATGCGCCAGGCCATTGAACAGGAGAGCGTTTCGTTGGCAAGCGGCAGCGTGGCCGAGAGCGCAGACGAACAATTTCACTGCCTTTTGGCCCAGTCAACGCAAAACAGCGTACTGGCCAATATGGTGTATGAGGTGTGGCAAGCGAGGAAACGCAGCCCGATGTGGCAGGGCATCCACTCTCATACCGATGATTTCAGCTACCAGCGCCGGTGGCTTGACGATCACGAAACCATCCTGCGGGCGGTTTCCCGGCGCGACGCGAAATTGGCCCGTCAGGCGATGTGGCAGCATCTGGAAAATGTGAAGGATAAACTACTGGAAATCTCGAACGTGGATGACCCCGCTTTCGACGGCTACCTGTTTGAGTCGGTGCCGCGAGTGGAGTCATAATCGACTGGCTTCTATTCAAAATCAGCGTCATAGCGTACGTGCCAGCGCCGCTACAGTCGCTTTGGCGCCCTGCTTCAGAAGAGTTTGATAAGCCTCGATCAACTGCGGGACGGACGCGTCATCTTGCGGTAAATCCTCCCCAAACACGCCGGGCAGCGCCAGCAGTCCGCGCACGCGCGGTTCGCCGTCAGCCGTCTGGCTGACAATAGCCTGGAGTTGTTCCAACATCGGATCGCGCACATCAATAGGCATTCCGGCATCGTCCGTGCCGCTGACATAACGCATCCAGCCCGCCACACCCAGCAGCAAACAGCGACAATCGCTGCCGTGACGAATATGCCAGCGAATCGAATCCATCATACGCTGAGGCAATTTTTGCGTACCGTCCATAGCGATTTGCCAGGTGCGATGCTTCAGCGCTGGATTGGCGTAGCGCGTAATCAACCGATTCGCATAGTCCGCCAGATCAACCCCGGAGACGTTCAGCGTAGGTGCCTGTTCATTCATCATCAGGTGGTGAGCGATGCGGCGATAGTGTTCATCGGCCATACAGTCGTTGATATGCAGGTAGCCTGCAAGATAGCCAAGATAGGCGAGGAAAGAGTGGCTGCCGTTCAACATCCGCAGCTTCATCTCTTCAAAGGGACGTACATCCTCGACCAACTGTGCGCCAACCCGATCCCACGCAGGGCGCCCGGCGGTAAACCGGTCTTCGATAATCCATTGGATAAACGGTTCACAGGCGATTCCGCAGGGATCGCTCACGCCCAGCACATTGGCAATTTCCTGCAATGTTTCCGGCGTCGCCGCCGGGACAATACGATCGACCATGGTATTAGGGAAGGTTACCTGCATTTCGATCCACTCAGCCAGCACCGTGTTTCTCGCTTTCGCCAGTTCTAGCACCGCGGTTTTTATGATGCGGCCATTCTCTGGCATGTTATCGCAGGAAAGTATCGTAAAAGGCGGCAGCCCGCGTTCCCGGCGCACCCGTAGCGCTTCCACCAGTATACCGGGCACCGAGGCTGGGGCGTCCGGCGTCTCCAGATCGGTTTTGATCAATGGGTTTTGCCAATTCAGCGTACCGTTACGGCGATCGATGCAATAGCCTTTCTCGGTAATCGTCATCGAAACGATGGCAACCTGGGGTTCAGCCAGTTTTTCTATCACCGCCGTTATGCCTTCCAGACGCGCATGCAGGGATTCATTGACAGACCCAATCACTATCGCCTGATGACCCTGCGCCCCTTTTTCCAGCACGCTGTAGCGGTGTGCCTGTCGGCGCAGCGTTTTAATCAGTTCTTCATTACCGAATAGGCTGATTTCACAAATCCCCCAGTCACCGCCTTGCTGGTTCAACACCCGATCAGTGAACAGCGCCTGATGCGCGCGGTGAAAAGCGCCGAATCCAATGTGGACGATACGGCTTTTCAGCGCCTTACGATCGTAGTGCGGCTGACGAATGTCCTCCGCCAGCGGAAAGCTGGCGATATCAAGTGATTTTGCCTCAGTTGTTTTCATAGGGGCTCTCTCGCGTATCTTTGCCCCGGCGGGGGCGGTCAACGGATGAAGGATGAGATTGTAAATCTATCAGACCAAATTTATCGAGCTGAGTAAATAGCGAACATAATAAGACAATGACATAAAATAGGGTGACGATAATATAGGGATTAAGCCGGATTATGGGAATTTGTTTGTCCAAAATTCGCTATTTTTGTGTAATTGATCAACCAATTTAGCTTTTTGTTTGACACGAAAATCGGTTGATGTAGGCTTTGGTCATCGTTTAGAAGATTGATAAGGTCATTCGATATGGAACAAACCTGGCGTTGGTACGGTCCGAAAGATCCGGTATCACTTGACGATGTTCGGCAGGCGGGGGCGACGGGCGTGGTCACGGCGCTGCATCATATTCCCAATGGAGAAGTGTGGCCGATTGAAGAAATTGAAAAGCGCAAAGCCGAACTGAAGGCCAAAGGGCTGGTATGGTCGGTGGTGGAAAGCGTGCCGGTGCATGAAGCAATTAAAACGCAGACCAGCAATTACCCGCACTATATCGCAAACTATCAGCAGTCGTTGCGCAATTTGGCGCGGTGCGGCATTGATACGGTCTGCTACAACTTTATGCCGGTGCTGGACTGGACGAGAACGGATCTGGAATACGAATTGCCAAATGGCGCTAAAGCGCTGCGTTTCGATCAGATCGCTTTTGCGGCATTCGAACTGCACATACTGAAACGCGCCGGCGCCGAGCGTGACTATACGCCTGAAGAGCAAACCCAGGCCGCGGCCTATTTCAATGCGATGAGGGAAGAGGATACCGCCCGTCTGACGGCGAATATCATTGCGGGTCTGCCGGGTTCGGAAGAAGGGTATACGCTGGCGCAATTCCGCGATCGTCTGGCGGAATATGATGGCATCGATCACGCGACGTTGCGTGAACATCTGGGGTATTTTTTGCGGCAAATTGTGCCGGTTGCGGAGGACGTCGGAATTCGGCTGGCGATTCATCCTGACGATCCGCCGCGTCCGATTCTGGGTCTGCCGCGCGTGGTTTCCACCATTGAGGATATGCAGTGGCTTAAGCACACGGTGGACAGCATCAATAACGGTTTTACCCTGTGTACCGGCTCTTACGGCGTGCGGGAGGATAACGATTTGGTTCAGATGATTGAAACCTTCGGTGATCGCATTCATTTCACCCATCTGCGCGCAACCTGCCGGGAAGAAAACCCGAAAACCTTCCATGAAGGCGAGCATCTGAAAGGCGATGTAGACATGGTCGCGGTCATCAAGGCGATTTTGACGGAAGAACGGCGTCGCCAAAACGCCGGGGATTTGCGCCTGATTCCGATGCGCCCGGATCACGGCCACCAGATGCTCGACGATCTGAAGAAGAAAACCAACCCCGGCTATTCGGCGATTGGACGACTTAAAGGGCTGGCGGAAATTCGTGGTGTCGAACTTGCGTTGAAACGTACTCTGTTCCCTGAGTTGTCGCAGGGATGAGACGGAGTACAACGCCGGGGCATTGGGCCTGAATACCTTGATCAACGTCCTACTCCACGCCATCTGTTCGGTTTTGACGTGACCACGCTGGAAAAACCTTCCCGTAGTCGATGGCATTTTTGGCTATCAGGACGATCCTGAATACCTGTATGATGCGGCGCGCATGGCGTCAAAGGGATCGTCTATGCCGGCATGGGCGCTGGCTGCGTCTTCAAACACGGTAATGCCGGTATTCGTAAAGCGGAACGTAAAGGTATCATTGTTGTTCATTCCCGCCTCACCGTCAGTGATATTGTTCCGCCGGATGCGCGTCGGCCCGCTCTGGTGTCTGACTGGCTAAATCCGGCGAAATCTCCTATCCTGCTGCTGGCGTTGACGAAAACAATCAATCCGGCAGTGATTCAGGAATATTCCCCAATTCATTAACCGACGTTTCAAGATTGACGGAAGCAGTCGTCGCGTTTGCGCCGAAAAAACGGCGGGAATAAGATAGGTATTCTGGCTCCGTTGTTTTTTACGGAGCCTTTTTCTGTGTTTTGGTGAGCGTATTCCCTGAGGGTAAAGGCATTATTCGGCTTTTATCTCAGCGGACTTTACCGATATGATTTGATAAACAACGTTAATGACCTGGCAGTAACATGATGATGTTAATGGTCTTGGTAGAAATAAGGATACGTCATTAGATGACACAACCCATTTTTATGGTTGGCGCCAGAGGGTGTGGGAAAACCACTGTCGGCAAACAACTGTCGCGGGCGTTAGGATATGACTTTGTCGATACTGACGTTTTTATGGAACAGACCTGCAAGATGACCGTGGCCGAGGTTGTAGCCCAGGAAGGATGGCATGGCTTCCGGCAGCGTGAAAGCCTCGCATTGCATCAGGTAACCTCTAATCATAGCGTCATTGCCACCGGTGGCGGCATGGTGCTTTCAGACGCGAATCGCCGTTTTATGCTTGATCGAGGGGCGGTGATTTATCTCCATGCCAGCGCAGACTTATTGGCGCAACGTCTTGAAGAAAACCCGCAGGATCAGCAACGCCCTACGCTAACCGGGCGACCTATCGCCGAAGAGATGGCGGATGTGCTGGCCGCACGTGAGGGGCTTTATCGTAGTGTGGCCCATCATATTATTGATGCGGCGCAAGATCCGACGGTGATTGTCGCAAACGTGCTGTACGCGCTGCGTCTTTCGGTCGCGTAGAGTGGAAAAAATGGGTGTCGAAAAGCGGGAACTGGAAAAAAATCACCGGTTGGTGTTAGCGATAACGCACTTTCATTGAATAGATAGTGACAGTGGCTCAGTTCTCCTTTTAAGATGAATTTTCTTAATTTTTTCTCGACTATAGGTGCCACGCTATGCTGAATGTAAACGAGTATTTTACCGGGAAAGTGAAATCTATTGGTTTTGACAGCGGGAGTATTGGCCGTGCCAGTGTTGGTGTGATGGAAGCGGGAGAGTATACGTTTGGGACGGGTCAGGCTGAAGAGATGACGGTGATTACCGGTGCGCTGAAAGTTTTGTTACCTGGTGCGCCCGACTGGGAGGTGTTTATGCCTGGGGAATCGTTTTTCGTTCCAGCACAAAGTGAATTCAATTTACAGGTAGCAGACGCTTCTTCCTATTTGTGTAAATACCTCTAGTTGCTTCTTTTCTGTTAAGTCAATTATTCAACGCCGCTTTTATGTTTACGAAAAGCGGCGTCTTTACTTATTGATTTTTTTTAATCGTATTTTAGCGTATAACCCGTTAAAGGTAATATTTAATATGGATTTTAATGGATTCATATAATTACTTTCTTTATTAAGTTGATTTCGAGATGCTTTATGTGTTTTTTTTAACATTTTCCTGACAGTAATATTGCATCCAGTGATGTGGGTGGTGACATCACGACATCAGCAAGATATATATGTTTTTCTTATTTATTGAGTTTGGTTTTATATTCTGCTTATTTCTAGTTTTGAGACAATTTGATTTTAAATATCGTTTATCGTTAATTTTAAACGCTTTTTTTTACAAGAGAGGCAGTTGAATATGTTTGCATTCTCTGACGTTTTTATTCCCAATTAAGGGGATTACGTGTAAGCAGCCTCAAGTTTTATTTTAGGGTGCCGTTATCGTTTATATAACGATTCCATACTAAGAGTTTCCTATGCTGAAAACGACACGATCCCGTATTATCGCGGTTTGTACTGCTATGATTGTACTTTCTCTGACTATAAATACTTTTCTGAACTACACCATCGTAAATAATGCCAATAAAGTGTCTATCAATAACATGCTGAATTCGGTTGCGACCAGCCACAGTATGGCGATTGGCGAGTGGGTGGAATCTAAAACGCGGATGATTTCCTCACTTCACGACAATGTGTTGGTCAATGACGATCCTATTCCTGTGTTTAAGCAAATTGCCGCTTCAGGCGCTGAGGAATCCCCAGTAATGGGCGGGTAAAAAAAGACAGGCATAGAGTTTTGTGATCTACTGATTGTGCAACCAATTCAATGAGATCACTTCTATGCCTGCTCGCCAAGTATGCCAGAACTTTTTCCGGGACGCTTTAGCCCCGTTTCACAAATATCGACAGAATGCCCTTCTCGACGCTACCGCTGCTTTAACGCGTGGCGCATCCCTCACCCTGACCAGTATTGGACGATATCTTCCCGGGACAGCACAGGTAAAACACAAGATTAAACGGACTGACCGTCTGCTGGGTAATATCGAGCTTCATAGCGATATCCCTCTGATATTCAGGAATATTACCTCACTACTGACGCAGCGACTTTCATGGTGTGTAATCGCTGTTGACTGGAGCGGCTACCCTTCACAGGCATTCCATGTTCTGCGCGCAAGCCTGATTTGTGATGGGCGTTCCATACCCCTGATGAGTCAGGTTGTCCCTTCGGATAAACAGCAGAACCCTCATGTTCAAAAAGCATTTCTGGATGCGCTCAGCAACGCCGTGTCATCTGATAAAAAAGTCATTATTGTCACTGATGCCGGGTTTCAGAATGCCTGGTTTCGCCATATCAAATCACTGGGTTGGGATTTTATTGGGCGGGTGCGGGGAAATACGCTGCTGCGTCTGGACAGAAAAGGGGAGAACTGGTTCAGAAGACAGGAACTGAAGGCCAGTAATAAACCGGAATACCTCGGGACGGGTACATTCGCCCGTGCAAAGTATTCCCGCTGTGACGGTCATTTTTACCTGCATAAAAAAGAGGCGAAGGGCAGAAAGCATCGCCATGCCCGCTGCCGTATTGAGCGTAAATCTCAGGAGCGCGACGGACGTTCAGCGGCCAAAGAGCCCTGGCTTATTTTCAGCAGCACAAACGAATTTAAGCCACGTGAAGTGATGAAACTTTACAGCCGCAGAATGCAGATTGAGCAGAATTTTCGTGACGAGAAAAGTGAGCGATTTGGTTTTGGTCTGCGTGCCAGCCATAGTGGTACGGCAGGACGCCTATTGGTGCTGAGTCTGCTGGCGACGCTGGCAACAGCAGTCCTATGGCTTTTGGGCTATGATGCTGAAAATAAGGGATTACATCTTAGATATCAGGCCAACAGTCTGAAATCGCGGCGGGTCATTTCGTACCTGACGTTAGCGGAGAATGTCCTGCGACACTCTCCGCTAATGTTAAGACGAACGGTGCTGAGCACCGTTCTTGAGCACCTCGCCAAAGCCTACCGGAGTATAGTGTTGGTTTATTAGCGCTGATTTTGTGGGGATCCCTCAGCGCTTCAGGCGGGTTCATTAACGTTTACATGGGATATGAGAATAAAACGGCGAAGTTTTCGAATTCCGAAGGCGTCCCCGCCGATTACGACCCGACGATCCGTCCCTGGTATCAACAGGCGGTGAAGGAAGGGAAACCGATTGTCACCGCACCTTATGTCGACGTGTCGACCAAAGCGTTGATTGTCTCTTTCGCGGCTCCGGTGCTGGACGGCGGCTCGGTCAAAGGGGTGTTGGGCAGTGATTTGACGATGCAAAGCGTGATTGAAAACGTGAAGTCGATTAATCCGACCCCGGCCAGCTTTGGCGTGTTGATCGCCAAAGATGGCACGATTATCGCCCATCCTGATGAAAATCTTACCTTGAAGAGCATCACCGAGATTGCACCGGACATTCAACTGACCGACCTGCTGGCGTCAGCCGCCCCCATAGATGTTGACGTCAGCGGCGTCACAAAGTTGGTGCTGGCTAAGCCGATTCACGGCACTGACTGGTATATGCTGGTGGCGCTGGATAAAACGGAAGCCACAGAAGGCATGCGCTCTTTGCTGTTTACCTCCGTCAGTACGGTGCTGGTCATTGCTTTGTTAGGATCGCTGGTGGTCGGGGTTATTATTACGTCAACGCTTAAGCGTTTGCTGTTGGTTCGTGATGCGATGGACGATATCAGCAACGGCAATAACGATCTGACTCAGCGTCTGCCCGATGAAGGGCATGATGAAGTGGCGCAGATAGCACGTTCATTCAATACCTTTATCGACAAGCTCAGCCTAGTGATAATTCAGATCCGGGATATCAGTGCCTCGCTTCAAGTGGCGGCGGATGAAATATCAGCCGGCAATAACGATCTCTCCGCGCGCACGGAATCCGCGGCCTCCAATATTCAGCAAACGGCGGCGGCATTAGAACAGATATCCGCAACGGTGACGCAGTCTGCCGGTTCCGCACAGCAGGTGAATACAAAAGCGCTGACGCTGGCGAAGGATGCGAGCACGGGGGGGAAAGTCGTCTCCGATGTGATCGTCACGATGGAAGACATTGTTGCCGCTTCCGGCAAAATTGGCGATATCACCGGCGTGATTGATGGGATTGCATTCCAAACAAATATTCTGGCGCTTAATGCCGCCGTTGAAGCGGCCCGTGCGGGTGAACAGGGACGCGGATTCGCGGTAGTCGCCTCGGAAGTTCGTAATCTGGCGCAGCGCAGCGCGCAGGCCGCGAAAGAAATCAAAGTATTGATTGAATCGACCGTGGGCAGTGTGAACGCCGGCTCAGCGCAGGTTCGTCAGGCCAGCGTTACGATGAACGAAATCGTGGGCGGCGTATCGACGGTAACCTCAGTGATGTCTGAGATTACCAATGCGGCGGATGAACAAATGCGCGGAGTTAATGAAATCAACAAAGCGGTGGCGCAATTGGATTCCATGGTGCAACAGAATGCGGCATTAGTGCAGGAGTCTGCCACGGCTTCCGCCGCGTTGCAGTCTCAGGCAGAAGAGCTGAACGCTGTAATAGGGCACTTCCGGGTATAATCCGGGGCGTTTGACGGTCCGTCATGCCATGAAGCCCGCCGGCGTTAACGTCGGCGGGCTTCATTTTCCAAACGCGCAAATCAGCGTTTGGCTTCGCCGCCAAGCGCTTCAATCAGATTACTTATCAGCGCCGCCAGTTCGCTGGTCATCAGAATAAAATCGGCATCGAAACGCTGCGCGAAATCATCCCGGTCGATGTCATCATTCTGCTCGCGCAGCGTGTCCGAAAATTTCAGCCGTTTCAGCGAACCGTCGTCTGACAGTACCAGTTGAAGACGCTCCTGCCAGTCCAACGCCAGCTTGGTGACCAGTTTGCCCGCTTCTATATGCGCCGTAATCTCGTCGCTAACCAGATCCTGCTTTTTACAGCGGATCACGCCGCCATCTTCCAGAATGGCTTTCAACTCGGCCTCATCTTGTAAGGCAAAACCCGCCGGGGGTTCGCCGGAACGCACCCATTCTGTTAACGTGAGCTCTATCGGGTTTTCCATCGTCAGCGGCACGACGGGCAGCGAGCCCAGCGTTTTACGTAACAGCGCCAGCGTATCTTCGGCTTTTTTGGCGCTGGCCGCATCTACCATGATCAAATTATTTACCGTATCAATCCATAGCCAGATCTGGCTGAACCGGCTGAAAGCACGCGGCAGGAGGCTATGCAGGACTTCGTCTTTCAACGCGTCTTTCTCGGTCTTTTTCAGTTTACGGTGCTGCTCCGCTTCCAGACGCTCGATTTTGGCTTGCAGAGTTTGTTTGATGACGGGAGAAGGCAGGATTTTCTCTTCTTTGCGGGCGCAGATAACAATCTGTCCATTAACCGCATGAGTCAACGCATCACTGCGGGAACCCATTGGCGATACCCAACCGGTTTTCATCATGTCCTGACTGCCACAAGGGGTAAAAGCGAAACTGCTGAGCTGTTTTTCCAGTTTATCCCCCGACAACGCATACTCTTTGGACAAAACAGCGTCCCGGCTTAAGCGGTAAATCATTAAATTTTTAAACCACAGCATGGTGTTATCCCTGACTGGGCGCGCAGGTCTGCACGCGGGTTTATTGATGCAGCGCGCATGATAACGAATTCGGCGGGCGAATGTAGAATAAAATAAGATTATTCAGAGCAGGCGTACGGCGCTGAAATGTAAAGGGGCAGAGGCGGCGCCAGCGGTATACGCGCATGCGTCTCGCAGTGCCGCGGCGAGTGAACTAGACGGCAAATTCAGGGGCCAGACGGCTGACGCCTAAACCGTTGACTTTTTCTACTTTGATTTGCACCGGAATTCGCTCTTTCATCGCCTCTACGTGGCTGATGACGCCAATCGTCTTACCGGATGCATTGAGGTTATCTAGCGCATCCAGCGCGGTATCGAGAGTTTCTGCATCCAATGTGCCGAAGCCCTCGTCCAGAAAGAGCGAATCGATACGGGTTTTATTGCTCACCAGATCGGAAAGCGCCAGCGCCAGCGCCAGGCTGACCAAAAAGCTTTCGCCGCCGGACAGCGTGCGGGTATCCCTGATCGAATCGGCCTGCCAGGTATCCACCACCTGAAGCTCCAGTTCTTCGCTGGTTTTGCGCTGTAGCAGATAACGCCCGTGCAGCCGGGAAAGCTGCTGATTGGCCAGATACACCAGATGATCCAGCGTCAGACCTTGTGCAAAGCGCCGAAATTTATCCCCTTTCTGGGAGCCAATCAGGTCGTTGAGACAGCTCCAGTCGTCATAGTGCTGCTGGCTTTGCGCGATTTCGGCTAACAACGCCTGTCGGTTTTGGCGATGTCGACGATCGTCATTAAGCCGTTGGCTGATTTCGCCCTGCTGCTGATGATTTATTTTCAGTTTCTCGTGATGCCCGGATAACGCTTGTTCAAGGGTGTGCGGGGTGGCGTCTTCTTCGAGGGTGTCAGGCCGCTGCCGTTGGTGGGCGAGCAGTTGCTGTTCCGCCTGGCGATACAGGGCAATCGCCTGTTGTAACGCCTGAGACAGTGTTTCTTTCAACGCTTGTAATTCATGGCGTTCTTGTTCATCAAGTAGTGCATTGTTGAAGGCCGCCTCATCGGGGAAGCGACTTTGCTGAAGGGCATGAGCAAAGTCCCGTTCGGCCTGTTGGGTCAACTCGGCAACGCGGGTTTGCCGCTGCTGGACGCCGCCCAGTTCGCCGGCCATACGGCTGAGAGCTGATTCCGTCTGTTGGCGCTGCTGCTGTACTTGCTGACAGGCCTGTTCGAATTGCTGGCTGAGTTGGCGAAGGTGGGTGCTGACTTCCGCCGTCTTCTGGTGGCCAAAAAGCTCCCGGCGCTGTTGCCGGCGGGCCTTCAGTTCGTTGTGTTGCAGCGCCTGTTGCTGCGTTAATGTCTGCAACTGTTGCGTCGTTTCCTCAAGCGACTGCGTCAGATGCGAGTATTCCGCCTCCAGCGCCGTCAGTTGATTGGTATGTTGCTGTAACCCCTGTTCGCTGTTTCTCCAGCATCGCCATTCTTCCGCTCGCTGCGTCAGCCAGGTTGACTGTTCCTCCCTATCCGGCAGAGACAGGGCGAACGCCTTTAGCGTGTTTTCCAGCGACTGCCGATGTTGAGTTTGCTGTGCCTGTTGCTGCTGGAGCGACTGTTGTAGCTCGACCTGCGCATTTTTCAGCGTGTGCTGTTGCTGATGATTCAGGGCGATCGCCTGCCGGGTGTTTTGCAACGCGGTATTCGCTTCGGTCAGTGAATCCTTACTTTCCTGCCACTGCTTTTGTGCCTGTTCCCGAGCCAGGATCTGTTGTTGAATCCGTTGTTCCTGCGCTTCGCTTTGCGCCAGCCAGTCAGTCACTTCAGCAGATTGCTCGGGAATAAACGCCATTTGCAAGCGCTCACTGACATTTTGCCACTGTTGCAGCAGCGTCTGATGTTCATCATCAAGCCGGGATGCGTCATCCAACTGCTGTTGAAGCTGCTGATTTAATGAGGCGAGGTGCGCGTCGCTACGCGCCAGCTCGTTTTCCAACTGACTGACTTCCTGGCGCAGTTGAAGCAGACGCCGCTCGGTTTCTGACGGTTGCAGCGCCTGATAACGCGCAATGGCAGGATGATGGGTTGAGCCGCACAGCGGACAGGCTTCACCTGGCTGCAAGCGCTCCCGCTCGGCTTCCAGTTGAACGATGTGTAATTCCATCTGATAGTTTTTTTCCAGATCGTCCAGATGTGCGTGAAGCTGTTCCCACACAGTTTTTTGCTGTTTCTGCTCGATCTCCTGCTGCTGGATGCGCTCCCGCAGATGTTCTTGCTGATTCTCCCCCTGTTGCTGGCGGAGATTCAACTGTTGAAACAGCGCGAGCGCGGTGGCCAGTTGCTGACGCGCTGGGCGGAGCGCAATGGACTGGCCAAGCTGCCGATGCAGTTCGGTGATGGGTCGCCCGGCTTCCTGAGATGCCAGCGCCTGTTGATATTGTGTGAACTGATGTTGCGCCTGATCGACCGCCTGTTGCTGCGCTGCCTGCCGCGTGGTAAGCGCCGCGGCGTTCAGCGCCAACCGTTCCTCCTGTTCTGCAAAGGCGGACTGTTTCTGAAGCAGGCTGGCAATCTCATCCTGAAACTGATTATGACGTTGAAATTGCGTGTCCCACAGGGGGAGTTTCTCTCCCCAGTGTTGATGATGGGCGTGTCGCTGTTGGTAGCGCTTGAGCTGCTCAATCTGCTGTTGGGTCGACTGGCGTTGCTGCGCGGTCTGAGCCAGCGTTAGCTGCGTCGCTTTTTGGCGCGCTGCGGCCTGCTCCCATTCCTGCCCCTGCTTCTCCGCTTGCTGTTGCAGCGTGTTGATCTGGTGATCCAGCGGAATCACTTGCTCGTTGATCAGCGTTTCCTGCTGCTGGCGCTTATCCGTATGTTGGCGCAATGTCTGGACGGCGTGATCTTCCTGCCTACGTAGCGCGGTAAGCGTGGTGGTTTGGGCTTGATGCTGTTCCTTCAGGTGGGCAATCTGCTGCGACAGTTCAGCGGATTCCCGCTGGTAGCGATTTCTCTCCTGCTGACGCGGGCGGAGTTTTTCCGCCGGTTCGCTTTGCGCCAGTCTTTCAAATTTCGACTGGGCCTGAAAAATGGTGGTTTCAGCCGCGGCATGCTGCGTTTTGGCCGTGGCGAGAGAGGATTGGCGTTGTGCCAATTGTTCAAACCAGCGCTGATGAGTCAGCGCTTGCTCACGTTCCGCGTTAACGGCTTGCTCCTGTTGGCGTAGCAAAGCAAGCTTGTCCTCTAGTTCCTGGCGCTGCTCATCATCCAGCAGTTCAATGCCGGCGGCGTTGGCTTGCAACGCATCCAGCGCGCTTCTGGCCTGTTTGTGCTTATCATAAACACGCTCGGAAATCAGGCCGTAAATGTCTGTCCCGGTCAGTTCTTCCAGCAGTTCTGCCCGTTCGTTCGGACGGGCATTGAGAAAGGCGGCGAACTGCCCCTGCGACAGCATCATGGAACGGGTGAAACGGCCAAAATCCAGACCGGTGATCTCAGCGGTCAGCGTCAGTTTTTCCGTTAGTTTTTCACACAGGATCTTGCCGTTTTCCATCAGGGACAGTTCGGCTTTCGGGGGTTGCAGCTTGCCCTCCGCCGCATTTCTGGCGCGTCGCTGGCTCCAGAAAGCGCGGTAGCCGATGCCTTTGACCTCGAACTCCACTTCAGCCAGACATTCCGCTGTGCCGCGCGTCATGATTTCATTATTGCCGGCGGAGATGCTTTCGAGTCGAGGCGTTTCGTGATAAAGCGCCAGACAAATGGCGTCCAGCAGCGTGGTTTTTCCCGCGCCGGTCGGACCGGTAATGGCAAACAAACCGTTGCTGGAGAACGGCGGCTGAGTGAAGTCGATTTTCCATTCACCTTTCAGGGCATTAAGATTTTTTAACCGCAGGCTGAGTATTTTCATTCGGCGCGTTCACCCTGTTCCAATTCATCAACCACTTGTTCAAATAGCGCTCGTACCCGCTGTTGGCGGGGTTCCTCCAGATCGGTGGCAATCGCCAGGCGACGCTCAAAAACGTCGTGTACGGTTAGCTCATCCAACGTTTCTTTTTCCTGTCGGGCGATGGCCTGCCGATGCTGCTCGCGGTTGCGGCGCAGCAGCAAAACCTCGACGGGCAAATCCTCGGTCAGCGCCTGAATGCGTTTTTGTATATCGCTCAGGTAATCCTGTGTGGTGATTTCAATATCCAGCCATACCGGTTTTTCCCCTTGATAATCGCTGAAGGCGGCGAGCTGGCGTTCTATGTCCGCCAGACTGCCCTTAATGAGTTGCATAGGCTGGGTTATCGGCACAGGAAAGGCGTCGATGACCGGCGGCGTCTCTGGCGCGAATGTCACCAGATAAACGGATTTCTCACTGCCCAACTCATCAAAACTTAAAGGAATCGGGGAGCCGCTGTAGCGAATATGGGCGCTTTGCGTCAGCCGCTGCGGACGATGAATGTGGCCAAGGGCGATATAGTCGGCGGGGGGAAAGGCCTGAGCCGGAAATGCGTCTAATGTGCCGATGTAAATATCCCGCACCGAGTCGGAGGCGGTGACGCCAACGGTAGTCAGATGCCCGGTTGCGATGATGGGAAGGGATAATCCCAGCGCGTCGCGCTTCTGACAGGCCAGTCGGTAACACTGTTCATAGTGTGCGGCGATGGCGTTCAGCAAGGTCTGCTGCTTTTCCTCACCGGATTGTCCCGCCTGGCTGGTCATCAGATCTCGCGGCCGTAAAAACGGGATGGCGCAGAGGATAGCGCCTGGCTGACGTTGACGGTTTTCAAGCACGACCACCTGTTTGCCGGGATCGCCGTCAGTACTGGCGATGACCCGCGTATTCAGGCAGGCCAGCAAATCCCGTGATTCGTTCAAGGTGGCGACGGAGTCATGATTGCCGCCCAGCACGACGAGCTGGCAGCCTGTTCGTTGTAGTTCGACAACGAAACGGTAATACATTTCCCGGGCGTAGCTGGGCGGCGAGCCGTTATCAAAGATATCTCCTGCTATTATCACTGCATCCACCTGATGCTGCCCGACCAGCGCGATCAGCCAGTGCAGGAAAGCCTGATGCTCGGCCGCGCGGCTTTTGGTATAAAAATACTGCCCCAGGTGCCAGTCGGCGGTATGGATAATACGCATGAAACTCCCAGAATGGCTGTCATTGCAATGCCAGTGATTATAAACAGCCACGGCGACGGCTGTCGTCACGAAAACCCTTTTTTGGAAAGCCGCTCGTAAACTTGCTGTGGGGTGGGCGGTTATGGCGGGGCGTTGCTGCGCAACGCTGAAAAACGCGCCAGGCGTTTTTTTACTCGCCCCATCCTTGGGGCTCGCCCTTGGGTCGTTGCTGCGCAACGCTGAAAAACGCGCCAGGCGTTTTTTTCATAAAAACGTCACAAAACTGACGCATAATGCTCGGCGTATGCTAACAGCGACGATGACTAACGACAGGATTAACAATGGCAAGACGCATATTGGTCGTAGAAGATGAAGCACCTATTCGTGAAATGGTATGCTTCGTTTTGGAGCAGAATGGTTATCAGCCGGTCGAAGCTGAAGATTATGACAACGCGGTGAAAATGCTCTCGGAACCTTTTCCAGAGCTGGTACTGCTGGACTGGATGCTGCCCGGCGGTTCCGGTCTGCAATTCATTAAGCATATGAAGCGGGAAGCGCTTACCCGCGAAATCCCCGTCATGATGCTGACCGCGCGTGGCGAGGAGGAAGATCGGGTTCGAGGGCTTGAAGTCGGTGCGGATGATTACATTACCAAACCGTTTTCGCCCAAAGAGCTGGTGGCGCGCATCAAGGCCGTGATGCGGCGAATTTCGCCGATGGCGGTGGAAGATGTGATTGAAATGCGCGGGTTAAGTCTCGATCCCTCCTCTCATCGTGTCACTACAGAAGAGCATGCGCTGGATATGGGGCCGACGGAGTTTAAGCTGCTGCACTTCTTTATGACGCACCCGGAACGGGTCTATAGCCGGGAACAGTTGCTGAATCACGTTTGGGGCACTAACGTATATGTTGAAGATCGTACCGTTGATGTTCACATCCGCCGGTTGCGCAAAGCGTTGGAAACCAGCGGCCATGAAAAAATGGTACAGACTGTCCGTGGAACGGGGTATCGTTTTTCAACACGTTATTAAAGGTAGTTGTGCCGGAGAAACACTAAGGTGCTAGAACGTCTATCGTGGAAAAGGCTGGCATTGGAGCTGGCTTTTTTTTGCTTACCCGCTTTTTTGCTGGGACTGATTTTTGGCTATTTGTCCTGGTTTTTACTGGCCGCTGTTTTGGCTGCCCTATGTTGGAGTTTTTACAATCAACTCAAACTTTCTTACTGGCTTTGGGTCGATCGCAGTATGACCCCGCCACCCGGCCGCGGTAGCTGGGAACCGTTGTTTTACGGCCTTTATCAGATGCAATTACGTAATCGCCGACGCCGACGTGAGCTGGCGCTGTTGATTAAGCGCTTTCGCAGTGGAGCCGAGTCTTTGCCGGATGCGGTGGTCATCACCACGGAAGAAGGGACTATCTTTTGGTGCAACCATCTGGCGCAGCATCTGCTTAATTTCCGCTGGCCGGAAGATAACGGCCAAAATATCCTCAACCTGCTGCGATACCCTGAATTTGCCCACTATCTGAAAGGGCGTGATTTCAGCAAACCGCTGACTCTGCAACTGAACAATTCCCATCATGTTGAATTTCGCGTAATGCCTTATTCAGAAGGGCAGTTACTGATGGTGGCGCGTGATATTACGCAGATGCATCAGCTTGAAGGGGCGAGGCGTAATTTTTTTGCCAACGTCAGCCATGAATTACGCACTCCGCTGACGGTGTTGCAGGGCTATCTTGAGATGATGCAGGACGAAACGCTGGAGCACGCGCTGCGCAACAAAGCGCTGAACACCATGCAGGAGCAGACGCGGCGTATGGATGGGCTGGTGAAACAACTTCTGACGCTCTCGCGAATTGAGGCCGCCGCCGCGATAGATTTGAATGAGAAAGTCGATGTGCCGCTGATGCTGCGCGTGTTGCAGCGTGAAGCGCAAGCCCTGAGTCATAATCGCCATGAGATGGTGTTCCGTGTGAACGAAAGCCTTCATGTCTTCGGTAACGAAGAGCAGTTGCGTAGTGCGGTCTCGAATTTGGTTTATAACGCGGTCAGCCATACTCCGGCTGGCACGCGCATCGAAGTGTGTTGGCAGAAGATCCCGCAGGGGGCGCAGTTTCAGGTCAGCGATAATGGACCGGGTATCGCGCCTGAGCATCTGCCGCGGCTGACCGAGCGCTTTTATCGCGTCGACAAGGCGCGTTCACGACAGACGGGCGGCAGCGGGCTGGGATTGGCAATTGTGAAACATGCGCTCAGTCACCATGATTCCCGGCTGGAAATCATAAGTGAAGTAGGTTTAGGTTCCCGGTTTGTATTTACCCTGCCGAACAGGTTGATTGTGCCGGCTTCTCTGGCTGAAAATACCGTGAAACCTTCTGCCTGATTGAATAGCCAGATTCGTCCTTGACGTTTTTGGCTATCGTTAAAAAAATGGGATATTTGGGGGCTTCGGCGCAAGACGTCGCGGCGGGAATTTCGTCATTGTGTTCAAACATTAAGTGAACGGCATCAATCCATGAAATCCGTTATCACCGCCGCGGGTATTTTTTTATGGCGGGCTATCCATGTCCGCCGCCCTTACAGGCCGTTGCACACAACGTTAAAAAACGTTTTCTGCGTTTTTTTATTGCTGGTGAGCCTTTTCTGTGTAGCGCAGCCGCGCCAAATGCTTTCGGGTAATCTTTCCAGCGCGGGTTCGGATACGTTGGCTAACCTGATGTCTTTATGGGCCGCCGGCTTCAGTCAGCACTATCCCGGCGTGAACTTGCAGATTCAGGCGGCGGGGTCCTCTTCCGCCCCGATCTTGCTGGCCTCCGGCAGCGCCCAACTGGGGCCAATGAGCCGCACCATGAAAGCCAGTGAAATTGATGCATTTATCCAGCGCTACGGCTACCCGCCGCTGGCCGTGCCGGTGGCGATGGATGCGCTGGTGTTGCTGGTCAATCAGGATAATCCCTTGCCGGGGCTGAACTCGTCGCAGCTTGATGCCATTTTCTCAATTACTCAGCGCTGCGGTGGTCATAAGCCTATCGCCAACTGGGGTGATTTGGGATTAACTGGCGGTTGGCAAACGCGAGCGTTGCTGCGTTACGGGCGGAACTCCGCCTCCGGGACATACGGATTTTTTAAGCAACGGGCGCTGTGCGGCGGTGATTTTCTGCCTCAGGTTAATGAACTTCCCGGCTCGGCGTCGGTGGTTCAGGCTATAGCGGCCTCGACGGACGCGATTGGGTATGCCAGCATCGGTTTTCTTACCAGCGGAGTGAGAATTGTGCCGCTGGCCTCGACGGGGACGGATTATATTTTCCCTTCCACCGCGAACATCCGCAGCGGACTCTATCCTTACACGCGTTATCTTTATATTTATGTCAATAAGGCGCCGGGGCAACCGCTGGAGGCGCTGACCGCGGCATTTCTGGATCATGTGTTATCGGAAACGGGGCAATCTTTGGTCAGTCAGGATGGCTATTTACCATTGTCTGAAGAGACGCGCCAATCGATCCGGCTTCAGCTTGGTTTGAGTAAACCTCAAATGTCCGCTTTCACGCATTGAGACAGGCTGATGAACATAAAAATGATTTTTTTTCATGTGATGTGAAAAATCTTCCATTGCTATGTTCCACCTTGCATGACAGGATGTTTTTACATTTAGACGTCTAGAAGTCTGATTTGTCTTCGGCGTAACGATATCATCATGTCACTATTTTATAATAAAACTCTCTGTCCGCCGCCCTTTGTGGCGCTTGGATGGATTGCCAGGAGCGATATATGGCTATAACACGTCCCCCATTCCGTGCTGATGTAGTCGGCAGTTTACTGCGCCCGGAAGCGGTGAAGCAGGCTCGTATTCAGTATCAGTCTGGCGAGATTGATGCTTCACAACTGCGTGAAGTCGAAGATCGGGAGATCCTGCGGGTGGTTGAGTTACAGCGTAAGGCCGGCCTTCAGGTGGTCACTGACGGTGAGCTTCGCCGCGCCTGGTGGCATTTTGATTTCTTCGCCGAGTTGAATGGCGTGGAACGCTATCAAGCGGAGCAGGGAATTCAGTTTAACGGTATCCAGACCAAATCCCACTCAATACGCGTGATTGATAAAGTCAGCTTTAATCCACGGCACCCGATGCTGGATCATTTCCGTTATCTGAACCGTATTGCAGGCGACGCGGTCGCCAAAGTGACCATCCCCAGCCCCAGCGTGATGCATTTCCGCGGCGGTCGCAAAGCCATTGATAGTCATGTTTACCCCGATCTGGCCGAGTATTTTGAGGATCTGGCGCAGACCTGGCATGATGCGATTCATGCGTTTTATGATGCGGGTTGCCGCTATCTGCAACTGGACGACACGGTCTGGGCTTACCTGTGTTCTGAGGATCAGAAACGCCAGATCCGCGAACGGGGAGAAGACCCTGAACAATTGGCCCGCATTTATGCCGAGGTGTTGAATAAAGCGCTGGCGCATAGACCCGACGATCTGGTGGTGGGACTGCATGTCTGCCGTGGGAATTTCCGCTCTACCTGGATTTCGGAAGGAGGCTATGAGCCTGTGGCCGAAATACTGTTTGGTGAAGTAAAAGTGGATGCATTCTTCCTGGAATATGACACCGAGCGCGCGGGTGGTTTTGAACCGCTGCGTTTCATCAAGCCGGGCCACCAGCAGGTGGTGCTGGGGTTGATTACCAGCAAAACGGGTGAGCTGGAAAGCGTGGAAGCGGTACAGGCACGTATCGCCGAAGCAGCGAAGTTTGTGGATATCAAACAGATTTGCCTCAGCCCGCAGTGCGGCTTCGCATCGACCGAAGAGGGGAACACGCTGACGGAACAGCAGCAGTGGGATAAACTGAAACTGGTGGTAGATATTGCCAGTCGCGTATGGTGATTGCCACTAACGGCTAACCCCGCTGTTTTCAGACGGGGCGTACTACCTGCCGACCCTGGTACTGGCTCTCCGGCACCGGGGTTTGTTCTATTCTGCATACTTTTTCCCGCCTAATGAAACTGTCAGGCATCTCAGCCGCAATCGAGTCGCGAATACGGTTTTCTGTGAAATAAGTATTATTTATGGCTTTACTGCGCACTTTTAATCATTTTGTGACAGGATTATGGCGTTATAACGCCGATAAATGCACAAATCATGTATTATGTTATTCAAGATCATTAACCTTATATACCAGATATAATCTGTTATTTAGTTTAAAGTTCTGGTTTTTTGATTTGGTATTGTCTTTTTACGCTATAAACGTTTTACTTAGCCCCCCGATTTAGCTGTGCGCATAAATATAACGCCTAACCTGCGGATTGACCGTGCGACTAACGGCTCCAATGGGCAGATAAAGATGCGGCCAGCAGCGCAGCTACTCTTTTTTATCGATTGATACAGGCAACGCAACATCACTATGAGTCATCGTTTAACGACCAAAGATATCGTGGCATTGGGTTTTATGACCTTTGCCCTGTTTGTCGGCGCGGGCAATATTATTTTCCCGCCGATCGTGGGATTACAGGCAGGCGAACATGTCTGGATCGCCGCCGCGGGTTTTCTTCTCACCGCTGTGGGACTACCGGTACTGACCGTGATCGCGCTGGCGCGTGTCGGCGGCGGTATTGATGCGCTAAGTTCACCTATCGGTAAAAAAGCGGGTATTGCGCTGGCCACGGTCTGTTATCTGGCGGTAGGACCGTTGTTTGCTACGCCGCGTACGGCAACGGTTTCCTTTGAAGTCGGGATTGCGCCGCTGGTCGGCAATGGCGCTTCGCCGCTGATGATCTATAGCCTGATTTACTTTGCGATCGTCATCGGTATTTCTTTGTATCCGGGGCGGCTGCTTGACTCGGTCGGGCATGTGCTGGCGCCGCTGAAAATTGCCGGGCTGACGGTACTGGGCCTTGCCGCAGTGCTGTGGCCTGCCGGATCGTCTGTTCCGGCGTTCGAAGCGTATCAGTATCAGCCTTTTTCCCATGGTTTTGTGAACGGTTATCTCACCATGGATACCCTGGGGGCAATGGTGTTCGGCATTGTCATTGTCAATGCGGCGCGTTCGCGCGGTGTTGAAAGCTCGAAGCTGCTTACCCGCTATACCGTGTGGGCCGGCCTGATTGCGGGGCTCGGCCTGGCGCTGGTGTACCTCAGCCTGTTCCAGTTAGGTTCAACCAGCGGTGCGCTGGTGCCGGACGCGCAAAATGGCGCGGAAATTTTGCATGCGTATGTTCAGCACACCTCCGGCAGTATGGGCAGCAGCTTTCTGGCGCTGTTGATCTTCGTCGCCTGTATGGTGACGGCGGTGGGGCTGACCTGCGCCTGCGCGGAGTTTTTCTCGCAATACCTGCCATTCTCTTACCGTACACTGGTATTCATGCTGGGCGGATTTTCCATGGTGGTCTCCAATCTGGGCTTAAGCCATTTGATCCAATTGTCGGTTCCGGTACTGACGGCGATCTATCCGCCTTGTATCATTCTGGTTTTGCTGAGTTTTACGCTGCGCTGGTGGCGTAACAGTTCGCTTATTGTGGCGCCGGTCATGTTAGTCAGTCTGTTATTCGGCATTATTGATGGTATAAAATCCTCCTCCTTCAAAACGCTGTTGCCAGAATGGAGCCTGAACTTGCCCCTTAGCGAACAAGGGTTGGCATGGTTACCGCCATCCATGCTGGTGTTGCTGGTTATCGCGACTTATGACCGTCTCTCAGGCCGTCAGGAAGTCACGGTACATCAATAACAGGGACGTTTTGATTGTGTACCACAGGCCATTGCCTGTGGTTTTTCTTTTTTAGACAGGGTTGCTTATCTATGGAACAACAATCCACTAAGCTCAAGCGTGGGTTAAGTACGCGGCATATTCGTTTTATCGCGTTGGGCTCGGCGATTGGCACCGGGCTTTTTTATGGCTCAGCCAGCGCTATCCAGATGGCGGGGCCCAGCGTGTTGCTGGCTTACCTGATCGGCGGGGTAGTGGCTTATATTATCATGCGCGCGCTGGGAGAAATGTCGGTTAATAACCCGCAGTCGAGCTCTTTCTCGCGCTATGCGCAGGACTATCTTGGCCCGTTGGCGGGGTATATTACCGGCTGGACCTACTGTTTTGAGATGCTGATTGTCGCCATTGCGGATGTGACCGCCTTCGGCATTTATATGGGCGTGTGGTTTCCGGCGGTGCCCCACTGGGTGTGGGTGCTGAGCGTAGTGCTGATCATCGGCGCGATCAATCTGATGAACGTGAAAGTCTTTGGGGAATTGGAGTTCTGGCTCTCTTTCTTCAAGGTCGCCACCATTATCATCATGATCGTGGCCGGTATCGGCATCATCGTCTGGGGGATTGGCAATGGCGGAGAGCCCACCGGTATTCATAATCTCTGGACCAATGGCGGCTTCTTCAGCAACGGGGTGATGGGGATGATCCTCTCCTTGCAATTGGTGATGTTCGCTTACGGCGGGGTGGAAATTATCGGGATTACGGCGGGTGAGGCGCAGGAACCGAAAAAATCCATTCCACGCGCGATCAACTCGGTGCCGTGGCGTATTCTGGTTTTTTATGTCGGTACGCTGTTTGTCATTATGTCGATTTATCCGTGGGATCAGGTTGGCATCAACGGCAGTCCTTTTGTGCTCACGTTCCAGCACATGGGCATTACCACCGCGGCCGGTATCCTGAATTTCGTTGTTATCACCGCTTCGCTTTCCGCGATCAATAGCGACGTTTTTGGTGTGGGGCGTATGCTGCACGGGATGGCTGAGCAAGGGCACGCACCGAAAATGTTTACCCGTATCTCGAAGCACGGCATCCCCTGGGTGACGGTGGTGATTATGATGCTGGCGCTGTTGGTGGCCGTATACCTTAACTACATCATGCCGGGCAAAGTGTTTCTGGTGATTGCGTCGCTGGCGACGTTCGCCACCGTCTGGGTATGGATTATGATCCTGTTCTCCCAGATTGCTTTTCGCCGCGGGCTGAAGCGTGAGGAGGTGGACGCGCTGGCGTTCCCGCTGCGCGGCGGGGTGGCGACCTCGGTATTCGGCATCATTTTCCTGCTGTTTATTATCGGTCTGATTGGTTACTTCCCGGACACGCGCGTTTCACTTTATGTCGGTGTCATCTGGATGGTATTGCTGCTGATTGGCTACATGATTAAGAAGAAATGTCAGCGGCAGTGAGGTGAGAATCCAGTGATGGCGGGCTGTGCGGGGATAAGGGCGCATGAGCGTCTTATCCCCGCATGCTTCTTCTCCGGCGTTTTTTCAACGGGCCGAAATCACCTGCTGCGCCAAAGCCTGCATATCATATCCGGTTGGTGTCTGATGAACGCGCAAATCGAATTCCGGCATGACGGCAAAGATATGGTCGAAGATGTCCGCCTGTATACTTTCGTATTCCACCCAGGCGGTGGAATTGGTAAAGGCGTAAATTTCCAGCGGTAAGCCTTCCGGCGTGGGCGCCAACTGACGCACCATCAGCGTCATACCCTGGTGGATACCCGCGTGCGCCCGCAGATACGCCTGAAGATAAGCGCGGAAGGTCCCCAGATTGGTCAGCCGGCGGCCGTTGAGCGGAGAGGAGAGGTCAAGATCCAACAGTGCATTATGCTGCCTTAATTCATTCGTCTTGTTCTCGATATACGGAGAGAGGAGCTTGCTACGCAGCAGTCGTCCTTGCTCTTGCTCGGTCATAAAATGGACGCTGGTAGTATCAATATTGACGCTGCGCTTGATGCGCCGTCCCCCTGATTCCGACATGGCCCGCCAGTTTTTGAAAGAGTCCGATATCAGGGCGTAGGTGGGGATGGTGGTGATGGTATTGTCCCAGTTTTTGACTTTAACCGTTGTTAATCCGATGTCGATTACCGCGCCATCCGCACCGTATTTCGGCATCTCAAGCCAATCGCCCAGCAACAGCATGTTGTTGGCTGAGAGCTGGATACCGGCTACCAATCCCATAATCGGGTCTTTGAAAACCAGCATCAGGACCGCGGTCATCGCTCCCAGACCGCTGATCAGAATTAACGGCGATTTTCCTATCAGCAATGACACCACCATGATGCCAATCACGATGGTTGCGATCAGCTTCAGACTCTGAAATATTCCCCGCAGAGGCAGTTGGGTGGCGACTTTGGAACGGGATGAAACGGTCAGCAGGATATCAAGGAGCGAGAATAACACCAGCAACGCTAAAATCATGATCCAGACCTGCGAGCAGATCACCAGCGCTTCACGGGTTTCACTCTGTGACGGCAGCCACAGCACCACCTGAATATTGAGAATAATGCCCTGTAGCAGAAAGGCCAGGCGATTAAACAGATTATGTTGCGTTAAAGCCTGCTTCCAACCGGGTGTGCCGACGTTGTCGGTTTTGTTTAATGAGCGCAATACCATTCTTTTTAACACCACCTGATGAAGAATCAGGTGAATGAGGGCTGAAATCAGCAATATCAGCCCCAGAACAATCAGTAGCGCAAACATGCCTGCGTGCTGTATTCCCTGGGTTTCCAGCCACAGCGCAAGGTTTTGTTGCATGTGTTCTCCTTTGTTATTCCAGTGAACCGCTCCCGGATTAAGGGCGCGTCGCCATCAGGCTAAAGAATTGTCACGTTCAGTCAACCTTTTGCTTCGGAACGGTTTGTTTTATGACAAGGAAAAAAAGAACCGATCGGCGTTAACCAACCGGCTCTTGCTGATGTTCTCTGAATCAGTACGCGGGGGGAATTACAATCTATCTGCGTGTTCAGACAGGTATTTTGCTACGCCGTCTGGCGACGCGCCGATACCGGATTTCCCTTTTTCCCACTGTGCGGGGCACACTTCGCCGTGTTCTTCGTGGAATTGCAGCGCATCAACGGTACGCAGCATTTCATCAATGTTACGGCCCAGCGGCAGATCGTTAACGACCTGGTGGCGTACGATTCCCGCTTTATCAACCAGGAAAGAACCACGCAGCGCAACCCCCGCTTCCGGGTGTTCGATACCGTAGGCTTTCTGAATTTCTCGCTTAACATCGGCAACCATGGCGTATTTCACTTCGCCAATGCCGCCTTTGTCCACGGGGGTTTTACGCCATGCGTTATGAACGAATTCAGAGTCGAAAGAAACACCGACAACCTCAACGCCGCGCTTTTGAAATTCCTCATAACGGTGATCGAAGGCAATCAGTTCCGACGGACAAACGAAAGTGAAATCCATCGGCCAGAAGAAGATCACCGCCGGTTTACCGCTGATGTGTTTTTTTAGGTTGAAATTTTCAACGATTTCACCACTGCCTAAAACGGCGGCCGCGGTGAAGTCAGGGGCTTGACGAGTTACCAGGACCATAATTACTCCTGTGATTGGTTGTTAATGATGAATGAATGTTAAAAACGGAGACAGCATACAAATACTGTTTGGCTGAGTACGGCTGAAGCGCCAGGCAATGAGATAGTTTTTGTCTTTTAAATAATTCCTATTCCATTTCGACACCCTAAAATACCCCTTTCCTTTGAAAGGGCAAATAGCAATAACCTATGCGTAAAGCTTATAGCCGCTGTGTTTTTGCCAATTGCATCATGCGTGGATAAAATTCCCAGAATAAAATTTCAAACTGGCGATAGTGCCGCTCTATATCGTTAAATGAGCCGGATAGGGCCGCCAGACGGGGGCGTCTTACCGACATTTGGTGCAGCACGTCGGCGATAAACGGCAATTCCGCGTAGCGTTCCATCCATCGTTCAGGCCAAAGGTGTCGATTCAGATTCTGAAAACGAAGGGGGGTTTGCGCCAGATGGGGCATAATTTGCGCTTGTACCTGGTCGATGAACAAAGGCAGAGAAACGCCATGCTCCAGCAGTGCCCAGTGTTTTGCCAAAAAGTGATCCCACAGCACATCAAGCGTAATCGGCGCGACCCGGCGGTAATCACCGCTGAAATACTGACGAGCCTGTTTCACTTCCGGCAGGCTATCGGTCAGAACGTCAATCCGTCGATGTAAGCGAATCCCCGCGACGATATCGTCGGCATAACTATCCTGAGGATTGCCGCGAACGAAATCGGCCATCAGATTGCCTAACAGTGAACTGTCAGACAGCGTGGCCAAATGGAGGTGAGCAAGAAAATTCATCGCGACAGTATAATGCATTACGCTGCTCTGGTGCTTATTTCTTGCAGCCGGACGTTTGCGGCTCTAGACTAGGCCGCCCATTTTTGTTGTATGAAACAGCTAAGTGAATTGTCATGCGCGTTGCCGATTTTTCGTTTGAACTCCCCGAATCACTGATTGCCCATTATCCACAGGCCCAGCGCAGCGGTTGCCGCCTGTTGTCGCTGGATGGGCCGACGGGAAATCTGACGCACGGCATATTTACCGACTTATTGAATAAGCTTGATGCCGGCGATCTGCTGGTCTTCAATAATACGCGGGTAATCCCCGCCCGGTTGTTTGGTCGTAAAGTCAGCGGCGGTAAGCTGGAAGTGTTGGTTGAGCGCGTACTGGACGCGCATCGCGTGCTAGCGCATGTGCGGGCGTCAAAAGCGCCTAAACCCGGCGCGGAACTGTTGCTGGGCGATGATGAAAGCGTCAGGGCAACGATGGCTGCTCGTCACGACACGCTGTTTGAGCTGCATTTTGACGATCCCCGCGAGGTATTGTCGATTCTGAATGATATCGGCCATATCCCGTTGCCTCCTTATATTGACCGTCCAGATGAAGATGCCGATCGTGAATGCTATCAGACCGTTTACAGCCAGCGGCCGGGAGCGGTAGCGGCGCCAACGGCGGGATTGCATTTCGATGAGTCCCTGTTGGCCGCGTTACGTGAAAAAGGCGTGGAGATGGCCTTTGTTACGCTGCATGTCGGAGCGGGAACATTTCAGCCTGTGCGCGTTGAGACAATCGAAGATCATGTGATGCATGCCGAATATGCCGAAGTCGCGCAGGAGGTGGTCGATGCGGTGCTGGCCTGTAAAGCGCGCGGAAATCGGGTGGTCGCGGTGGGGACGACATCGGTCCGCGCTCTGGAAAGCGCCGCACAGGTTAGTCAGGATGCGTTGATTGCTCCCTTTTTTGGCGATACCCGCATTTTTATCTATCCCGGCTACCGCTACCAGGTGATCGACGTGCTGATCACCAACTTTCATCTGCCCGAATCGACATTAATCATGCTGGTGTCGGCATTTGCCGGGTATCGGCACACCATGTCCGCCTATCAGCAGGCAGTGCAAGAACAATATCGGTTTTTCAGCTATGGTGACGCGATGTTCATTACGCGTAACCCGATGGCTGAACGGGAAGCGGTGGCGTAATTTCAGTATGTGGACGGGAACGCTTAAGCATGGGGTTTGCCCGCCGCAGACCAGGTTCTGCCAGGCGATTCGGCACTATTAGATTCGGCACTATTAATAGTAATAGCAACATCAGACGGTTTTCTGATGCTGGAGGCTAAGTGAAGTACGAGTTACAGAAAAAAGATGGCCGGGCCCGGCGCGGTAGATTGATTTTCGAACGCGGTGTGGTGGAAACTCCGGCGTTTATGCCCGTGGGGACCTACGGCACGGTCAAAGGCATGACGCCGGAAGAGGTCAGAGACACCGGCGCGCAGATTCTGCTCGGCAATACCTTCCACCTGTGGCTGCGCCCAGGCCAGGAAATCATGAAGTTGCACGGTGATTTGCATGGTTTCATGCAGTGGCATGGACCGATTCTCACCGACTCCGGCGGTTTTCAGGTTTTCAGTCTGGGGGATATCCGCAAGATCACGGAGGAAGGGGTTCATTTCCGTAATCCCATCAATGGCGATTCAATTTTCCTCAGCCCGGAAAAATCGATGGAGATTCAGTACGATCTCGGCTCTGATATTGTCATGATTTTTGATGAATGCACGCCTTATCCCGCAGAGCGGGATTATGCGAAGCGCTCAATGGAGATGTCCTTGCGTTGGGCGCAACGCAGTCGCCAGCGTTTTAACGAATTGAATAATAAGAACGCATTATTCGGTATTGTTCAGGGAAGTGTTTACGAAGATTTACGTGACGTATCGGTAAAAGGGCTGGTAGACATTGGTTTTGATGGGTACGCTGTGGGCGGTTTGGCAGTCGGTGAGCCGAAAGAGGACATGCACCGTATTCTGGAACATGTCTGCCCGCAGATACCGGAAGACAAGCCGCGTTATCTGATGGGCGTCGGCAAGCCGGAAGATTTGGTGGAAGGCGTCCGTCGCGGTATTGATATGTTTGACTGTGTCATGCCGACGCGAAATGCGCGTAACGGCCATTTGTTTGTCACTGACGGCGTAGTGAAAATCCGTAATGCGAAGCATAAGGATGATGTCAGCCCGCTTGATGAACACTGTGATTGCTACACGTGTCGCAATTATAGCCGCGCTTACTTGCATCATCTTGACCGTTGCAACGAAATACTCGGCGCACGGCTCAATACCATTCATAATTTGCGTTACTATCAGCGTTTAATGGCGGGTTTACGTCAGGCCATTGAAGAGAGTAAATTAGAACGTTTTGTGGTTGATTTTTACCGACGGATAGGCAAACCCGTTCCGCCGCTGACTGAAAAAGGCGTTGCGCCAAGCCACTGACGGTCAGCTTTAATATGGGTTCAGAATTATTCACGTTTGTCGTGTTGATAACTTATCTTTTTGATAACGAAGAGGAAATTTAAATGAGTCTTTTTATCTCCGATGCTGTAGCAGCGACTGGCGCTCCGGCTCAGGGAAGCCCGTACTCTCTGGTGATTATGCTGGCCGTTTTTGGTCTGATTTTCTATTTTATGATCCTGCGTCCACAGCAAAAACGCGCCAAGGAACATAAAAAGTTAATGGATTCCATCAGCAAGGGAGATGAAGTCTTAACCACCGGCGGTCTGGTTGGCCGTGTGACCAAAGTCTCTGAAACCGGCTACATTGCCATTGCGTTGAACGACACCAATGAAGTGGTTATCAAACGTGATTTCGTGGCCGCCGTACTGCCGAAGGGCACGATTAAAGCCCTGTAATTTTCGATTTTCCCGAAGGGAACTGCCGTGTTAAACCGTTATCCTTTGTGGAAGTACCTGATGCTGATCGTAGCTTTGACTATCGGTCTGCTCTATGCGCTTCCTAACCTCTATGGTGAGGATCCGGCGGTACAAGTTACTGGCGCGCGGGGAACCGCCGCCAGCGAAACGACGCTGATCCAAGTCCAGAATGTCTTAAAAGAACAACATATCACCAGTAAGTCGATTGCATTGGAAAATGGTGCGATTCTGGCTCGCTTCTCTAACCCGGATATTCAGGTCCGTGCGCGTGAAGCCCTCCTGAATGAGCTGGGTGACAAGTTTGTTGTGGCGCTTAACCTGGCCCCGGCAACCCCTACGTGGTTACGTGTGTTGGGCGCGGAGCCGATGAAGCTCGGTCTTGACCTGCGCGGCGGCGTTCACTTCCTGATGGAAGTGGATATGGACACGGCGTTGGGCAAACTGCAAGAACAGACCATGGATTCTTTGCGCAGCGATCTGCGTGAGAAAAACATTCCTTACGCTGCCGTACGTAAAACCGACAACTATAGTGTCGAAATCCGTTTCCGCGATGGGCAAACGCGTGATGAAGGCATCAGCTATCTGACGAGTCGTCACCGTGATTTGGTTATCAGCGCCAGCGGCGGCAATCTGCTGCGCGCGGTGATGAGTGACGAGCGCCTGCGTGAAGCGCGTGAATATGCGGTTCAGCAGAACATCAATATCCTGCGTAACCGTGTAAATCAGCTCGGCGTCGCCGAACCGCTGGTTCAGCGGCAAGGGGCCGACCGTATTGTCGTCGAGTTGCCGGGTATTCAGGATACCGCTCGCGCCAAAGAAATTCTGGGCGCGACGGCGACGCTGGAATTCCGTCTGGTGAACAGCGATGCCGATGCGACCGCGGCTGCTAATGGTCGTGTTCCGGGTGATTCTGAAGTGAAAAATATGCGTGACGGCTCGCCGGTTGTGCTGTTTAAGCGGGTCATCCTCACCGGCGATCACATCACTGATTCCACATCCAGCAATGACGAATACAATCGTCCGCAGGTGAATATTTCACTGGACAGCGCGGGTGGCAACGCCATGTCCAACTTCACCAAAGACAGTATCGGCAAGCTGATGGCGACGCTGTTCGTCGAATACAAAGACAGCGGTAAGAAAGATGCCAACGGGCGTTCGATTTTGGAAAAACAGGAAGAAGTGATCAATGTGGCGACGATTCAGTCACGCTTGGGAAACAGCTTCCGTATTACCGGTATTGATAACCCGAATGAAGCTCGCCAGCTCGCATTGTTATTGCGCGCCGGGGCGCTGATTGCGCCGATCCAGATTGTGGAAGAACGTACCATCGGGCCGACGCTGGGAATGCAAAACATCACTCAGGGTCTGGAAGCCTGCCTGTGGGGGCTGATCGCGTCCATCGTCTTTATGGTGGTTTACTACCGTAAATTCGGGGTGATTGCGACAACCGCGCTAATCGCCAACCTGGTGATGATCGTGGGGATCATGTCGCTGTTGCCGGGGGCGACGTTAACCATGCCGGGCATTGCCGGTATTGTGCTGACGCTGGCGGTTGCCGTTGATGCGAACGTATTGATAAACGAGCGTATCAAAGAAGAGCTGAAAAACGGACGTTCAGTCCAACAGGCGATTCATGAAGGCTATAAAGGCGCGTTCTCCAGTATCGTGGATGCCAACCTGACAACCTTGATTACTGCCGTGATCCTTTACGCTGTGGGGACGGGGTCGATCAAAGGCTTTGCCATCACGACGGCAATCGGGGTCGCAACCTCGATGTTTACGGCGATCGTCGGTACTCGTGCCATCGTTAACCTGCTTTACGGCGGCAAACGCATTAACAAGTTGTCTATCTGAGGAGTGCGTTGTGGCACAGGATTATACTGTTGAACAACTAAACTACGGACGCCGGGTCTATGACTTTATGCGTTGGGACAACGTCGCGTTCCTGATTTCAGGTTCGTTGTTGATCCTCTCGCTGATTGTGATGGGCGTACGCGGCTTTAACTGGGGATTGGACTTCACCGGCGGTACGGTGATTGAAATCGGCCTTGAAAAGGCCGCCGATCTGGATCTGATCCGTGATTCTCTGGAGAAGGCGGGATTTAGCGATCCGCTGATCCAGAATTTCGGCAGCAGCCGGGATGTGATGGTGCGTATGCCACCAAGCGTCGGCACATCCGGTCAGGAACTGGGTGGCCGTGTTGTGGGCATCATCAATCAGGGGACGGAACAAAACGCGACGGTAAAACGTATTGAGTTTGTTGGTCCCAGCGTGGGGAGCGATCTGGCACAGGCTGGCGGTATGGCTCTGCTGAGCGCGCTGATCTGTATCCTGATCTATGTCGGGTTCCGCTTTGAGTGGCGCCTGGCGCTGGGGGCGGTCATCGCGTTGGCGCATGACGTGATTATCACCATGGGCGTGTTGTCGCTTTTCAAAATAGAGATTGACCTGACTATCGTCGCCTCATTGATGTCGGTGATTGGTTACTCGCTGAACGACAGCATCGTGGTTTCTGACCGTATTCGTGAGAACTTCCGTAAAATCCGCCGTGGTACGCCTTATGAGATCATGAATATCTCACTGACGCAGACGCTGAGCCGTACAATAATGACATCCGCAACCACGCTGGTTGTGGTGCTGATGCTGTATATCTTTGGCGGTGCGATGCTTGAGGGGTTCTCGTTGGCGATGTTGATTGGGGTGTCAATCGGTACGGTGTCTTCCATCTATGTCGCGTCCGCTCTGGCTTTGAAACTGGGTATGAAACGCGAGCATTTGCTGATACAGAAGGTCGAGAAAGAGGGGGCGGATCAGCCTTCGATTCTGCCTTAATCAGTCGAATGCCAGGTAAACCCCGCGATGCGCTGAGGGATCCCCACAAAATCAGCGCTAATAAACCAACACTATACTCCGGTAGGCTTTGGCGAGGTGCTCAAGAACGGTGCTCAGCACCGTTCGTCTTAACATTAGCGGAGAGTGTCGCAGGACATTCTCCGCTAACGTCAGGTACGAAATGACCCGCCGCGATTTCAGACTGTTGGCCTGATATCTAAGATGTAATCCCTTATTTTCAGCATCATAGCCCAAAAGCCATAGGACTGCTGTTGCCAGCGTCGCCAGCAGACTCAGCACCAATAGGCGTCCTGCCGTACCACTATGGCTGGCACGCAGACCAAAACCAAATCGCTCACTTTTCTCGTCACGAAAATTCTGCTCAATCTGCATTCTGCGGCTGTAAAGTTTCATCACTTCACGTGGCTTAAATTCGTTTGTGCTGCTGAAAATAAGCCAGGGCTCTTTGGCCGCTGAACGTCCGTCGCGCTCCTGAGATTTACGCTCAATACGGCAGCGGGCATGGCGATGCTTTCTGCCCTTCGCCTCTTTTTTATGCAGGTAAAAATGACCGTCACAGCGGGAATACTTTGCACGGGCGAATGTACCCGTCCCGAGGTATTCCGGTTTATTACTGGCCTTCAGTTCCTGTCTTCTGAACCAGTTCTCCCCTTTTCTGTCCAGACGCAGCAGCGTATTTCCCCGCACCCGCCCAATAAAATCCCAACCCAGTGATTTGATATGGCGAAACCAGGCATTCTGAAACCCGGCATCAGTGACAATAATGACTTTTTTATCAGATGACACGGCGTTGCTGAGCGCATCCAGAAATGCTTTTTGAACATGAGGGTTCTGCTGTTTATCCGAAGGGACAACCTGACTCATCAGGGGTATGGAACGCCCATCACAAATCAGGCTTGCGCGCAGAACATGGAATGCCTGTGAAGGGTAGCCGCTCCAGTCAACAGCGATTACACACCATGAAAGTCGCTGCGTCAGTAGTGAGGTAATATTCCTGAATATCAGAGGGATATCGCTATGAAGCTCGATATTACCCAGCAGACGGTCAGTCCGTTTAATCTTGTGTTTTACCTGTGCTGTCCCGGGAAGATATCGTCCAATACTGGTCAGGGTGAGGGATGCGCCACGCGTTAAAGCAGCGGTAGCGTCGAGAAGGGCATTCTGTCGATATTTGTGAAACGGGGCTAAAGCGTCCCGGAAAAAGTTCTGGCATACTTGGCGAGCAGGCATAGAAGTGATCTCATTGAATTGGTTGCACAATCAGTAGATCACAAAACTCTATGCCTGTCTTTTTTTACCCGCCCATTACTGGGGATTCCTCAGCGCGATGCGGGGTTTTTTTTATAGCGATTGAAAGCACTTACGATGTTTTTACCCATCCCGGTTCCCGGGCGTCATAGGATTATCGAATTAAGGGGCTTCGGTCACGGGAGGTTGCGCAGAGACTTCTTCCAAGTGGTGCAAGCGAATAAATCCTAACTGTTCTGGTGACAATCCGCTAAGACGTAGTTCAATGGCTGCTGCGGCCTTTGGCAACAGCGTTGGCGTTACGGTAAATGACTGGGTCTGCGAATCGCGGGTTAACGGTTTTCCACTAACGGGATCGATCTGACCCCAGTCAAGCTGCGCGCTGAAAGCAGGGAGCCTGGATGAGTCGATGGTTCGGATATGCAGTAATGCACGCGTTCCGTTGGCTTCGGTTTCGATATGGCTGAGCGATACGCTGAGCTTGCCGATGTCGCTTTGTAACATGGCATGGCTTTGCGCGGTGGGAAGAAGGTATACACCGGAAATTGACTGTGCGTTCAGTGCATTCTGCTGCTCCAGCGCCGTGGCCTGGCTGGTGAGGGTTTGCAACTGTTGATTTAACTGTTTCAACTGATTTTGTAACGTTGGCATTTGACGTTGTTGCGCACAACCTGTGAGGATAAATAACGCGGCTAAGATAGCGAGCATGCGGTATCGGGTTCTCATTTCTGCCGTTCCCCTTTGAGTTTTATATACACTAATACCTTAGTTTCTTTTGCTGACAGTGTAGCTATGATTGTAGGCAAGTCATAGACAAGCGGGCTTTTTTCATGCCGTTGCCTGGTCTGCGAACCGCTTCGCAACAATGCTCAGGAGTTTTGGTTACTCGGTTGATTCAGGGTAAACTCTCCATACGTTAGGGATTTCTGGTCAAAAACATCATGCATTGTCCATTTTGTTCTGCTGTTGATACCAAAGTCATCGATTCCCGCCTGGTTGGTGAAGGCTCGCAGGTGCGCCGACGTCGGCAGTGTCTGGTGTGTAATGAGCGTTTTACCACATTTGAAATCGCTGAGCTGGTTATGCCCCGGATAGTAAAAAGCAGCGATATACGCGAACCTTTCAATGAAGATAAATTGCGTAGCGGCATGCTTAAGGCGCTGGAGAAACGGCCTGTCAGTTCTGATGATGTTGAAATGGCGATTAATCATATTAAGTCTCACTTGCGCGCCACGGGCGAACGTGAAGTAACGGCTAAAATGGTCGGCAATCTGGTTATGGACGCGCTTAAAAAATTGGACAAAGTCGCCTATATCCGGTTTGCGTCGGTGTATCGCAGTTTCGAGGACATTCGGGAGTTTGGTGAAGAGATTGCCCGCCTACAGGATAAAACCTGATGTGACAGCTTATTTGTCCCCAGAAACAAGAGGTTCAGGGAATGGTTATTCCGCAGGATAATACGAGGGTTCCGTACGATGAGCGGTATATGGCGCGGGCGCTTGAGTTGGCGCGCCGTGGGCGTTATACGACATCGCCCAACCCGAATGTGGGTTGTGTGATTGTGCGCGACGGTGAGATTGTCGGGGAAGGCTATCACCTGCGCGCCGGTGAGCCTCATGCGGAAGTGCATGCACTGCGTATGGCGGGTGAACGAGCGCAGGGCGCAACCGCGTATGTCACGCTGGAGCCATGCAGTCATCATGGCAGAACCCCGCCTTGCGCCGATGCGCTCATCGCGGCAGGCGTTGTACGCGTTGTCGCCGCGATGCAGGACCCGAATCCACAGGTGGCGGGACGCGGCCTGTACCGTCTGCAACAGGCCGGTATCGAAGTGAGTCATGGCTTGATGATGGCTGAAGCAGAGAACGTCAATCCCGGATTTCTAAAGCGCATGCGCACTGGATTCCCTTTCGTGCGGCTAAAAATGGCCGCCTCGCTGGATGGGCGCACGGCGATGGCGTCAGGCGAAAGCCAGTGGATCACGTCAGTGCAGGCGAGGCGTGACGTTCAGCGTTTTCGTGCTGAAAGCGCCGCTATTTTAAGCAGTAGCGCCACCGTGTTGGCGGATGATCCCGCGTTAACCGTTCGTTGGTCTGAGCTGAATACGGACATACAGCGGGCTTATCCAGAGGCGAACGTCGCTCAGCCGGTACGAATCATTATCGATAGCCAACAGCGTGTGACACCGCAGCATCGTATTATTTCACAGCCGGGGCAAACCTGGCTGGCACGTCTTCAGCAAGATGAACTGGTTTGGCCTGACTGCGTCGAGCAGTTAAAGTTGCCGCCGCATCAGGGCGGTGTTGATTTGGTCGCGCTGATGATGATTCTGGGCAAGCGACAAATTAACTCTGTGTGGGTTGAAGCGGGCGCGAAGTTAGCGGGCGCATTATTAAGTGCGGGTGTGGTCGATGAGCTTATCGTGTATTTCGCACCAATGCTTTTAGGGGATCAAGCTCGCCCGCTGTGCGTATTGCCGGGATTAAATGCACTGTCGCTGGCCCCTGAGTTTGAGATAAATGATGTCCGCCTGATCGGGCCGGACTTACGTGTGCGGTTGAAACCAAAAACGTGACACGGCTGGGTTCGCATCGGACAAAACCGGATACGTAACCGGAAGAATATGGTAGAATCCGCCCCCCTGCGGGGTATAAAGACCAGATAAAGGAAAGCTATGAACGTTATTGAAGGTATTGTTGCTACTCCTGATGCCCGCGTGGCGATTGCAATTGCTCGTTTTAACCATTTCATTAATGACAGCCTGTTGGAAGGCGCGATTGACGCGTTAAAGCGTATCGGCCAGGTTAAAGACGACAATATTACCGTGGTTTGGGTTCCTGGCGCCTATGAGCTGCCGTTAGCCGTTCGCGCGCTGACCAAGAGCACAGAAAACGGTGGTTTCGATGCAGTTGTTGCGTTGGGGACGGTTATCCGCGGTGGAACCGCCCATTTTGAATTTGTTGCCGGCGAATGCAGTTCCGGTTTGTCTCATGTCGCCATGAGCAGTGAAATCCCCGTTGCTTTTGGAGTGCTGACGACAGAGAGCATTGAGCAGGCGATTGAGCGCGCTGGCACCAAAGCGGGTAATAAAGGCGCAGAAGCTGCCTTGACCGCGTTAGAAATGATTAATGTATTAAAAGCCATCAAGTAAGCCTGATTATTAAGTAAGGGGAATTCCGTGAAACCTGCTGCTCGTCGCCGCGCCCGTGAATGTGCGGTTCAAGCGCTTTATTCCTGGCAGTTGTCTCAGAACGATATTGCCGATATTGAACTACAATTCCTGAGTGAGCAGGATGTCAAAGATGTCGACATCACCTACTTTCGTGAGCTGCTGGCAGGGGTAGCTATCCAGGCTGAGACACTTGATCGGTTGATGGCGCCTTTCCTGTCGCGCCAACTAGATGAACTGGGTCAGGTTGAACGAGCCATTTTGCGTCTGGCGATGTTTGAGCTCAGTAAACGCGACGATGTCCCTTACAAGGTGGCCATCAATGAGGCCATCGAACTGGCCAAAATGTTTGGCGCCGAGGATAGCCATAAATTCGTGAATGGCGTACTCGACAAAGCCGCACCGTCGGTAAGAAAAACGAAGAAAAAATAAGTGAGTCAGGGCCGGGTTATCCGGCCCTGATCTTGTCTGGATTAAACTCTGGCTGGAAAGGTTATGGTTGAAGGAGAGTTTGACCTTATTGCCCGCTATTTCAATCGGGTTAGAAATTCACGCCGTGATGTGGAATTAGGAATCGGTGACGATTGTGCGTTACTTACGCTGGCAGACAAACAATGGCTGGCGGTGAGCACCGATACGTTGGTATCCGGCATTCATTTTCTGCCCGATATCAATCCTGCCGATCTGGGATACAAATCACTGGCGGTAAACTTAAGTGATCTGGCGGCGATGGGTGCCGATCCTGCCTGGCTTTCTCTGGCCATTACTCTGCCTGAAAACAAAAGCGACTGGTTGTCTGTTTATAGCGATAGCCTGTTCGAGCTACTCGATTACTATGGTATGCAACTCATCGGCGGCGATACAACGCGTGGTCCGTTAAGCCTGACGCTGACAATTCATGGTTTGGTTCCGGCTGGTCGGGCATTGACCCGTCGGGGGGCCAGAATTGGCGACTGGATTTATGTTACCGGGTCATTGGGCGACAGCGCCGCCGGGTTGGCCATTCTGCAAAACCGGTTGCAAATCTCCAACACCGAAGCCCGCAACGCTTTGCTTCAACGCCATCTGCGGCCACAGCCCAGGATACTGCAAGGTCAGGCATTGCGGGATCTGGCCAGTTCAGCGATTGACATCTCCGACGGTTTGGTTGCCGATCTAAAGCACATTCTGAAAGCCAGTGAGTGCGGCGCACGGATTAATCTGGATACGCTTCCTCGATCTCACTGGTTACATGACTGTGTTGATAAACATCAGGTTGATGAACAACTGGCATTGCATTGGGCGCTATCAGGCGGCGAGGATTATGAACTGTGCTTTACCGTACCCGAGATTAATCGTGGGGCCTTGGATATCGTTCTCGGACACTTAGGCGCAGACTATACGTGTATTGGGCAAATCGGGCCTTCATCGGAAGGATTGCGCTTCTTCCTGGGTGAAAAAGAGGTTGAGTTTGATGGGAAGGGGTATGACCATTTTAGTAAGCAAAACTAAAGGGGCTGATACCGCCAGGTGCCGGCTACGCATGGATAACCCGTGGCATCTGCTGGCAACCGGTTTTGGCAGCGGTTTAACTCCCTGGCTGCCCGGCACAATGGGATCGTTGGCAGCGATCCCATTGTGGTATCTGATGTCATTTCTTCCTCTTGAACTTTATTCGTTATTGGTCATGCTGAGTATTTGCATCGGCGTATATCTGTGCCATCAGACGGCTAAAGACATGGGCGTCCATGATCACGGCAGCATCGTCTGGGACGAGTTTGTCGGCATGTGGATAACGTTGATGGCGTTGCCTGTGAATGAATGGCAATGGGTTGTCGCAGGTTTTGTCGTGTTCCGCTGTCTGGATATCTGGAAACCCTGGCCGATCCGCTGGTTTGATCGCAATGTGCATGGCGGCATGGGCATCATGATTGACGATATCGTGGCCGGTGTGATTGCTGCCGGGGTTCTGTATGGCATGGGGCAATATTGGCTGTAGTTTTAACTGTATGAGTCAGCATCCCCTGGGGTTTGTGAAGGCACGCCCGACGTCTCCCTTATTATTAATGGTTATGACTATGTCGTGTCTATGCCTCCGGCAAGGGTGCGGCACGAGCGATTTTTTGAATGATGGGATCTTAGGCAGGGCATCGGGGTTACCATCGATAAGGCGAATTGTCCCAGGCCTGCTGTGCCGCACGTTGTCGTGACACCGTTGCCTGCGCGATATCGTCCGTTGATCTGGCGTCGAGCATATTGGTCGAATAGCGCGTACTGGGATCTTCAGCGACGATTTTCTCATCTAACAAATTGCTTTCATTTTTGCTTTCGGATAACCATTCTAGAAAATCATTGCCTATCGGGGGAAAGTCTATCTCAACCATATATTGCATGATTTCCGCGGTGGAAACATGGCTTATGCTATCCAACGCCTGAGCAGCGGGTAAAGGGGCGGCGTTGCATGCTCGCTGGTAGTCGGGCTGGGGGCGCGGATTGCGCCTGATTGCCTGAGCTAACGTGACTGCCGAGGGGTAACTGACCCAGGGATCCACGACGACGGTATTTCTCTCTCCCCATGTTTGATCGCGCGGATCGCCAATCAGTACATATCTATGGTCCCAATCATTGTCCCTTACGAGCAACACTGGCGCATTGATACGTTGCTGTGCCAGCAACGTATAGCTTATATCGGAGGTTTCTCCACAGTTGCCTGCCTGATAACGGGCGACCTGTTGAGCGTTGGGAATGGGGGCCGGGTGTAAGGACCTATGTCTTTGCATGTGTAATCGCATGAAGCTTTCTCCACCGGTATAAAACATATCCACTTTTTGGTTGCCGGCGCCGTAAGGCATTAACATTTTCGCTTTGCGCAAGGTTTCCTGCGCCAGATTCAGGTGCTCCATTGTCGATGAGTTTACGATGACGTGTTGGCCTTTAAACACACCGATCCCCAATTCTTGCGCGTCAACTGCATCATGTAATTTAACCACATGCTCCTGGCTAAAATTTTCCAGCGGATTTACCGTAGCGCCACCGGGGAAATACCTGTCGTGTATTGGGTTCATGATGGTTTTTTATCCTTCTATTCACTGTACCGTAGTGCTAAATAATTCAATTGCCTTGTTCTGGAGTAACCGAAAATAACTACCGCATATTTAGAGGTGAATTATTGCAGGCCTGCTGCGCCGCATGTTGCCGCGACACTGTCGCCTGCGCGATATCGTCCACCAATTTTGCGTTGGAAGGGTTACTCGCATAACGTGAGTTGGGGTCTTTGGCGAAGATTTTCTCATCTGGAAAGGTGTCGGTTGGATGACTTTGCTCCATAAATGAAAGGCAGTTTGGGCCGATAAGGGGGTAACCGTTGTCAGACAGAAAGCGGGCCGTTTCTTTCGTCTCGAAGAATGGTGCTAATGAGGGTGCCGTCACATTCCGCATTAATGATCGAGACAGAGGCTCTCCCTGGGTGTATATGACCTCTGCGGTTTGGTTACCTGCGCCGTAAGGCACAATCATTTTTATTCTGCGCAGGGTGTCCTGCGCTAATTTCAGATGCTCTATCGTCGATGAATCTTCGCCGACGCGTTTACCTTTATAAGAACCGATGACCAATTCCCGCGGGTTGACCGCATCATGTAATTTAACCACATGCTCCAGGCTGAAATTCTCCAGTAGGTTTACCGCGACGCCTCCGGGGAAATACCTGGCGTGTATGGGGTTCATGATGGCTTCTTGTCCTTTTGTTCAATGCGCTTAGTACTAAACGGCTCGATTACTGTGTTCTGTCGTAACCGTGAACAGCGGCTGTATCAGGTACTTTCCATGGCTTACTGTGCTGCGCGTTCACGTAACACAGGGGCTACATAAGGTGAACTTTCCATGGCTTGCTGTGCTGCACGTTGCCGTAACACCGTTGCCTGCGCGATTTTATCCATGGATTTTGCGTTGATAAAGTTACTCGTATAGCGTGTGCTGGGGTCTTTGGCGACAGTTTTCTCATCAGGTATGCTCTCAAATTCATCATCAACCGCCAGTTCCCTGAGATACTCTGGGCCGATAAGGGGTAAACTAGTGTCAAACGAAAAGTCATACAGTTCCTTTTTTGTAACATGCTTAATACTATTTAATCTGTGTGCGTCGGGCACAGGAGCGGCATTACGCTCTCTTTGATGAATTGGTTGCGAATCGGGGTTGTGATTTTTAGCCTGTTTGAGCGTGACTGCGGAAGGATATCTGACCCAGGGATCAACGACGACAGTGTTTTTCTCGCCCCATGTTTGATCTCGCGGATCGCCAATCAGTACGTAATCATGATCCCTGTTGTTATCCCTTACCTCGAGCACCGGCGCATTAATGCGTTTTTGCGCCAGAAGCGTATACGCCACATCAGCATGTTCTCTACTGCCGCCTGCCTGAAAATGGGCAGCAACTTTCGCGTTGGCATAGGGTGATGGTGTTGGTGACGGAGGGACCAGCGTGTTTTTCATGATTCCGCGTGCCAGAGATGCTCCCTCTGTATGTACGATATCTGAGATTTGGTTGCTGGCGCCGTAGGGCAGAATCATCTTGGTTTTGCGTAGGGTTTCCTGCGCCAGTTTCAGATGCTCCATCGTCGATGTGTTTACTCTGACGAGTTTGCCTTTATAAGAACCGATGCCCAATTCCTGCGGGCTAGCCGCGTCATGTAATTTAACCACGTGTTCCTGGCTGAAGTTTTCCAGTGGGTTTACCATGGTGCCTCCATAGAAATACCGGTTTTGTAGGTTGTTCATGATGAGTTCTATCCTCTTTTTTATTAAGATAACTTAGCGTGCTAAGTTAATGGGTTGGAGTGTTATGACAAAATTAAGATGACTCCGGCGGTTAATATAGGTGATTGATTCAGTGCCAACTGCGCGGCACGTTGGCGATTGACGGTGAACTGGGCAATACCGCCTCATGCAGTTTGACAACTGGCTCATGAGAAAAATTTGCTAGGGGATCGATCGTGGAGTTACCAGAGAAATATCTGTAATGTGTCATGCAGTCAGTCCTTTGACGGCTATTCAGGTGGCGAGCGATAAGCCTGTTGTGCTTACATTAGGCTCTTTACTCCGGGTTCACTTTGCGTCCGGCCTCGATTTGTTTAAGAAGCCAGCTTTTAAGTTTGGCAGCGGTATCAATAAATGTGCTCACCAACTGATAGGTTTCAGTTTCATCCAGTTCGGCAAGCGCTTGCCGGCATGAGAGCATAACCTGCATCTTTTCGGCATCAAGACCGATGTTGAAAACCGGATGTTTAGTGTTCCACATGTTCATGGAGAGCAGTGACAACAGAACGTCGGGTCGCATGCTGACGTCTGGCGACAGTGGGGCGACGGGACTCATAATGTTCAGGTAATCTTGCTGGTTACCCAGCAGCAAGATCTGCATTTCGTCTTCCAGTGTGATGATATACACGTCATGTCCGCTCTGCTCCGCTTTCTCCGCATCAACCTGATACTGCTTCATGAGCTTAGACATGACGATATGGAAACCTCGCGTACTGCTCATGCAGTTTCTCCTTAAAAATTTTCTTTGAGTGGCATGAGAGTGGCTTAGGTTCCGTATTGGGTGAAAAAAAGAAGAGCGGAATAACGCCGGTTAAAGCGCTATTTCGTGTTGCAGGAAGTGGTCAGGACTGCCATGCCCTGATGCGGCGCGCAATGCCGGCGGCGTTCAGGCCGAGGTCGGCGCGGATTTCTTCCTGTGAGCCCGGAGGAACGAAGGCGTCCGGTAAGCCGATATTCAGTACCGGCAGCGCCACGCGTTTTGCCATCAGCAGTTCATTCACACCACTGCCCGCTCCGCCCATAACGGCATTTTCTTCCAGCGTCACGAGTAGGGAATGCGTGTTGGCCACTTCCAGGATCAACCCTTCATCCAACGGTTTGACAAAACGCATATCGACCAGCGTGGCATTCAACTCGTCCGCCACTTTTTGCGCTTCTGGTAATAGTGTACCGAAATTCAGAATAGCGAGCTTTTCTCCCTGTCGGCGAATGACCCCTTTGCCAATCGGCAATTCAGCCAGCGGGGTCAGTTCCGCTCCCGAACCGTTACCGCGAGGGTAACGCACGGCCGTTGGGCCTTTCTGATAATGGTAGCCGGTATGAAGCATCTGGCGGCACTCGTTTTCGTCGCTGGGCGTCATGATGATCATGTTCGGGATACAACGTAAGAAAGAGAGATCAAAGGCCCCTTGGTGGGTTTGTCCATCCGCGCCGACAATACCGCCGCGATCGATGGCGAACATCACCGGTAAGTTCTGAATGGCGACGTCATGGATAACCTGATCGTAGGCGCGCTGCAAAAAGGTGGAATAAATGGCGACAACAGGGTGGTAGCCGCCCACCGCGAGACCGGCGGCGAAGGTGACGGCGTGCTGTTCGGCAATCGCCACATCGAAGTATTGCTGCGGATAGTCTTTCGAGAACTGTACCATGCCTGACCCTTCGCGCATGGCGGGCGTGATGGCCATTAATTTACTGTCTTTGGCTGCGGTTTCCTGTAGCCATTGACCGAAAATTTTGGAATAGGTGGGCAGGGCGCCGTCTTTACTTTTTGGCAGTGTGCCGCTGGCAGGATCGAATTTCGGCACCGCATGCCAGCTAATCGGATCTTGCTCGGCTGGTGCGTAGCCTTTGCCTTTTTTGGTCATAATATGCAGCAATTGCGGGCCTTTCAGGTCACGCATGTTTTTCAGCGTATGGGCCAGCGTCTGCACATCGTGACCGTCCACCGGGCCGATATAATTAAAACCAAGTTCTTCAAATAGCGTCCCCGGCACGACCATGCCTTTGAGATGCTCTTCCGTCCGCCTTACCAGCTCTTTTATCGGCGGCAGGCCGGATAACACTTTCTTACCACCTTCGCGTAGGCTGGCGTAAAGTTTGCCTGACAGCAATTGCGCCAGATGGTTGTTCAGCGCCCCGACGTTTTCTGAAATCGACATTTCATTGTCGTTCAGTATCACCAGCAGATCGGAACGGATATCGCCTGCGTGGTTCATGGCTTCAAAGGCCATGCCTGCTGTAATGGCGCCGTCGCCAATTACACACACGGTGCGACGGCCTTTTCCTTCCCGTTCTGCGGCAACCGCCATACCTAATCCGGCGCTAATGGAGGTCGATGAGTGACCGACGCTCAATACGTCGTATTCGCTTTCATCCCGCCACGGAAACGGGTGTAAGCCGCCTTTCTGACGGATAGTGGAAATACGATCCCGGCGACCGGTCAGGATCTTGTGCGGATAAGCCTGATGGCCCACATCCCACACCAGGTGATCGAAAGGGGTGTTGTAGACATAATGCAGGGCGACGGTGAGTTCAACCGTACCTAATCCTGAGGCAAAATGACCGCTTGAACGGCTGACGCTGTCCAGCAGATATCGACGAAGTTCATCACACAGCTTCGGCAGACTCTCTTTCGGCAGCAGGCGAAGCTCATCGGGTGTATCCACTATCGCCAGTGTAGGGTATTTCGCTGTATCAAAACTCATTAGAGACTCATTTAGAGATTTTATTTGTTGCGCTCAACGATGAAATTCGCCAGCGCCTGTAATGGCGCAATATTCAGTGGTATCGGACTCGATGCTGCTAAATCATCCAAAGAGGCCAGTGATTCCTGATAGAGAGCCCGTGCTTTTTCTCGCGCGTTCTCCAGCCCCAGCAAACCGGGGTAGGTGCTTTTGCCCAACTGCTGATCGGCCCCCTGATGTTTGCCGAGCGTGGCGGTATCGCCCACTACATCCAAAATATCGTCTTGCACCTGAAAGGCCAGTCCAATCGCGTTGGCATAACGATCGAGAAACGGCAACGCGGCGCGGCCGGCGTCGCCTGCCGTCAGCGCGCCCAGTCTGACCGCCGCTCTGATCAACGCCCCGGTCTTGTGACGGTGGATTTGCTCCAGTGCGGCAAGATCCACCTGACGGCCTTCCGCTTCCAGATCCAGCGCCTGACCGCCGCACATGCCAGAAACCCCGCTGGCCTGCGCCAGCTCAGATAGCATCGCCAATCGATCACGATCGGATACCAGGGGCATTGGCGCGTCGGCCAGAATAGAGAATGCCAGCGTTTGCAACGCGTCACCGGCCAGAATTGCGCTGGCTTCGCCAAATTTAATGTGGCAGGTCGGTTGACCGCGGCGCAAATCGTCATCGTCCATAGCCGGCAGGTCATCATGAATTAACGAATAGGCGTGAATGCATTCTACCGCCGCGGCTGGCGCATCCAGACTTTCCAAAGGCGCGCCAAACAGTTCTCCCGTGATGTAGACCAGAAACGGGCGCAGCCGCTTACCTCCTAACAGTGCACCATAACCCATAGCATTAACCAGTGGACTACTCTGAAAGGGAAGGGTGGCGAGATAGTGGCTTAATGTACGGTTTGTACGCTGATAATGAGCATTCAACTGCTCGGTGAAATCCGCCATAGCTATTATTCACTGTCCGGGGTAAACGGCGACAGGGCCGCATCAGTTTCGTCGCTCAGCAGAATTTGCACTCGTTGCTCTGCCTGTTGCAATTTTTGCTGTCCCTGACGCGCCAACTGTATTCCGTGCTCAAACTCATTCAGCGCCTCTTCCAATGGCAACTCGCCCGACTCCAGCCGGGTAACGATTTTTTCCAGTTCGTTTAGTGAGTTTTCAAAGCTGACCGGCAGCGCTGTTTTTTTGGGCATAGGTTTTGAGTCCTGGGTTATACGTAGTTGCCTGGTCGAGGCATCACGTTATTTCGTGTTCAGTCACCCACGGATGACCACGCAATTATACGGTTAAAACGCACAGCATACCTTTATATAATGATATACTCCGCGCCCTGGATGCTATCGGTAAAACCGTCCTTGTAATGTTGATTTTACCGATAACGTGATTTTAGTGCACAGGGGTAAATTTATTTACGCCTTTCTGACCAAGTAACGATAGCCACCATGAAGTTTATCATTAAACTGTTCCCGGAAATCACCATCAAGAGCCAATCTGTGCGGTTGCGCTTTATCAAAATTCTAACCGGTAACATTCGCAACGTCGTAAAAAACTATGATGAAACGCTGGCGGTTGTCCGTCACTGGGATCATATCGAAGTTCGGGCAAAAGACGAACGTCAGCGCGAAGCTATTCGTGATGCCCTGACGCGTATCCCCGGTATCCATCACATTCTGGATGTTGAAGAGCGCGTCTATACCGATGTTCACGACATTTTTGAGCAGACGCTGGCGCTATATCGCGAGCAACTGATCGGAAAAACGTTTTGCGTTCGCGTAAAACGCCGAGGAAAGCATGAGTTTAGCTCTCAGGATGTTGAACGCTATGTCGGCGGCGGTCTTAATCAACATATCGAAACGGCGCGGGTCAACCTCTCCTCGCCGCAGGTCACGGTTCATCTGGAAATCGATCAGGATCGTTTACTGCTGGTTAATGCCCGCAATGAGGGGATCGGCGGTTTCCCTATTGGGACGCAGGAAGATGTGCTGTCGCTGATTTCCGGCGGTTTTGATTCGGGTGTATCCAGTTATATGCTGATGCGCCGCGGCTGCCGCGTGCACTACTGTTTCTTTAATCTAGGCGGCGCCGCTCATGAGATTGGCGTTAAGCAGGTGGCGCATTATTTGTGGAATCGCTATGGCAGCTCGCACCGGGTACGTTTTATCTCCATTGATTTTGAGCCAGTGGTCAGCGAGATTCTGGCAAAAATCGACGATGGTCAGATGGGTGTGGTTCTTAAACGCATGATGGTTCGCGCAGCGTCACAGATGGCGGAACGCTATGGGGTACAGGCGCTGGTCACGGGAGAGGCGCTCGGCCAGGTTTCCAGCCAGACGCTCACTAATCTGCGGTTAATTGATAATGCGTCAGATACGCTCATTTTGCGGCCGCTGATTTCTCATGATAAAGAGCACATTATTAAGCTGGCCCGTGAACTGGGTACGGAGGATTTCGCCAAAACGATGCCGGAATACTGTGGTGTTATCTCCAGAAGCCCAACGGTAAAAGCGGTGAAGTCGAAAATTGAAGAACAGGAAAGTCACTTTGATTTCGCTATTCTGGAGCGTGTCGTCAGCGAAGCCCGCAATATCGATATTCGTGAAATTGCCGAGCAGACCCGGCAGGATGTGATTGAAGTGGAAACCGTGGTGGCGTTTGCGCCAACGGACGTGCTACTTGATATCCGTGCGCCGGATGAACAGGAAGAGAACCCGTTAGCGCTGGAGCAGGTTGAGATCAAGCCGTTGCCGTTCTATAAATTGGGCACGCAGTTTGGCGATCTTGATCAGAGTAAAACCTATCTGCTTTATTGTGAACGCGGCGTGATGAGCCGCCTACAGGCGCTTTATCTGCATGAGCAAGGGTTTACTAATGTAAAAGTTTATCGCCCTTAGTGACCGAATGCGCTTTTTTTACAGGTTTAGATTCTAATCCTGATAATTGTAAATGCCTGGCGGGAGTACCAACTGTGCGGCGACCTCCGCCGCTTTTTCTTTGCCCAATAACAAATCGATCAGTTTCAGGGCGAAATCCATGCTGGTTCCCGGCCCTTGGGTGGTCAATAGATTGACGCGCGGGTCGTAAACGACTCGCTTTTCCATCCATTTTTCTGGTGCAATCTTATCTTTTAATACCGGGTGACCGGTCATGTTACCGACGGGGAAAAGCTGGCGGTGTTCAAGCACGAGCGCGGGCGTCGCGCACATCGCGGCTACAATTCTTCCATCCTGATTGGTCTGACGAATACATTCCACCAGTAAGGGGCTATCCCGGAAACATTCGGCGCCTTGCTGCCCGCCGGGTAACACCAGTGCGTCAAAATGACGATCCGCGACCTCAACCAAAGGCACGTCGGCCAGAAGCCGGACACCCCGGGAGCAGGTGATTTCCAGGTTACCGTCACTGGCGACGCTGGCAAGCGTTACCCGAATGCCTGCTCTGACCAGCAAGTCGATAGTTGTGACCGCTTCCGTTTCTTCACTACCAGGAGCCAGACACACCAGTACTGAGGCGCTCATATTCATTCTCCTTTCGTTTGATTTGTTTAAAAAGACGGCTATTTTCAGGCAACGTCAGACCATGATTACGCGCCCGGCGCAGCAGATAACCGGTAATGTAGTCAATCTCGGTATGACGCTGCGCCATGATGTCTTGCAACATCGATGAGGTATTGGCGGCGGTATTCTGAATAATTTGGTTAACATAGAGTAGCAGGCTGTCGGCAGATGTGCGGAATCCTTCGCGATCCATCACGTCGGCCACTTCCTGACAAAGCGATTTAATCTGTTCTGGATAAGCCCGCAACTCGCCATTCGTACACTGATAGATCGTGGTCAACGGATTAATGACGCAGTTTGCGGCCAGTTTAAGCCAGCAGGTCGCGGCAATGTTATTGTGCCAGGCGACGTCGGGTAATGCCTGATGCAGAATTTCGGCAAAATGGCTTTGCTGAGGATCCGCATCATCAATCGATCCGATATGTGTAGTCCCTGAGGCTACATGAACCACCGTGGTGGCATCGCGGCGTGCGGCGTGGGTGGTGATGCCGATAATCAATGGCTGTTTGTGCGCAGGCAGCTCTTCGCGAACACCCATCCCATTATGCAAAAGCAAAATGGTGCAACGAGGGTTGAGCTGTGGCAGTAGTGCGGCGACGGCACCGGAAACTTGCCAGGCTTTTAACGTCACGAGCAACAGATCGCTTTGCCTCAGGTGATCGGGATCGTTCGCGGTAAGGTTAAGATTACAATGTTGCCCATCCAGCATAGTCACATTGACGGGGCAAAACGGTTGTGGGATTCGCAGCCACCCCTGAACGTCATGTCCCTGTTGATGCAAGGTCGCAAGCCACAATTGGCCGAGAGCGCCGCAACCAAGAACGGTGATTTTCATTTGACTCTCCCTTTGAACTGGCGTTCTTGTTTAGGCCGACCCCTAGGTCATAATTTGCATGATATTTGTTTATCAGGCTAATGAATCTGCGTGACGGAGTAAAGTCTGACCGTACCTGTTGACGCGCATTTTGTTTATGACAAAGGAGCGGTTATTATGCTCGCCAGCTAACCTTGCAGGAGAACAAATTATGCCATCTTTCGATATTGTTTCGGAAATTGATATGCAGGAAGTCCGCAATGCGGTGGAAAACGCGACGCGGGAGCTGAGCACCCGTTGGGATTTTCGCAATGTTCCGGCCAACTTTGAGTTGAATGAAAAATCACAAACTATCAAGGCGGCCAGCGAGTCGGACTTTCAGGTTCAGCAATTGATCGATATTCTGCGTGAAAAGTTGATGAAGCGCGGTATTGAGAGCGGCTCGCTGGAAGTCCCCGAGGAGATGGATCATAGCGGTAAAACCTACAGCGTTGAGGCTAAACTGAAGCAGGGTATTGAAAGCGCGCTCGCGAAAAAGCTTGTGAAGCTGATTAAAGATAGCAAGCTGAAAGTCCAGGCACAGATCCAGGGTGAACAGATTCGCGTGACGGGGAAATCTCGTGATGATTTGCAAAGTGTGATGGCGTTAGTGCGCGCCGCCGATTTGGGGCAACCGTTCCAGTTCATCAATTTTCGCGATTAGTCTCTTTACAGGCCAACGTTCTCTGGCCTGTTTTATAGCGGGCAATCTCTGCCCGCTCCCCTGCGGGCCGCCGCAAGCGACGTTAAAAATCGCTCCCGGCGATTTTTATGACGGACTGACCAGTGCTTCCAACTGTTTTCTACTGGTTTTTTTATTGTCGATTTTAACGTAAGCGCTGCATTCATCAGGCACGATGATCACTTCCGCCACGCCGGGCTGAGTGCGCATTTTCTGCTCAAGTTGGTTATCTTTTAATGCCAAATCGGAAAGCGTAATTCTCAGACTGCTTAGGTAAGGAGGCTCCTGCATGGTAAACCCGACCAGTAACCAGATAGCGGCAATCACGACGCCCGCGATAAAGACAAATGACGCCCCGTACAGCTCGAAAAGTCCGCCGCCAAGACTGCCGCCGATCGCCACCCCAATAAACTGCGTGGTCGAGTAGACGCCCATCGCGGTCCCTTTATAGCCTGCCGGCGACTCTTTGCTGATGAGTGAAGGCAACAACGCTTCCATGACGTTGAAGGCCAGAAAGAACAGCTGCACCCCGAAAATAATCTGCCAGATAGCGTTTTCCGCCTGCCATAACACCAGTTCAGCCGCGATCAGTACGATGATACAGCCGACGAACACTTGCTTCATCCGTCGCTTCAATTCGGCATAAATAATAAAGGGCACGACGCCGGCGAATGAGATCAGCATGGTAACCAAATAGACTTTCCAGTGATCCTGCGGGGGTAAGCCTGCTTTCTCAAGTACTCTAGGCAAGGCTACGAAGCTGGACATCAGCAAGATATGTAAGCACATAATGCCGAAGTTCAGCTTTAGCAGCCGGCTATTCGCCAACACTTTATGAAAACTGCCGCGTACGATAGCCGACTCGCGATTGAGGATATGCGCTGGCGCGGCGGGGATTATGGTGAGCGTGATAAAAATACCTATAACAGTCAGGAACGAGATACCCCAGAAGAGCGCATGCAACCCAAATGCGTGCGTGACAATTGGGCCGACAACCATGGCAATCGCAAAGGTGACGCCGAAGCTGACGCCAATAAATGCCATGGCTTTGGTGCGGTTCTGTTCGCGCGTCAGATCGGAAAGCAAGGCCATGACAGCGGCGGAGATCGCGCCCGATCCTTGCAAAGCCCGGCCAAGAATGATGCCCCAGATTGAATCACTCAGCGCGGCAACGATGCTTCCCACAGCAAAAATCAGTAATCCTCCTACGATTAGCGGTTTTCTGCCGACCCGGTCCGACAGCAGTCCAAACGGGATCTGAAAAATAGCCTGCATCAAGCCATAGATGCCAATCGCGATACCGATAAGCGTTTCGCTGGCGCCTTGTAACGCCATACCGTAGGTGGTTAGTACGGGCAGTACCATGAACATGCCAAGCATGCGTAGTGAAAACACCGTACCTAAGCCCCATGTGGCACGCAACTCACCCGGGGTCATTTTGTTATCGTTCATGCTTACCTCTGGAGAACAGTCGGCGTTATTCTAATTCGCTATCCGGTATTCCGTAAACGTATACCCTTAATATTACAAATTACAGGTATGTTGGCTTTATTTTCAGCCTGGGATAGCGGTGGTTTATCGATGGTGATTTTGTGGAGGAACCCTCGTAATTCCAGAAAATACACTGCAAAGGACGCTCGTTGAGGGACGGCCTGAAACATGGATGACCCTTATCAGAACGGCAGGGAGACGTTTCTTTTACAGTTTCTCCCATTCATTATCCGAAAAGTGAGTATGCTCTACCATTTCCCAGGCTTCATTTTTTATATCCGATACGCTTCCCGTCATATATATACGTGCTGACTTTATGTCTTTCGACGCGACACCATAGAGAGAATCAAATGTTTTTTTATCTGCATTATTATTTAAGTTGTACAGCTTACTCTGTTGCCCATCAATGACAATACCGTTGCCAGCGAGGTGAACGAAATTCATACAGTGACTGAACTCTCTGTTTTTCAACGGTACAACGATGATGGCTTTTTCTCCTGGTTTAATATGCGATAAAAGTACTGTAGAAACAGAGGTATCAGCGGTAACGGGATGCTCTTGCATTGTTGCGATACCCTCGTCCAGCTTTCCTGCTGCTGCGTTTTCCGCCACGTAGAAAGTTTTATAATCGCTATTAACCATAGCATTGATATTTAGATCAACGGCCTTACTGCAATAAATGCAATTGCGATTTAAGGCAAAGGTATTATCCTTCACTACAGAGGCGAGATTAATTAGCATCCCCCATTTCTTATTTGGATTGACATGTTTGGATATATAGCTTAATCCTTTTAATACACTGTGTTTGGCTTCTGATTCAAATTTTGCCGTAAGATGTGTCTGTTCTGACAAACCCGCTTTAAAATCAGGTGTATCGTATATAATGTTGAAGAATAACTTGAAGAGGCTAAAGACATTTCCTCGAAACGACCTAAGTTTTCATCAAAAGAAATATTTTTCATTTAGCCTCCAGTGAATAATTTATTGTTTTACACAACGGTACATTATTATTTTCTGGCAGACACAGCATGGTGCGTAGAGCACGAACGTCTTTTTCTTTCACCACGGCAAAATGTTTAACATTGGCTGAGTGGAGTCCGGGGACAATAAGTTCCCAAAAGGGCGCCGGAATAAAAGCTGCATACTTTGCGGTTCAGGCATGGCGGCGATAGTCAAAATCCATCGGGAAGGTTTTGTGATGTGATTTGGCAAGACAAGGACGGATGAAGAGAAGTAAAGGAAAAACAGGCGGATGTGCCGCCTGTTTTCAGGATGAATGCGTTGTAAATGCCATTTCTGTTAACGCAGGTAGGTCAGCAATACCTCATGCGCCGGGGCTATTGAATCAACGGACATCATGACGCTCAGTGAGGTAATGGCGACAATAGAAAACATAAACAATTTTTTTGCCCATACCCGGTCATCATTGGCATTTTTATAACCAGACAACGCCATTCCTAACCACCACACACTGACCGCGGCAGCGACCACCAGATATTTGTAACCCGCGTAGCCGCCCAGAGACAACATCAGCGTGGCAATCATAAACGCGAGGATATAAAGCGTAATATGATTCTTTGCGACGGAAATGCCTTTGACCACCGGTAAAACCGGGATGTTGGCAGCCTGATAATCTTTGAGGCGGAATATGGCGATCGCATAAGAGTGGGGCATCTGCCACAGGCTGAAAATCAGCAACAGAATCAGTGCGCCCGCATCGAACTGGTTACTGACGGCACAATAGCCGATAACCGGCGGCGCGGCGCCTGACAAACTGCCAATCAGCGTGCCGTAAACTGAATGGCGCTTCATATACAGACTATAAACACCGACATAAACCACAAATCCCATTACCGCCAGCCACATCGCCAGCGGGTTGGCTGCGGTATACAGTAGCGTGAAACCAGCAATACCCAACAATGAAGCGTAAACCAGCGTTACCTTCAGTGAGATCAGTCCTTTTACCAGAACCCGGTTTCTGGTTCTCTCCATTTTTTTGTCGATATCGCGGTCAATGACATTGTTAAACACACAACCAGACGCAACGACCAGCGATACCCCAGCGAGGGTGGCGAGAAACAGGGGATAATCAATGCTGCCCTGGGCAGCAAGGAGAAATCCGCCGATCACAGAAATTAGATTACCGAAAATAATTCCTGGTTTAGTGACTTGCAGGTATTGCTTAATCATCTTTTACGGCTCAGTTACTGGAGCATCATGTTGTTGTGCGCGCTCATCATAATCCAGATGGAGCCCACGACGACAATCGCAATAATCAGGACGGTGAACGCCAGGGCCACCACATTCCACCGTTCTTCAGACGACGAATTCAGATGCAGGAAGTACACCAGGTGCACCAGAATCTGAATAACCGCACATCCCAGAACGGTCAGAAGAATGGTGTTATGCGAGGCAGAACCAGACATAACTATGCCGAAAGGAATGACTGTCAGAATAACGGACAGTACGAAACCAATCAGATAGGATTTAACGCTACCGTGGCTGGCGCCTGCATGATCGGTTGTTGAGTGACTCATTACATCGCCCCCATCAGGTAAACAACGGTGAAGACACAAATCCATACCACATCAAGGAAGTGCCAGAATAGGCTCAGGCACATTAGACGGGTTTTGTTCGTTGCGGTCAGGCCGCGTTTGGAAACCTGAATCATCATGACGGCCAGCCAGATCAAACCTGCGGTCACGTGAATTCCGTGCGTGCCGACCAGCGCAAAGAAAGCGGACAGGAATGCGCTGCGATCCGGGCCGTAACCTTCGGCGATCAGGTGATAAAATTCATAGATCTCCATCGCAATGAACGCCAGGCCGAACATGAAGGTCAAGCCCAGCCAGGTAATGACCTGAGATTTGTTGCCTTTGTTCATGGCGAGCATCGCCATGCCGTAAGTAATACTACTGAACAGCAGAGCGAACGTCTCCACCAGTACAAAGGACAGATCAAATATGTCCTTGCCCGCAGGACCGCCCGCCGTACCGTTGACCAACACCGCATAAGTTGCGAACAAAGACGCAAACAGAATGCAGTCGCTCATCAGGTAGATCCAAAAGCCGAATACCTTAGTGGCTCCTGCATCATGGTGCCCATGCTCGGCATGGGCGGCGTTAGGGTTAGTCAGAGTTTCAGTTGACATTTTTCAGACCTGCTTTGCTGATTTGATCAAAATTCTGATTCTCGATTTTTTCAATTTCTTTAACTGGAACGTAATAATCAACGTTCTGGTTAAAGCTGTGCACGATCCAGGTCACAATCATTCCAGCGAAGCCGATAATGGCCATCCACCAGATGTGCCAGATCATGGCAAAACCGAATGCCAGACTGAATGCCGAGATGATTACGCCAGCGCCGGTATTTTTCGGCATGTGGATCTCTTCATAACCCGCAGGTTTGTTGTAGGCTTCGCCTTTCTCTTTGGCATCCCAGAATGCATCACGGTCATGCACGTACGGTACGGTAGCGAAGTTATAGAATGGCGCAGGGGAAGACGTGGACCATTCCAGCGTCCTGCCGTCCCACGGATCACCGGTCAGGTCACGATTCTGGTCACGGTCGCGGATGCTGACGTAGAACTGTATCAGTTGGCACAGAATACCCATTGCAATCAGCCCGGCACCCACGGAGGCTACTACCAGCAGCGGGTGGAATTCCGGGTTGATTTGCTGGCCCAGACGGCGGGTCATGCCCATAAAGCCCAGCGCGTAAAGCGGCATAAAGGCAACGAAGAAGCCGATGATCCAGAACCAGAACGCGCGCTTACCCCAGGTTTCGTTCAAGGTGAAGCCAAACGCTTTCGGGAACCAGTAAGTGATACCGGCAAAGCATCCGAATACCACGCCACCGATGATCACGTTGTGGAAGTGAGCAATCAGGAACAGGCTGTTGTGCAGCACGAAGTTAGCGCCGGGAACCGCCAACAGAACCCCGGTCATCCCGCCGATGGAGAAGGTGATGATGAAACCAATGGTCCATAGCATGGCGGAATGCGACTGAATTCGGCCTTGATACATGGTAAACAGCCAGTTGAAGATTTTAACCCCGGTCGGGATTGAAATAATCATGGTGGCGATACCAAAGAAGGCGTTAACGTTCGCGCCCGATCCCATGGTGAAGAAGTGGTGCAGCCAAACAATAAATGACAATACGGTAATCGCGATGGTTGCCCACACCAGAGAGGTGTAGCCAAACAGCCGTTTTTTACAGAATGTGGCAACCACTTCTGAATAGATACCAAACACCGGCAGCACCAGAATATAAACCTCAGGATGACCCCAGGCCCAAATCAGGTTGATGTACATCATCATGTTGCCGCCCATATCGTTGGTAAAGAAATGGGTGCCGAGATAACGGTCAAGCGTCAATAGCGCGATCGTCACTGTCAGAATCGGGAACGCGGCGATAATCAATACGTTGGTACACAGCGCGGTCCAGGTAAAGACCGGCATTTTCATCAATGTCATGCCGGGCGCGCGCATTTTCATAATGGTGGCGAAGAAGTTGACCCCCGTCAGCGTGGTGCCCAGACCGGATATCTGCAAGCTCCATATCCAGTAGTCGACCCCGACGCCGGGGCTGTACTCCTTACCGGAAAGCGGCGGGTAAGCGACCCAGCCGGTTTGTGCGAACTCGCCTATTCCCAGAGAGATATTGATCAGAATGACGCCGGCGACGAACAGCCAGAAACTCAGAGAGTTCAGGAACGGGAAGGCAACGTCGCGCGCGCCGATTTGCAGCGGAACGGCGAGGTTCATCAAGCCAACCACAAACGGTGTCGCCACGAAGAAAATCATGATAACGCCGTGCGCGGTAAAGATTTGATCGTAATGGTGGGCGTTAAGGAAGCCTTCTTGCCCGGCAGAGGCGAGAACCTGTTGGCCGCGCATCATGATGGCATCGGCAAAACCGCGGAGCATCATCACCAGCGCGACGATGACATACATAATACCGATTTTCTTATGGTCCACGGAGGTAAACCATTCCGACCATAACCATTTCCACTTGCCGAAATAGGTTATCGCCGCCAGCAGCGCCAGGCCGCCGACGATGATCGCCGCCACGGTGACCATGATGATGGGTTCTTGATAGGGAACCGCATCGAGTGTAAGTTTTCCGAACATCGTATTATCCCTCGGCTCCTTGGTGCGAGGCATGCTCGCCCATGTTCATACTCTCATCGCGGCGCATGTTTTCATCTTGCTTCATGCCTTCACCATGATGTTGCATGCTCATGCCGTTGCCTGTGAATTTGAGAATAATATTCTTGAACAAATCCTGTTGAACACTGGAGAAGTATTCCACTGGATGATATTCACTTGGTTGAGCCAGTTTGTTGAATTCATCCATGCTGCTAAGAGTCTTGGACGACGCACGGACATTCGCAACCCACTGGTCAAACGCCTGCTGAGTGGGCGTGGCAATGGCGGTGAACTTCATGCCGGAAAAGCCTTTCCCACTGTAGCCGCCTGAGATACCTTCATATTTTCCAGGTTCATTGGCAATCAGGTGCAGCTTGGTCTGCATACCGGCCATGGCATAAATCTGCCCGCCAAGACGAGGAATGAAGAAGGAGTTCATTACGGAGCCGGAGGTGATTTTGAACGCGACAGGCGTGTTCGCAGGGAAAGCGAGTTCATTGACGCTGGCAATACCCAAATCCGGGTAAACAAACAGCCATTTCCAGTCAAGTGAAACCACTTCGACATTGATTGGTTTAACGTTTGATTCCAAAGGCTTATAGGGATCAAGCGAGTGAGTTGTCTTCCAGGTAATTATGGCAAGAATAGCGACAATGATAATGGGCACGGTCCAGACAACCGCTTCTATCTTGTTGGAGTGTGACCAGTTGGGAGTATACTTTGCCTTTTCATTGGAAGCTCTGAACTTCCAGGCAAAGGCGATCGTCATAATGATGACGGGAATGACAACGATCAACATCAGCCCGATGGCAGTCAGTATCAACGATCGTTGCTCTAACCCGATCTGTCCTTTGGGATTCATCAATGCCATATCGCAACCGCTAAGTAGCGCTATGGTTGCGAATAAAGACAACATCCCAAAAATTTTATTGTATTTCCTGAGTCTCATCTAGCGACCTCAATAACAAGGGCTCTATTGTCATTTCACGCGAGCGGGCATTTTACGGGAACGTTACTGTACTGTAAACATGATTAAGGTTATGTCAGCTGGTGGTTGCTGTTTTTCGCCTTAAATGTCAAGAAGACAGTGAAAAATAAAAATTTTTTTTAAAAACAGATGATTAAAGTTACCTCATGCAAAAGTATGGATTGAGAATAAAAAATTACAACTGCCAGCGGCTTTTATTTTCAAGCGTATGGGGATTTCTGTTTCAAAGAAATTTTTAGTTAGAAAACGAAACTATTTCGGGAAAAGAAGTTTGCGGTAGTGAAATAAATTTTCGTTTTACCAGACTAGTGAGAAAAAAATAATTTAATACAGGGATAAAGCAGCAGAATACGGTGCTTTTATCCCCGTAAGCACGACTCAGCGGGAGCCATTTAGTGGGGATCTCAATGACAGGTAGTCCAATAGACTGCCTAGCAGTATGCCCAAAAGCGATAGTCCGCCGCCGGCCATCAATAGATATTCGGCCAGGAGTGGATGAGCAGTCCAGCCTATTGCGTTGGTGATCAGCAATATTAACCACAGCCCCAGCAAACACGATCCTATTTTAAGTGTGTGTAACGCGCCCTTGTAGTAGCAAGCGAAGGTGTTCCGCAACTGGAAGCTATCGGTCTTCTGTGTGTATTCCAGCGTGTTTCGGCATACCCGCAAAATGAACAGGCCGGGTAACGCGGCGAAAATAGAGAAGAGATAGAACCATGTCCAGCCGTAAGCTTCTACAAACCAGCCCGCAATCGGACCAACATACACACGGCCCACGGCAGAAAGCGCTGAAAGCAAGGCGAATTGGGTGGCGGAAAATGATTTGTTGCACAGCGTCATTAATAATGCCACGAAGGCAGCGGTTCCCATTCCGCCGCACAGGTTTTCCAGAAATACGGCGCCGGCCATGCTAAACATGCTTTTATCGGTAATTGTCAGCAGCCAATAGCCCGCGTTCGACACGGCCTGGAGAATACCGAAAATCATTAACGCGCTAAATAGCGTCAGGCGCTGCATGAGCAAGCCGCCATAAAGAGCACCGGCAATCGTGGCAAGTAGCCCCAGCGTTTTGTTCACCAGACCGACATCGCCTGCGTTAAAGCCGACGCCGCGAATCAAGAATGTGGTCGTCAGGCTGATAGCGAAGGCGTCGCCTAATTTATACAGTACAATCAGCAGCAGAATGAGCCACGCATTGTTGCGCGCGAAAAAGTCGCGTAACGGGGCGACGATCGCCTGTTCCATAGAACGCGGCGCTGGCTGGTTGTTATTCGGCTCTGGCGCCAGTAGCGTGGCGAACACGCCAATCAGCATTAACCCGGCCATAAGCCAGTACGTTGCTTGCCAGCCCAATAATCTGTCTGCAGTCCACAGCGCCAGTCCGCCTGAAACCAGCATCGCCAGCCGATACCCCAGCACCGATATGGCTGCGCCGGAGCCGCGTTCTTCAGGTGAAAGCAAGTCCGTTTTATAGGCGTCAAAAACAATGTCCTGTGACGCCGAGCAAAAAGCGACGGCAACAGCCAGTGCAGCCAGCCACCAGAGGTCGTGAGCGGGATTCATGAAGCCCATGCAGACAATGGCGACCATCAACGCCAGTTGGCTAAGCAGCAGCCATCCGCGTCTGCGCCCCAGAAAAGGCGGAGTATAACGGTCCATCAGAGGTGACCAGAGGAATTTGAACACGTACGCCTGACCGACCAGAGAGAAAAAACCAATGGTCTTCAAATCAACGTTTTCAACGGTCATCCAAGCTTGTAATGTGCCGGAAGTGAGCGCCAGCGGCAACCCTGACGCAAAACCAAGCAATAACAGGAAACGCGAATTACGTTGGCTGAACAGATTGATGATGTGGCTAAACATGGCAGACCTTTTCCGTTGCGCTGCGAGGCAAGCTGGTGCGCAACGGAAGCGGATTGAAGTAATTAACGAGCGTTAGATTTAATAAAGTCACTGACGCTGGTATCTTGCGCCATATCGTTAATGACATCGCCTAACACCGTATTGACCGCATCGGTAATTTTTTCATTGGTCGCGGTGAAGGCCCCCTGAACGGTATAGGTCGAACGATAGTTTTTCATCTGTTTATTGCCATTTGCCGCTTGAGACAGGATAGAGATATCGGCTTTGGTGGTGATGTTGTAACGCAGGTTACCTTCTGAGACATCAGCATAAAGATGATTAACGACGATCTGTAAGGCAACCGGCCCCCCTGTACCCATCATGTAGCCGCGGGCTGTCATTTGTTTTTCCAGCGCCTCTTGCAACAGGAAACGCAGATCGCGTGAAGGGGTCAGCGTAATCAATTGCCCATCGCGGTTCACTTTAGCCAACGCTTGATCGGTACGTTGATCGGCACCGTTAATGCTGATGGTTATTCCCATCAGGGTCGGATCCTTTGAAGGAAGATTGATTTTAGGCGAAACGTTCAGCGTATTATCGCTTGTGGCGCATCCTGCAAGCATCAGCGCGGTGAGAAGAGGGAAAAATAATTTTTTTAACATTCGCATTTTCTCAGTAATGTTAGTGATGGTTGGCTGATAAAAATTCCTGATATCATATTCATTGCCGCTGGCGGGGAAAAGAGCGGAGCGCAGGTAATTTATCCTGAAATGCATTTTTTTTTATGTTTTTCAGCTGATGAAAAGCGTTTTTATCACGTCACCACCGCTGAGGGAATGTCACCAAGTTACTTTCATTATCTGTCAGCCGTGGTGTTATCCGCCATAATGGGTTGTAAAAGCAACTAAGGTTGACGTGACTCCATAGCCGAAAGGGTAGCCGTATAATGCGTGAAACGATAGAAGAAAAACTGCGTGTGGAATTTGAACCCGCCCACTTAGAAGTGATTGACGAAAGTTATCGTCACAATGTGCCTGCGGGGGCAGAAAGCCATTTTAAAGTGGTTATCGTCAGCAACCGCTTTGAGGGGGAGCGGGTTTTAAGCCGCCATCGTGCGATCTACGCGGTGCTGGCAGTCGAACTGGCAAGTAAGGTACATGCGTTGGCGCTGCATACTTATACGGTAAAAGAATGGGACAGCTTGCAGAATGCCGTACCTGCATCGCCGCCCTGCGGTGGCGCGGGTATCCTGTCATAACGCCTGGATATCACCCGTCCGGGGCTCTTCGGGACGGGTTCTTCGATAATAGTGCGAATCGCTCGCTGCAATAGTCCTGCTGCCGTCCTCGACTCATACTGTCTATATCGCTATAATGCTGCGTCTATTTTTTCGGAATGTATTTGGGACGCTTCTGACTACAGAGAACAGGGGCTGATAAATACGCCGCCGTCCCGGTTCTGTGAGGCTTTTTTCAATCATGCCGAGCGTGTTTGGGCAAGCTTTGCTGTTGTGAGAATAGTTTTGAGGTTAACCGAGCACTGTGATTTTTTTGAGGTAACAAGATGCAAGTTTCTGTTGAAACCACTCAAGGCCTTGGGCGCCGTGTAACGATTACCGTTGCTGCTGACAGCATTGAGAATGCAGTTAAGAGCGAACTGGTCAACGTGGCCAAAAAAGTACGTATCGACGGCTTTCGTAAAGGCAAAGTGCCGATGAATGTCGTTGCTCAGCGTTATGGTGCCTCTGTGCGTCAGGACGTGCTGGGTGATCTGATGCAGCGCAATTTTGTCGATGCCATTATCAAAGAAAAAATTAATCCGGTAGGCGCGCCGAACTATGTTCCGGGCGAATACACTGTGGGTGGCGATTTCACCTACTCTGTTGAGTTTGAAGTGTACCCGGAAGTGGAACTTAAAGGGCTGGACGCAATCGAGGTTGAAAAACCGGTGGTTGAAGTGACCGAAGCTGATATAGATACCATGCTGGAAACGCTGCGCAAACAACAGGCGACCTGGAAAGAAACCGACCGAACTGCGGCGGCTGAAGACCGCGTTACCATCGATTTTTCCGGTTCTATCGATGGCGAAGAATTTGAAGGCGGCAAAGCTTCCGATTTCGTGCTGGCAATGGGGCAAAGCCGCATGATCCCTGGTTTTGAAGACGGCGTTGTCGGTCATAAGGCTGGCGAAGAATTCACGATTAACGTGAACTTCCCTGAAGATTACCACGCTGAAAACCTGAAAGGTAAAGCCGCTCAATTCGCCATCGTTCTGAAAAAAGTGGAAGAGCGTGAGCTGCCTGAACTGACTGAGGAATTCATCAAGCGTTTCGGCGTGGCGGACGGTTCTCAGGAAGGTTTGCGCGCTGAAGTTCGCAAAAACATGGAACGTGAACTGAAAGGCGCGGTTCGTAACCGTATCAAGACTCAGGTTCTGGACGGTCTGGTTAAAGCGAATGATATCGACGTTCCGGCCGCGCTGATTGATGGTGAAGTTGACGTTCTGCGTCGTCAGGCTGCTCAGCGTTTTGGCGGAAATGAAAAACAAGCGCAGGAACTGCCACGCGAACTGTTTGAAGAACAGGCAAAACGCCGTGTTGTTGTAGGCCTGCTGCTGGGTGAAGTGATCAGCACCCATGAGCTGAAAGCGGATGACGCACGCATCAAAACGCTGATCGAAGAGATGGCTTCTGCTTATGAAGATCCGCAGGAAGTGATCGCGTTCTACAGCAAAAACAAAGAGCTGATGAACAATATGCGTAACGTTGCGCTGGAAGAGCAAGCGGTGGAAACCGTGCTTTCGAAAGCAAAAGTTGTTGAGAAGTCAGTTAGCTTCAATGAACTGATGAACCAGACTGAGACTGCGTAAGCCCATTACGTATCACTGCTGTTACTGTGTCAGGGAAGGCATATTTCCTGATAAAAAAGCCCGTAGCCTGATGGCACGGGCTTTTTTTTCTGTTTGAACGCCGTCATGAATAACGGATTTGTCTTGAACAGGATAACTTCACATGCACTATATTAAAGGAGGCGGACGGCTAAGAGACTGGGAGTTATTACCGATAACTTATTTAATATGAAACAACGGATAGTTTAAGCTTGAAAAGCGACGCAAGCGCCCCAGATAATTGAAATAAAGATGGGCGCATGAGGGACTTCGGTATAATCCTGCGGTTATGCTGGTGATTGACGCCAGTACATGAGCATGGTCATCACCCTTTATCTCAAGTAGAATCGGGCAAGAATGACGCCGGACGCATTTTATCTAGGAGACGTGAATGTCATACAGTGGCGAACAAGAAAGACAAGCACCTCATATGGCGTTAGTGCCGATGGTGGTCGAACAAACCTCTCGTGGGGAGCGTTCTTACGATATTTATTCCCGCCTGCTGAAAGAACGGATAATTTTCCTGACTGGTCAGGTTGAAGATCACATGGCGAATCTGGTTGTGGCGCAGATGTTGTTTTTGGAAGCGGAAAACCCAGAAAAAGACATTTTCCTTTACATTAACTCTCCAGGTGGCGTCATTACTGCGGGTATGTCCATTTACGACACGATGCAGTTTATCAAACCTGATGTCAGTACGATTTGTATGGGTCAGGCGTGTTCTATGGGCTCGTTCCTGCTGGCTGCGGGAGCAAAAGGCAAACGTATCTGCCTGCCGAATTCAAGGGTGATGATTCACCAGCCGCTGGGCGGGTTCCAGGGACAGGCAACGGATATTGAAATCCATGCCAAAGAAATACTCAAAGTAAAAGCCAGAATGAATGAGTTGCTGGCAAAACATACTGGGCAGCCTATTGATGTGATAGAAAGAGACACAGAGCGTGACCGTTTCCTCTCTGCTAATGAGGCAGTAGACTATGGTTTGGTGGACTCGGTATTCACGCACCGTGAATAATACTCTGCTATGTTAACAGTCTAGAGTGGCTGAAAATCAGTGTACGACCGATAGTTTGCGGTGCGATGTTTTTTGCGCGTATTGGCTATAAAATGTCGGCGTTCTCTGTAGCGATATCGCTGTGGTTGGCCTGCGGGCAAGAGACTAAGAAGAGGTTTGACTCATGACAGATAAGCGCAAAGACGGTTCAGGAAAGTTGCTGTACTGCTCTTTTTGCGGCAAAAGCCAGCACGAAGTACGTAAGCTGATTGCCGGCCCGTCAGTGTATATCTGCGATGAATGTGTTGACTTGTGTAACGACATTATTCGCGAAGAAATTAAAGAGGTGGCGCCGCATCGTGAACGCAGTGCATTGCCGACGCCGCACGAAATCCGCCGACATCTTGATGATTACGTTATCGGTCAGGAACAAGCCAAGAAAGTGCTGTCCGTCGCGGTATACAACCACTATAAACGGCTGCGCAACGGCGACAGCAGTAACGGCATCGAACTGGGTAAAAGTAACATTCTGCTTATCGGCCCCACCGGCAGCGGTAAAACCTTGCTGGCTGAAACGCTGGCGCGTTTCCTCGATGTACCGTTTACCATGGCAGATGCCACAACGCTGACTGAAGCAGGTTATGTGGGTGAAGATGTTGAAAACATCATCCAGAAACTGCTACAGAAATGTGATTATGATGTGCAGAAAGCGCAGCGTGGCATCGTCTATATTGATGAAATCGACAAGATTTCCCGCAAATCGGATAACCCTTCCATCACTCGCGATGTGTCGGGCGAAGGTGTTCAGCAGGCTTTGTTGAAACTGATTGAAGGCACTATCGCTGCGGTTCCCCCGCAGGGCGGGCGCAAGCATCCGCAGCAGGAGTTTTTACAGGTTGATACCTCCAAGATCCTCTTTATCTGCGGCGGGGCGTTTGCCGGTCTGGACAAAGTCATTGAACAGCGTACCGACACCGGACGTGGTATCGGCTTTGGCGCAACGGTAAAAGGTTCCGCTGAAAAAGCCACCGAGGGTGAACTATTGGGGCAGGTCGAACCAGGCGATTTAATCAAGTTTGGTTTGATTCCTGAGTTCATTGGTCGTTTACCTGTGGTGGCAACGCTTAGGGAACTGAGTGAAGAAGCGCTGATTCAAATTTTGCGTGAACCGAAAAACGCCCTGACCAAACAGTATCAGGCGTTGTTCAATCTGGAAGGCGTTGAGCTGGAATTCCGTGATGAGGCTCTGACTGCAATCGCGAAGAAAGCCATGGCGCGTAAAACTGGTGCTCGCGGTCTTCGTTCCATTGTCGAAGCAGCCTTGTTGGATACCATGTACGACCTGCCATCTCTGGAGAGCGTCGATAAAGTTGTTATTGATGAATCAGTGATTGCCGGTCAGTCTGAACCTCTTCTAATTTACGGCAAGCCCGAAGCTCAACAGGCGTCCGGCGAATAATTAGCCAGAAAAACCGTATCGAAAGACAAAAATGGGGGATTTTATCCCCCATTCGCTTTTACACGTATTCTGGTCGTTGAATGTAAGATATTTATCCCCATATACTCGAATACCTATTTGGTGAAACCCGTGAAGATCGTGTTTCACGAGATTCCCTTAACCTGGCGGAAACGAAACTAAGAGAGAGCTCTATGAACCCTGAGCGTTCCGAACGCATTGAAATCCCCGTATTGCCGTTGCGCGATGTGGTGGTTTATCCGCACATGGTCATTCCGTTGTTTGTTGGTCGTGAGAAGTCGATTCGGTGCCTTGAAGCCGCAATGGATCATGATAAAAAGATCATGCTGGTGGCGCAGAAAGAGGCCTCAACGGATGAGCCAAGCATTAACGATCTTTTCTCGGTAGGAACGGTAGCTTCAATTCTCCAAATGCTGAAACTGCCAGACGGCACGGTCAAAGTGCTGGTCGAAGGTTTGCAGCGTGCGCGCATTACGACATTGTCCGACAGCGGCGAGCATTTCGCTGCCCAGGCGGAATATCTTGACTCCCCGGCGATTGAGGAGCGTGAGCAGGAAGTTTTGATGCGCACGGCAATCAATCAGTTCGAGGGATATATCAAACTCAATAAAAAGATCCCGCCTGAAGTTTTGACCTCCCTGAACAGCATCGATGACGCAGCGCGTCTGGCTGATACCATCGCTGCGCATATGCCTCTGAAATTGGCGGACAAACAATCCGTGCTCGAAATGTTCGATATTACGGAGCGTCTTGAGTATCTGATGGCGATGATGGAGTCTGAAATTGATCTGTTGCAGGTCGAAAAACGTATCCGCAGCCGCGTCAAGAAACAGATGGAAAAAAGTCAGCGCGAATACTATCTGAATGAGCAAATGAAGGCCATTCAGAAAGAACTCGGCGAGATGGACGATGCACCGGATGAACATGAGGCGTTAAAGCGCAAGATTGAAGCGGCTAAAATGCCGAAGGACGCGCGTGAAAAAGCCGAAGCGGAACTACAGAAGCTTAAGATGATGTCACCAATGTCGGCTGAAGCGACCGTTGTCCGTAGCTACATCGACTGGATGATCCAGGTTCCGTGGAATGCGCGTAGCAAAGTGAAGAAAGATTTGCTCAAAGCGCAGGAAATGCTGGATACCGATCATTACGGTCTTGAACGCGTGAAAGAGCGCATTCTGGAATATCTCGCGGTACAGAGCCGTGTCAGTAAGATAAAAGGGCCGATTCTGTGTCTGGTTGGTCCGCCGGGGGTGGGTAAAACCTCTCTGGGACAGTCCATTGCCAAAGCGACGGGACGTCAGTATGTCCGTATGGCGCTGGGCGGGGTGCGTGATGAGGCTGAAATTCGCGGTCACCGCCGTACTTACATCGGTTCTATGCCGGGCAAATTGATTCAGAAAATGGCAAAGGTAGGGGTGAAAAACCCGCTTTTCCTGCTGGATGAAATCGACAAAATGTCTTCCGACATGCGAGGCGATCCGGCCTCTGCATTGCTGGAGGTGCTTGATCCTGAGCAAAATGTCGCTTTTAACGATCACTATCTGGAGGTTGATTACGATCTCTCTGATGTGATGTTTGTGGCGACGTCCAACTCAATGAATATTCCGGCGCCGCTGCTCGACCGTATGGAAGTGATTCGTCTTTCCGGCTATACCGAAGACGAAAAGCTTAACATCGCCAAACAGCATCTGTTACCAAAACAGATTGAACGCAATGCGCTGAAAAAAGGCGAATTGTTGGTGGACGACAGTGCGATTATCGGGATTATCCGTTATTACACCCGTGAAGCGGGCGTGCGTAGTTTGGAACGTGAAATTTCCAAGCTGTGTCGCAAGGCAGTTAAAATGCTGTTGATGGATAAATCGGTTAAACATATCCAGATAACAGGCGACAATCTTAAAGATTTCCTCGGCGTACAGCGTTTTGACTATGGCCGCGCGGACGATGAAAACCGCGTCGGTCAGGTGACCGGGTTAGCCTGGACGGAAGTGGGCGGTGATTTACTGACGATCGAAACGGCATGCGTGCCCGGGAAAGGCAAACTGACATACACGGGTTCACTGGGTGAAGTGATGCAGGAGTCTATCCAAGCCGCGCTCACCGTGGTTCGTGCCAGAGCGGAGAAATTAGGTATCAATGCGGATTTCTATGAAAAACGTGATATCCACGTTCACGTTCCTGAGGGGGCGACACCAAAAGACGGGCCAAGCGCAGGTATTGCAATGTGTACCGCGCTGGTATCCTGTTTGACCGGCAACCCGGTACGGGCGGATGTGGCGATGACAGGCGAAATCACCTTACGCGGTTTGGTGTTGCCTATCGGTGGTCTTAAAGAGAAACTTCTGGCTGCTCATCGCGGTGGTATCAAAACGGTATTGATTCCCGATGATAACAAACGTGACCTTGAAGACATTCCGCAAAACGTGATTGCCGATCTGGATATTCATCCGGTGAAGCGAATAGAAGAAGTGCTGGCGCTGGCGTTGCAGAATGGGCCATATGGTATGCAGATAGTGAACACCACGCCTAAGGCAAAAACGGCCAAGGCGAAATAGTGACCCATAGCAAAAACCATTGATAAAAGCAGGGCTGGTAAGTGAAATCGTGCTTGCCAGCTTTTTTTTGTACCGCTAAGTTAGAGCACTGCTGGCTTTAGCGGTAACTTGCTAAGGTTCGGCAGGATTGATATAAAGCTACGTGTCGTGTTTTGGGAAACTGGCGCGACCATAGAATTCCAGAGGGGATGAGAGAGTGAACAAGTCACAATTGATCGACAAAATTGCCGCAGATGCTGATATTTCCAAAGCGGCGGCAGGACGTGTGTTAGATGCGATTATTGGTTCCGTTACCGAGTCTCTGAAAGAAGGGGATGATGTCGCTTTGGTTGGTTTTGGTACTTTTTCAGTGCGTGAGCGCGCTGCTCGTACCGGCCGTAACCCGCAGACTGGTAAGGAAATCAGTATCCCTGCCGCGAAAGTACCAGGCTTCCGTGCTGGTAAATTGCTGAAAGACGCCGTTAACTGATTAATTACGTCACAGGTTTGTGTGCAACACCTTGTGTTGCCAAACATTACCTGACGCAGAGATATTGGATAAGGTAAGATACGGGGCGCATCATTTTATGATGTGCCTTTTATTATGACGGGCAGGATAGTCCGTCGCTCTTTATGCCGTCGCAAGCGACGTTGAAGCCGCTTTCGGCGATTTTTATGTTGGGTATCCTGCCTGACACCCTGCGGGTCGTAGCGGTGCAACGTTAAAAAACATTCCTGATGTTTTTTTACTGGCAATTCAGGTTACGATTGTCGGACAAAATCTTAAATGCGCCCTGGCCTTCTTTGTAGGCTACAGTAATGGCTAGTATGTATGGCTTCGGCCAGCGCAGGGAGTGTTATCCATTCTACAGCGGAGTGTTGTCACATTATGATGGACAATTTACGCGCGGCCGCTAATAACGTCGTGCTCAAAATTATTCTTGCTTTGATCATCGCATCATTCGTTTTAACCGGCGTGGGTGATTATCTGATCGGTGGTTCTGGAGACTATGCGGCGAAGGTAAATGGGCAAGAAATTACCCGTGCCCAGTTGGAGCAAGCGGTGCAGAACGAGCGCAATCGCCAGCAGGAAGCACTGGGCGAGAATTTCTCTATCCTTGCCAGCAATGACGGTTATATGCTGAACTTGCGTAAGCAGGCTCTCTCTCAACTGATTGATGAGGCATTGCTGGATCAGTATGCCGATAAACTTGGGCTCAGTATCAGTGATGATCAGATCAAACGGGCGATTTTCGCTGTTTCCGCGTTTCAAACCAACAACCGTTTCGATAACGAGAAATACCTGGATCAGGTTCGTCGTCTTGGTTTGACGCCGGATATGTATGCCCAACTGTTGCGTAAGCAATTGACGTCACAGCAATTGATCCGTGGTTTCGGTGATACTTCGTTCACCCTTCCCCAGGAAATCGACAATTTGGTGAAGCAGGCGGCTCAGAACCGCGTGGTTCGACTGGCAACGATGGATGTTGGCGCCAGAGCCAATGCCGAAAGCGTTTCTGATGAAGAAATCCAGAGTTATTACGACCAGAATAAGAGCCGTTTTATTGCACCCGAAGCGTACAAAGTGAGCTATATCACGCTGGATGCGGCGGGGATCATGGATAAGGTCACGGTCAATGACAGTGATATCGCCGATTTTTATGAAAAGAATAAAAATGACTATTCCCAGTCAGAACGAAAAAAATTCAGCGTCATTCAGGTAAAAACCGATGCTGATGCACAGTCTGTTCTGGATGAGCTGAAGCAAGGCGCCGATTTTGCGACTGTAGCAAAAGAAAAATCGACCGATGTGATTTCACGTCGCAAAGGTGGTGATCTGGGCTGGATGGATGCGGACTCCACGATTGAGGAGCTCAAACAGGCCAAACTGACTGAAAAAGGGCAGTTATCTTCGGCAATAAAATCTTCAGTGGGGTATTTGATCGTGCGTTTGGACGATGTTCAGCCACAGCAGGTTAAACCGCTGAGCGAGGTTCGTGCTGATGTCGCTGCCAAAGTTAAGCAAGAAAAAGCCCTGGACGAATATTATGCGCTGCAACAGAAAGTCAGCGAAGCGGCGAGCAATGATAACGAGTCCCTGGCTTCCGCTGAAGAAGCGGCGGGCGTCAAGGCGGTACAAACGGATTGGTTCACCCGTGAGCAAGTTCCGGCCGCATTGAATTTCCAGCCCGTTACTCAGGCGCTTTTCGATGGCTCGCTACTGGGCGATAACGGCGCGCCTGGCAATAACTCTGATGTTATCAACGTGGATGGCGATCGCGCTTTTGTTATCCGTATTACCGCCCACAAAGCGGAAACGACGCGTCCGTTGGATCAGGTTCGCGATCGGATTACGCAGACGGTTAAACGTCAAAAGGCGGAACAGCAGGCGCGCGTTGATGCTGAAAAAATTCTGGCTGAGTTGAAACAAGGTAAGGACGACGCGTTGAAAGCCGCTGGTCTGAGCTTTGGTGAAGCGAAAACGTTATCTTCGGTTTCTCAGGGCGACGTGATGACGGAATCCATTTTCTCTCTGCCATATCCGGCTAAAGATAAACCCTCTTACGGGATTTCTCAGGATCAGGCGGGCAATGTGGTCCTTGTGGCGTTGGATAGCGTGGCGCCGCATCAGCTCACCGATCAGCAAAAAGATCAATTTGCCAACCAGCTAAAGCAGAGCTCATTGGGTTCTATATTTGATGCCTTGCTGACCAGCTTGCGCAGTGAAGCCAAAATCAAGATGGGTAACGCCGCTCAGGAACAGCAATAAACTCCGCATAAATTTGCAAACCGTTGCAACGCACAAAGGCCGCTTTCGCGGCCTTTTCCACATCTGAATACTGCGGTTTGCGATGAACGGAAACCTGCGGCAAGGTGTCGGTGCTGTCAAACACAAGGAGGAAACAGTATGAAAAAATCAGGAATAAAGGCGCTTTGTATGGTGATTGGAATGGGGCTGTCTGGCTTCCCGCTACTCGCTCAGGCAAATCAGAAGGTTGATAATAAGGCTACGGTGGTCAAACCCGCTTCATCTCAGCAAAAGGCGGAGAAAGCCGAACTGACGAACGCTGACGAGGATGAAGTAAGTATCAATACGGGAACCGCGGTAGCGTTGGCTGAAGTGATGAACGGCGTCGGTCTTAAGAAAGCCGAGGCTATCGTCAATTACCGTGAAGAAAATGGCCCCTTTACGCAGATCGAGCAATTAAAAGAAGTGCCGGGGATTGGCGCTGCGCTGGTAGAACGTAATCTTACTCGCTTAAAACTGTGATGCTGTTCGCAACCGGGCGGTAAAGCGTCACCCGGTTGTGATCGAGAAGGGAGGGGGAATATCATTCAGGCAAGGTGGTCGTTCACGCTTTGCCTGAATCTGAATCTGTTTGATTATTTCAAGCCAGTCTTATGCTTCAGCGTTAGCATGATATTGATTGGATCGCGCTGATATTGCTCCAATCCGTTAGCCCGCAAATGGCAGGCGGCGCAATGACCGCAACCATCACCTTTAATCCCGTTATAGCAGGTCAAGGTGTGGTGTCTAATGGTATCCAACTGCTGATAATAATCCGCCAGCGCCCAGGTTTCTGCTTTGTTGAGCCACATCAGCGGAGTTTCAAAGCGAATATCACGCGCGATCCCAAGCACGATGGCATGATTCAGAGCGTTGACGAACTCGTCCCGACAGTCCGGGTAGCCGGAAAAGTCGGTTTCGCACACGCCGGTAATGACGGCTTCTGCGCCAACCTGATAGGCATAGATTGAGGCCAGGGTCAGGAACAGGATGTTCCTTCCGGGAACAAAGGTGCTGGGCACGCCTTGCGCATTGACATCATAATCAGGAACAGGAATATTCTCCCGCGTAAGGCTGCTGGCGGCTAATTCGTTCAGTAAGCCCACATCAAGCATTTTATGTGCGGCGGCTCCTAATGCCAGCGCAAGCTCTCTGGCGATATCAATTTCTGCCCGATGACGCTGCCCGTAATCAAACGTAATACAGTGGACTTCATCATATTGTTGCAGAGCCTGAATCAGGCAGGTTGTGGAATCTTGTCCACCGCTAAAAACGACAACAGCGCGCTTCATTCTTCATTCACCTTGACGCAATGTGAACCTCGATGGATGTACGAAACCTTGAGGTGTAAAGGTGGCGGGTATATTACCTGAAAAACCGACACCGTTCAGCGATGACGGCATCTTCCATAGGCATTTTCTCTCAGGCCACACTCGGTGCCGCTGCAACGTTGCATTCTGCTTTGGCATTCAGCGTGCTGAGATAAGGGGTGAGGTCACCGATATTTTTTTCGACCCAGCGGCTGTCGTAGTAGGTGTCCAGATAGCGTTCTCCGCTATCGCATAAAAGGGTAACAATTGCGCCTTGATTACCTTGCGCGACCATCTGTTTTGCCAGTTGCATTACTCCCCAGACGTTGGTGCCGGTAGACGCGCCAACCTTGCGGCCCAGTATACCTTCCAGCCAGTAGAGTGTGGCGATACTGGCCGCATCGGGAACTTTGAGCATTCTGTCGATGACGTCAGGAATAAACGACGGTTCCGCCCTTGGGCGGCCAATTCCTTCAATGCGACTGCCGCAGATGCCGGTAATCGAACGATCGCGCTGTTGAAAGCAGTCGTAGAAAACTGAGTTCTCAGGGTCCGCCACCACCAGTTGTGTATTCAAGCCCTGATAGCGGATATAGCGTCCTAACGTCGCCGAGGTGCCGCCCGTTCCCGCGCTCATGACAATATAATCGGGTACTGGATGGGGTTCGCGAGACATCTGGCGGTAGATGCTGTCGGCAATATTATTGTTGCCGCGCCAGTCTGTAGCTCGCTCCGCGTACGTAAACTGATCCATATAGTGGCCGTTCAGCTCTTTGGCTAATTGCTCGGAGGCGGCATAGATCTGGCCGGCTTGTTCGACAAAGTGACAGCGGCCACCGTAAAAAGTAATTTGTTCTATTTTCCGTCTGGCGGTACAGGCTGGCATAACGGCGATAAAGGGTAGCCCCAGCAGGCGTGCGAAATAGGCTTCGGACACGGCGGTACTGCCGGATGACGCCTCGATAATCGGGGTGCCTTCCTTTATCCAGCCATTGCATAATCCATAGAGAAAGAGGGAACGAGCGAGTCGGTGTTTCAGGCTGCCGCTTGGATGTGTGCTTTCATCTTTCAAATAGAAATAGATACCGGGATAGTCCGGTAATGTCAGACGGATGAGATGCGTATCAGCGGAGCGTTGGAAGTCGGCTTCTATTGCGCTGATTGCCTGTTTTACCCAAGTATTATTCATGATGTAAACCCGTTGAGTCGTGATGGAGGTAGCTTAGCGAATTTTTCTGAAAAAAAGATTGCCTTTTTATCTTCTTATTCGTGAAATTGGAGAAAAATTTTCTACGGAGCGCCATTATGTTAGATAAAATTGATCGTGCTTTACTGGGTTTGCTGCAACAGGACTGTACATTGTCGCTGCAATCGCTGGCCGAATCGGTAAATCTGACGTCAACGCCCTGCTGGAAACGGCTGAAGCGCCTGGAAGAAGAGGGCTATATCCGGGCACGCGTCGCTTTGCTGGATAATGAACTGCTGGGCCTGGGGCTGACCGCGTTTGTTCTGTTGAAGACACAGCAGCATAACAGCGCCTGGTATCAGACGTTCACCAGTGTGGTATCAGAAATGCCCGAAGTATTGTCTTTCTATCGGATGACGGGAGAGTATGATTACCTGATGCAAGTACAGGTCGCTGATATGAAAAGTTATGATGATTTCTACAAACGTTTGGTGAACGGTATTCCTGGGCTGATTGATGTCACATCCAGTTTTGCTATGGAGCGTATTAAGCACACTACCGCACTACCTTTATCACTATGATTGATTACCCTTCACAAGCTTTCTGTATAATCGTTTTTCTAAGTTCATAATGACTCTTCTGAATATTGGAATCAAAACTGCGTGAGACTGTTTGCTCAACTAGGCTGGTATTTTCGTCGCGAATGGCGGCGTTATGCCGGGGCAGTGGCATTACTGATTGTCGTTGCCATTCTGCAACTGCTGCCCCCAAAACTGGTTGGGGTCATTGTTGACGGTGTTACCCAACATAATATGTCTACGGCTGAGATCATGCAGTGGATCAGTGTGATGTTGCTGACTGCCGTTATGGTCTACCTGCTGCGCTATGTCTGGCGTTTGTTGCTGTTCGGTGCCTCTTACCAGTTGGCCGCCGAGCTACGCGAAGCATTCTATCGTCAGTTAAGCCGTCAGCATCCTGCTTTTTATCTTCGTCATCGCACTGGCGATTTGATGGCGCGAACCACAAATGATGTCGACCGTGTGGTCCTTGCCGCAGGGGAAGGCGTTCTCACGCTGGTTGACTCCCTGGTGATGGGGTGCGCGGTGCTGATTGTCATGTGTACTCAAATCAGCTGGCAACTGACACTGCTGGCGTTATTGCCGATGCCGGTGATGGCGCTGGTAATTAAACACTATGGCACCCAACTGCATCAGCGGTTCAAATCGGCGCAAGCTGCATTTTCGTCTCTTAACGATCAGGCGCAGGAAGGCTTGACCAGCATTCGCATGATTAAATCGTTTGGGCTGGAGGATTATCAGTCTCGGCGTTTTGCGCAGGTTGCGGCGGATGCCGGCGCCAAAAATATGTATGTCGCACGAGTTGATGCACGCTTTAACCCCACCATTTATATCGCGGTGGGCATGTCTCACCTGTTGGCTATTGGTGGTGGCAGTTGGATGGTTGTCAATGGTTCGTTGACGCTGGGGCTTCTGACCAGCTTCGTAATGTATCTTGGGCTGATGATTTGGCCGATGTTAGCGTTGGCATGGATGTTCAATATCGTTGAACGTGGAAGTGCCGCTTACAGTCGGATTCTACAACTTCTTGCAGAAGAACCGGTGGTTGCGGAAGGGTCGGTATCCTTGCCTGATGGACGGGGAACGCTAAACGTCAATATTGATGAATTTCACTATCCTGAAAATTCACGCCGTGTTTTGAGCGATGTCCGTTTTACATTAAAGCCGGGCGGAACGCTTGGGCTCTGTGGTCCAACGGGTTCGGGGAAAAGCACGTTACTGGCGCTGATTCTTCGACATTTTGATATCAAGTCGGGTGATATTCGCTATCACAACCTGCCGCTGTCCGACATCCGGCTAGATGAGTTGCGCCATCGTTTTGCTGTCGTCGGGCAAACGTCTTTCCTGTTTTCCGAAACAGTGTCAAACAATATTGCGTTGGGGCGACCGGATGCCACACAGCAGCAGATTGAGCAGGCAGCACGGTTTGCCTGCGTGCATGAAGATATTCTGCGCTTTCCTCAGGGATACAAAACGGAAGTGGGAGAGCGAGGGGTGATGTTGTCCGGCGGTCAGAAACAGCGGATTGCCATTGCCAGGGCCTTATTGCTGGAGGCTGAAATTCTGGTGCTGGATGATGCGCTGTCAGCGGTTGACGGACGTACAGAGCACCAGATTTTGCATAACCTGAAGCGTTGGGGGGAGCAGCACACATTGATTATCAGCGCGCATCGCCTGTCGGCCTTGACCGAGGCGAATGAGATTCTGGTTTTGCAACATGGGCAGGCGAGCCAGCGCGGTCATCATCGTGAACTGGCGGCGCAACCTGGCTGGTATCGCGACATGTATCGCTATCAACAGTTGGAAGCAGCCCTGGATGAAGCGCCACAGGCAGAAGGAGCGAAGAATGAAAAGCCCTAAACAGCTTTGGCCGACTTTAATGCGGCTGCTGGGTTATGGCTCGCCGTGGCGTAAACCGCTGGTATTCGGCATGGTGATGCTCTGGATCGCCGCCGCCGCCGAGGTTTCCGGCCCGATATTAGTCAGTTACTTCATCGACCATCTGGTGGCAAAAGGTGAATTCCCGCTGGCGATTGCTGTTGGTTTGGCGGCGGCGTACACCTTGTTGCAGATTTTGGCCGCCACACTGCACTACTTTCAGGCGCTACTGTTCAACCGGGTGGCAGTGGGTGTGGTGCAGCAGTTGCGTACCGATGTGATGGATGCCGCATTACGCCAGCCGCTCAGCACGTTTGACACACAGCCAGTAGGCCAACTGATATCGCGTGTGACGAATGACACGGAGGTCGTGAAAGATCTGTATGTCATGGTGGTTTCAACGGTGTTGCGTAGCGCGGCGCTTATCGGGGCCATGCTCGTGGCGATGTTCAGTCTGGATTGGCGGATGGCGCTGGTCGCGCTGATGATTTTACCCGCAGTATTCTCTGTCATGCTGCTTTATCAGCGCTACAGCACGCCTATTATCAGGAAGGTGCGGAGCTATCTTGCGGATATTAATGATGGCTTCAATGAAGTTATCAATGGTATGGGCGTTATCCAGCAATTTCGTCAGCAGGCCCGGTTTGGTAAGAAACTGAGTGCCATCAGCCATGCGCATTATCAGGCGCGTATGAAAGCATTGCGCCTGGACGGTATTCTTTTGCGTCCGCTGCTGAGCCTGTTTTCCGTGATGGTATTATGCGGCCTGCTGCTGCAATTCGGTTTTAGCGCAGTCGGATCGGTAGGTGTTGGCGTGTTGTACGCTTTTATCAACTATCTTGGCCGGCTGAATGAACCATTGATTGAGCTGACAACACAGCAGACCATGTTGCAGCAGGCGGTGGTCGCCGGCGAGCGCATCTTTGAACTGATGGATGGCGCAAAACAAGGCTATGGCAATGACGAACGTGCGCTGGCCAGCGGTGGCGTAGACATCGATAACGTCTCTTTTTCTTATGCTGAAGATCAGAAGCACGTTTTGCAGCATATCTCTCTGACGATTCCCGATCGGGCATTTGTCGCGCTGGTGGGACATACGGGCAGTGGTAAAAGCACGCTGGTGAATTTGCTGATGGGCTATTATTCACCGAAGGAAGGTCAAATCCGTTTGGATGGGCGCCCGCTGCAAACACTGTCACATCAGGTACTGCGTCACAATGTCGCTATGGTGCAACAGGACCCGGTTGTTCTGGCGGAATCGATGTATACCAATGTGGCATTGGGACGCGGTATCAGTGAAGACGAAGTTTGGCGGGTGCTTGATATCGTTCAATTGTCTGAATTGGTGCAGTCGTTTCCAGAAGGACTACATACGCGTGTCGGCGAACAGGGAAATAATCTGTCTACCGGGCAGAAGCAACTGCTGGCAATAGCCCGTGTGCTGGTGCGAACGCCCAGGATTTTGATTCTGGATGAGGCGACAGCGAATATTGATTCGGGCACGGAGCAGGCGATTCAAAAGGCGCTCAACGCCATTCGCGAACAAACGACGCTGATTGTGATTGCGCATCGGCTTTCAACCATTGTCGATGCGGATATCATCATGGTGCTCCATCATGGAAAAACAGTCGAGCAGGGGACGCATGAGCAATTGTTGCGTCAGCAGAGCCGCTATTACCAAATGTACCAATTGCAATTAGCGGGAGAAGAGTTGGCGGCGGCGGAGGTTAACGAACGGTCTCTTTCTGTTTTATAAGCGCTGATGCACCTGAACATGTGAGGCTAAATCATCGCCTCTTCATGTCTTCGCACCATCACTAGGCATATCTATTCGTTTTTTAGCCCGTATGCACTAAAGTTACTCATTGCGCACTATTGTGGTGCGGTGTGCGCTTCGCTTTTTTTGATTTTCTTTTTTATATCGCGTTTTTTCCAGCCTGTAATAGACCTTAACGGCGTTCTCGCTCCTAACTGAGCCAGAGAAACCATTTATGGCACAACCTTTGCTTCGATGAACGCGTGAAGATAATTCGAGATGTTCGTAATCTGAAAAAACGTAATTCAAAATAGTAGCGGGCGTAAGTCTGAACTTAACGGTTAGGGGGAAGATTAATGAAACTGGTTACTGTGGTGATAAAGCCATTCAAGCTGGAAGATGTGCGTGAAGCGCTGTCTTCTGTCGGGATCCAGGGGCTCACCGTCACTGAGGTGAAGGGGTTCGGACGCCAGAAAGGGCATGCTGAGTTATATCGTGGCGCAGAGTACAGCGTTAACTTTCTGCCGAAAGTTAAAATCGATATCGCCATTGCTGATGATCAACTGGACGAAGTTATCGATGTGATTAGCAAAGCGGCCTATACCGGAAAAATTGGCGACGGTAAGATTTTTGTCGCTGAACTGCAAAGGGTTATCCGTATTCGTACCGGCGAAACTGACGAAGCCGCACTTTAACACCTGACTTAGATTCGTAAATAGGGATGGATGAAAATGAAAAAATGTGTCTCCTCATTAGGTCTTGGTGTAGCTGCGCTGCTCCCGTCCTGGGCGATGGCAGCAGTTCCAACGATCGATAAAGCGGACAACGCTTTTATTATGATTTGTACCGCTCTGGTACTTTTTATGACTATACCTGGAATTGCGTTGTTTTATGGTGGCTTGATTCGTTCTAAAAACGTACTTTCCATGTTGTCACAGGTCATTATCTCTTTTGCGCTGGTGTGTATTTTATGGATTGTCTATGGCTATAGCCTGGCTTTCAGTGAAGGTAACGCGTTCTTCGGCGGCTTTTCCAACTTCATGCTGAAGGGGATTACGGTTGATTCGATTACCAGCACATTCTATCAGTACGTTCATGTCGCTTATCAGGCCTCTTTCGCCTGTATCACCGTTGCGCTGATCGTGGGAGCCACTGCTGAGCGTATCCGTTTTTCTGCGGTGCTGATTTTTGTTGCGCTGTGGCTGACATTCTCTTATCTGCCGATGACTCATATGGTATGGGGCGGCGGCTATCTGGCTGCTGACGGGGCCCTGGACTTTGCCGGTGGTACTGTGGTGCACATTAACGCTGCTGTTGCCGGTCTGGTCGGTGCTTATCTGCTGGGCAAGCGTGCCGGTTTCGGTAAAGAAGCGCTGAAGCCGCACAATCTGCCAATGGTATTTATTGGTACGGCGATTCTTTACATCGGTTGGTTCGGCTTCAACGCCGGGTCCGCTGGTGCGGCGAATGGAATTGCGGGTCTGGCCTTCCTGAATACGGTTGTGGCTACTGCCGCCGCAATCCTGGCATGGGTTGCCGGTGAGTGGATGGTGCGCGGTAAACCTTCACTGCTGGGAGCGTGCTCAGGTTGTATCGCCGGTCTGGTTGCCATTACGCCTGCTGCGGGTACGGTGGGTATCGGCGGTGGGTTGATTATCGGTCTGGCGGGTGGTTTTGCTGGTCTGTGGGGTGTAACCGTACTGAAAAGATGGCTGCGAGTTGATGACCCGTGTGATGTGTTCGGCGTCCATGGCGTGTGCGGTATCGTAGGTTGTATACTGACAGGTGTGTTCACCTCCGCTTCTCTGGGCGGCACTGGATACGCTGAAGGCGTCACTATGGCTCATCAGGTATGGGTACAGTTGTTCAGCGTTATCGTCACCTTCGTGTGGTCTGGCGTTGCAGCGTTCATTGCGTTTAAGGTTGCGGATATGGTTGTTGGTTTGCGCGTACCTGAAGAGCAAGAACGCGAAGGTCTGGATGTCAACAGTCATGGCGAAAATGCTTACAACCAGTAAGTCACATTAGAATTCTTACTGAGACAAATGAAACAGGGCGCGGGTTAATTCTCGCGCCCTGTTTTTTGTATATGGAAAACCCCCTGCTTGGCAGGGCCGGGGGATAGTTATTAAATGACGGCTTTCCAACCGCCAACTTACTGGTTGCTGCTACGCAATGTTTAGAAGCGCCTCCAGCTAATGGGGATGACGACGTATCACGCCTTCCTGAATGCTGGAAGCGATAAGAACGCCTTCACGCGTATAGAATTGTCCGCGTACAAAACCTCTGGCACCGGAGGCGGAAGTACTTTCCACGGTATACAGCAACCAGTCATCCAGACGGAAAGGGCGATGGAACCACATGGAATGGTCGATGGTCGCCACCTGTATACCCGGTTCAAGGAAACCGATGCCATGGGGTTGCAATGCCGTTAACAGAAAATTGCAGTCAGATGTATATCCGAGCAGGTACTGATGAATACATTCATCATCTGGCAGCGAGCCGTCAGCACGGCACCAGACATGCCGTACCGGTTCTTCGACTTTCCCTTTCAGGGGATTATGAAACTTCACTGGACGCATCTCAATAGGACGCGGTTGGGTGAATTTATCCCGAAACTGGGGGGATAATAAATGCGCCATGCTTTGTGCAATATCTTGTTCTGATTTGAGTTCTTCTGGTGGAGTAACGACGGGCATCACATTTTGGTGCTCAAAGCCCTGTTCATGACTTTGGAATGATGCGGTCATGTAGAAAATCGGCTTACCATTCTGAATTGCGTTTACCCGACGGGCGCTGAAGCTATTACCATCACGCAGGTTCTCTACATCATAAATAATGGGTTTCTGACTATCGCCCGGTAGCAGAAAGTAGCTGTGAAATGAGTGAATGCTCCGTTCGGGCGGTACGGTTTGTTTAGCAGCAGACAGCGCCTGACCAACAACCTGACCGCCAAAGACCTGACGCAGTCCTAAATCATCACTTTGTCCCCGGAATAACCTTTCCTCAATTTTCTCCAGATTCAGGAGGTCGAGAAGATTTTGTAATGCATGGCTCATGGTGTCGGTCTCGTTGGTTGGTGATTATTTGCACGCTTTATGTTTCAAATATCGGAGTGTTAGCGTCCTGTTTTTGCTTCAGTTGATGAGTCCGGGGGTATTGCAATGCTATCAGCCGCTTAAAATAGTTTGAGTTTATAAATCGGTCGCGATTAGTAATCCGCCATGGAATTAATAGGTTACGAGTTGGGGCTAGCAACTTGAATCATGTTTTCATGAAAATATCAGAATTTTGTCCCATCATTATTGCGTTAAGTGAATCATACTACTTAATGAACGCCGGTTTTCTGATGCCGGCAGTCTGACAATAATAAAGGAGACTGTCCGAATGAAATTATGGCATATCTTAGGCGGTATCACGTTATCCGTGGCGTTATCAGCGTGTGCCGACAGGGGAGACTATGGTGTTTCTCCTCATACTGGGGCGCCAGTCACCAGTACATCGTCTCAAAACCCAGCCGTTTCAATGCCGGCGGTCAGCGGTACAGTGAATATTCGCCAACGTATCGCTTTGCCGCCAAATGCTGTTTTGACGGTGACGGTATCTGATGCATCGCTCTCCGATGCTCCTTCAAAAGTGATTATCCAGCGTGCGACACGTACAAACGGCAAACAGGCACCTTTCCGATTTTCTTTACCGTATAACCCGGCTGATATCAAGCCAAACGCTCGTATCCTGCTGAGTGCGGCGATTGCGATAGATAACAGAATCGTTATGGTGACAGAGAATGTGTTACCGGTTGTCACTAATGGGGTGAGTAACGCCGATCTGGTTTTGGTTCCGGTTGCTTCGGTTCCATTACCCTCCAGGCATTTGGATTCAACCCCTTCAACAGAGTGATCTCAGCGTTTTGGGGACTGCAACCATCCACCATGACATCGCCGATGGCGCTTTCACAACCCCGCAAAATCGAGTCGGTAAACTGTCGGAGCAGTACGCACTGGCTACGGTGCGTACTGCCACCGGAAGCGATGTAGATCGATCTTGCCTGAGCGGTCAAAAACAATTCCTTCTGCCAGCAGCGCGGTTTTCTGGCGCTGATAGTCTTCGCCAATAAGTGATATTTCACCTTTACGGTTAATCACCCGGTGCCAGGGAAGCTTGCTGCCTTCAGGTAAACGCTTTAATACGCCGCCAACTTGTCTGGAGGCACGAGGTGAGCCAGCCAACATGGCTACTTCTCCATAGGTAGTTACTTTGCCATAAGGGATAGCAGCCACTATCTGAAAAATACGTTGGCGAAAATTGTCGTTCTCTCCTGTCATTGACGCGTCCTTTCTTATATGTCTGGTTCAATAACAAAAAAAAGTAAAGTGACATACCGGCATGAGTAAGAAAACAACGGTTAGCAGGTGTTAGCTTGCAATTGGCCACCCCATCACCGATAATGCCCGTCGCTCCTTAGCGAGATAGTGCAATATCTTGTCATTGAGTCGTCAATGGGGGCCCTGTCGGTTCTCCCGCAACATTAACCTGTGGACTCGGTCAGGTCTGGAAGGAAGCAGCCGCAGCAGGAGACGTGTGTGCCGGGATGTAGCTGGCAGGGCCTCCACCAATTTATCCCCGAATTGATTTTCATTCTTGTTCAAAAAGTTTTTCCTGCATCAAAATGATGTTTTCTCATTTCTCTTTTCAGGGAATAAGATATCTTGGAATCGATCGGCTATATAAAAATAACTTTAGTTATTGCTTGGGATATCAATGAAATTGGTAAAAATGATTAGCGATTATGATGAGAATAACAATGTTTATAAAAACAGACTATTCTAATTATTTCTTTTATTGGAAATATATTTTGTTACATGTCTTGCTTTGTTAATGCGTCAGAAAAATAAAAGCAATGGCCGATAAGGTGTTATCGGCGCAATGTATTTATATCAACGTTGGTATACTTTGCGTCTAAGAATTAACGGACGTATTTCCATACAGCGGTGGGAACTTTGTCATAAAGCTTGTTCATCGTCAGTTCTGCCAGACGGTGGTCCGCTGCGGAATAGAACATCTCCAACTCATCATTGGAGAGTTCATACTTGTTTTTCTCAATAACGCGTTCAAGCGTGTCAATGGTTGTGCATTTACGTAAACGCATCAAATAGTCGATTTTTTTCATAATGGCCTTTATGCAAACAGTACCTGGTGGTTTATAAATATAAGATAAATTATTGCTTAAGTTTTAGCAGGCGTACAGATGTTCTCTTCTGAGAACATTCCGAATAATTCAGCTTTAGATTTCTGCCAAAGACGTAGTTCAGCGTCATTGATTCCGTAGTTACTAAACAAAACGTAGGTGTCGTCTAAATACTTTTCAACCTGCTGGGAAAGCTCGTTTTCGTCAGGGTATTTTATTTTAAATGTGAGAATAAATGTAGCGATATGCTCAATAAGTTCATTTAATTGGATATTGATCGCAGATGTAGGGTCATTGACCCAACCGTGACTGCTATCACCTAACGTTGCAATGCTTTCGCCGCACAGATTTTCACATAAGAATCTGAGTTGGGCAATATCATAATGTTTCGGTGTGTACTCATCCATATCAATCCTCCGTTAAGCCGTTATTCCGTGTTACTGTGGTTAACATCTGGTAAACAGGTAGACTGACGAAGCGCATAGAAGATTTTATGCCATGTTTCTCATTGATGATGCCACGGTCAAAATTCGCATATCTATGATACTGACTGACAATCACAAATTAGGCAACAACGGTTACTGTACCTCTCGATATCAACAAATTCACTTTTCATGTTCATGTTAATTGTAGCTACATCATAGGGTATCTAAACCATATCATGGTGATGCAACAAATTACGTCATCTTTACTATAACTATAGCAAAAGAACCAGCAAGATTCGCGGATAATAGATAAGCTTTCTGAGGCTACTTTTCAAGATTAAATGACCAAAATTTTGTTATGGGGATAGTTAGAGAATAATCTTGATATTAGATAATTAAATTAATTCTGCCATAAAAACGATAGGGTGAAAAGCGAGCAGAATTGAGGCTGACGGTTTTATCTTGTTGTTTTTAATCGTGTTATTTAATAGTTTATAAAAAAAACTATTTTATGCATAACAGAGCTATGGTGATTATACAGGAAAAGACTTAACTTTTTATGCCATTTACGTGGCTTGACAGCGCGGATTGTTTTTTTACATAGAACGTAGATATGTCCACGGAGACGTATGAAGATACCGTCTTTAATGGCGATTTTTGCTGCATTCAGCGAGTTAAGTACCGTCTGTGAGTTTTTCCTCCTTTTATTAAAGAAAAGAAGTGTCCAAGACATTGCTGGAAGCGTGTCGTACGGCCTCTTTCGCATGAGGCTAAGGGATAAGAGTAAAAAAGGGGGATAAGAGTAAAAAAAGGCCGCATATTTGCGGCCTTTGTGAAAATTGGATTGAGTCTTAATGATGCTCTATCTTCTGCGGTTGTTCTGAGTCGTCATTCTTTTTTCCGAAACGGCGACGTATCACTACAAAGAATACCGGAACGAAGAAGATTGCCAGGACGGTAGCGGTGATCATCCCACCCATCACGCCTGTACCAACCGCGTTCTGCGCGCCTGAACCGGCACCTGAACTGATAACCAGCGGTAGTACACCGAGAATAAAGGCAAGCGATGTCATCAGGATTGGTCGTAAACGCATACGGACCGAATCCAGTGTGGCTTCAACCAGGCCTTTGCCTTCTTTCTCCATCAGGTCCTTGGCGAACTCGACTATCAGTATGGCGTTCTTCGCGGATAACCCAATGGTTGTCAGCAGACCCACCTTAAAGTAGACGTCGTTTTCGAGACCCCGCATATTGGCGGCGATTAGCGCGCCGATAATACCCAGCGGTACAACCAGCATGACGGAGAATGGGATAGACCAACTTTCATAAAGCGCAGCCAGACACAGGAAAACCACAATCAACGAAATGGCATAGATAGCGGGCGCCTGGTTACCAGACAACCGTTCCTGATAGGACATCCCCGTCCATTCGTAACCGATGCCCTGCGGCAATTTGGTCACAAACTCCTCCATTAACGCCATGGCTTCACCAGTACTCTTTCCTGGTGCGGCTTCCCCCTGAATTTGCATGGAAGGCTGTCCGTTGTAACGTTCAAGACGTGGCGAACCGTATTCCCAATGACTTTGTGTAAACGCCGAGAAGGGCACCATCTGGCCGTTACTGCCGCGGATATACCAGTTTTTGATATCATCCGGGAGCATACGGAAGGGCGCATCCGCCTGAACGTATACTTTTTTCACGCGTCCGCGGTCGATAAAGTCATTCACGTAACTGCCACCAAGCGCTGTCGCCAATGTCGCATTAATATTCGACAAGGAAACCCCAAGCGCCTCTGCTTTTTCCTGATCGATATCGAGACGGAATTGTGGTGAATCTTCCATCCCGTTAGGGCGAACCTGAACCAACATGTCAGGACGCTGAGCCGCCATACCCAAGAGCTGGTTACGGGCCTCGGTCAATTTTTCGTGTCCCAGGTTAGCCTGATCAATAAGCTGGAAGTCAAAGCCGGTAGCCGTACCCAGTTCGACAATCGCAGGAACGTTGGCGGCGATCACGATGCCTTCTTTAATTTTGCTGAACGCGGCGTTTGCTCGTTGGGCGATAGCGGTAACTTTATTTTCACTACCACTACGCTCACTCCAGTCACTTAAGCTGGCGAATGCCAGCCCTGCGTTCTGGCCGCGACCGGCAAAACCGAAACCAGCAACGGTAAATACTGATTTGACGTTGTTTTTTTCATTCTCCATATAGTACCGGGTCATTGTATCCAAGACTTTCTGGGTGTTTTCCTGCGAGGCGCCGGCAGGCAACTGCACAATGTTCAGCAGAACCCCCTGATCCTCCTCTGGCAGAAAGGAGCTTGGCAAACGAAGGAACAGGAACGCCAGACCCACGACGATCAGTAGATAGATAACGAGATAGCGGCCTGTGCTGCGCAGAATATTCGCAATGCTATCGGTATAGTGACTTGTGCTCTTTTCGAAAAGATTGTTAAACCAGCCGAAAAAGCCTGTTTTATTACCATGACCGCCCTTAGCGATAGGTTTCAACAATGTTGCACAAAGCGCTGGTGTTAAAATCAATGCCACCAGTACGGACAAAACCATTGCGGAAACAATGGTGATAGAGAACTGCCGGTAGATAGCACCGGTAGAACCGCCCGTAAACGCCATCGGCACGAATACCGCGGACAGAACCAGCGCGATACCCACTAGGGCGCCCTGAATCTGTTCCATTGAGCGTTTCGTCGCTTCTTTGGGGGATAAGCCTTCCTCCTCCATAACGCGCTCGACGTTTTCCACCACGACGATGGCGTCATCCACCAGAAGCCCGATCGCCAGAACCATCGCAAACATGGTCAATGTATTAATGGAATAACCAAAAGCAGAAAGAATGGCGAATGTACCCAACAAAACGACGGGCACGGCAATCGTTGGGATCAGCGTGGCACGAAAGTTCTGCAAGAACAGGTACATAACCAGGAACACCAGTACGATGGCTTCCACCAGCGTTTTAACCACTTCATTAATGGAAATTTTTACAAACGGCGTCGTATCATACGGATAAACTACTTTCATCCCGTCAGGGAAGAATTCCTCTAATTGGGTTAGCTCGGCTTTTACCGCTGTCGCTGTATCCAACGCGTTTGCACCGGTTGCCAGTTTAATCCCGATACCTGATGCCGGCTGGCCGTTGAAACGCGCAATCAGATCATAGCTTTCGGCACCAAGTTCGACTCGCGCCACATCCTTCAGGCGAACCTGCGATCCGTCTGGATTAACTTTCAAAAGGATCTTGGCAAATTCTTCCGGTGAATTAAGACGTGTTTGCGCAATGATCGACGCGTTCAACTGTTGACCGGGTACGGGTGGAGCCCCCCCCAACTGTCCCGCCGCTATCTGATTGTTCTGTACAGTAATTGCTGAGGTGACGTCACCTGTTGTCAACTGATAGTTATTCAGTTTGTTAGGATCAAGCCAGATACGCATCGCATACTGCGCACCGAACAGCTGCGCGTCACCGACACCGGAGATACGACTGATCGGATCTTTAATGTTGGCCGCGACGTAGTCAGCGATATCCTGCTGGGTCAACTTACCGTCTTCGCTGATGAAACCGATAACCATCAGGAAGCTGCTGCTGGATTTCTGTACGTTAACCCCTTGTTGCTGAACTTCCTGTGGCAGCAACGGCATTGCCAGTTGCAATTTGTTCTGGACCTGAACCTGTGCGATATCAGCATCGGTGCCGGCATCAAAGGTCAGCGTAATTTGCACCGTACCCGATGAGTCACTGCTTGATGACATATACATCAGGTTATCTATACCGTTCATGTTCTGTTCGATAACCTGCGTCACTGAGTCTTGCAACGTCGAAGCATCAGCCCCCGGATAAGTTGCCGTAATTTCAATCGCTGGCGGCGCAATGGTCGGGTACTGGGCGATAGGCAATTTTACAATCGCTAAAAGCCCTGCCAACATCACCATTATGGCGAGTACCCATGCGAAAATGGGACGATCTATAAAAAACTTAGCCATGAATTACCGGCTCCTGTTAAGACTTCGCGGGTTCAGCCGATGCATTCTGCGGCTGCTCGTTAGCTTGAGCGACTTCTTTTGCCTTCACTTGCACGCCGGGTCTGATTTTTTGCAGGCCCGTCACAATAACGCGATCGCCATCTTTTAAACCGTCGGTAACCAGCCATTTATCGCCAATTGCCTTGGAAGTGGTGAGCGTGCGTGTCTCAACTTTGTCGCCTTCACCGACTACCAGCGCCGTTGCTTCACCGCGGGGATCGCGGGTAATTCCCTGTTGGGGAACCAACAGCGCGTTATTGTTCACGCCGGCTTCAAGACGCGCGCGTACAAACATACCGGGAAGAAGGTCGTGTTGAGGGTTAGGGAAAATGGCCCGTAAGGTGATGGAGCCTGTAGTTTCATCGACGGTCACATCGGAAAACTCCAGCGTGCCGGGATGAGCATATTCTGAGCCATTTTCCAGCAGCAGACGAACGGTCGCTTTACCTTCAACCTGTTTTAGCGTGCCGTTGTTCAGATCTTTTTTTAGCTGCAGAAAATCATTACTGGATTGTGTAACATCCACATAAATCGGATCAAGTTGTTGTACGGTGGTTAACGCGGTGGTTTGACCGGTAGAAACCAGCGCCCCTTCTGTTACCGTTGATTTACCTGTGCGACCGGATATTGGCGCACTCACTTTGGTATAGGCGAGATTGATTTTCGCCGTATCTACCGTCGCCTTCGCAGCCTGAACGGTGGCATCGGCTTGGCGGGATGTTGCAACAGCCTGGTCGTAATCCTGTTTACTGATGTAATTGGTTCCCAGTAGTGGTTTGTAACGATTAACGGTTAAACGAGCAATTTCGGCACTGGCCTGCGCCTGTGCTAATGAGCCTTTGGCACTGTTATAATCGGCTTCATACGTCGCGGGATCGATCTGATATAACGATACGCCAGCCTGAACGTCACTCCCTTCGACAAAGTTGCGTTTCAGAATAATACCGCCGACCTGAGGACGGACTTCTGCAATGCGGTAAGCGTTTGTACGGCCAGGCAACTCAGTCGTGACATTCAATGACTGCGTTTTCAATGTCACAATACCCACTTCAGGAGCCTGCTGTTGCGCACCAGCTTGCTGATTTTCACTGTTATCACATCCTGCGAGAATTAAGCCGCCAGAAAGCATCAGAACTGCCGCCAGAGGCGTTAGCCCTCTGTTTTTGTTCATAGATAAACCTCAAGTGTCCGATTTGAAATTGACCAATGGATCACAAGCTTAAAACCCATTGCTGCGATAGTTTTATGTTCATGCTATGTTACATACATACTAGAATGTATGTAAATCACACATTCCTTCAAATACAGCGATATGGCACGAAAAACCAAACAACAAGCCCAGGAAACCCGACAACAGATATTAGATGCAGCGTTGAGAGTGTTCTCAGAGCATGGTGTGTCCGCTACATCACTATCCGATATCGCGACTGCCGCTGGCGTGACCCGGGGTGCTATTTACTGGCATTTTAAAAATAAAGCTGAATTATTTGATGAAATATGGGCTCTGGCAGAGTCAAGAATCAGAGATTTTGAGATAGAGTATCAGACAAAATTCCCCGATGATCCACTCCGGGCTATGCGTGAATTATTGATTCATATGTTGCGTTTAACCGTTAATGATCCCCTGTGGCGTTCAATAATGGAGATTGTCTTTCATAAATGTGAGTTTGTCGGCGAAATATTACAATCTTATAACGCACGCAAGGCGCTTTACCTCTCCTGTTATATCGATATTGAAGACAGCCTGACTGAGTGTATTCGTGTGGGAACGCTGCCAACGGATATTCATCCTCGCCGTGCCGCCGTCGCTATGCGCGCTTATTTCTCAGGTATTATGGATAACTGGTTGTTCATGCCCGAAAGTTTCGATCTTGAGCAGGATGCGCCGGCGCTGACAGACGCATTTATTGACATGCTTCGCTTCAGTACCGCGCTGCGCCAGCCGGTTTGAACAAACGGTACTGAGATAATAGGTTGTTTATGTCGGTAGGCCGCTATAGTGTGCGTTTGTCCCTGCCTTATCTTATGGCGGACTACATTTCGGTAATTTTTTCTTCCTGCCGCGCTTTCTTTTGAAAGTCTTTACGAACAATTTCAAGTGCGTCCAGTGCAAGCTGCGGTTCGATTTGATTCTCTTCCAATAACATGATCAGATCGACGGCCAATTTGATCTCCGGGGTGGCATTTTCCAGCGACATGACGAATTCACCTCCGTATTCAGCATTGGTTATTTCAGATATAGCAGAAAGACCCTGTAATTCACAGATTACAGCCCTTGTTCATTACGTTCTATTAAACGCTCCAGCCGGGAGAGCGCCTGCCTACAGCGTGATAACCGACCCTCCAGCGCAGCCAGTTCTTTTTGCAACCGCTGCTGTTCACTGAATAGCGGTTGTGTACTTAATTGGCTTTCTCTGTCCTGGATCATCGAGCGCAGGCGGCGTTCGTAACCTTGATGCTCCACCAGTTTATGATAGAGGTCATCCGCGGTCGTTACCATCGGCTGTTCCTGATGCCGTAAAGCCTGAGTAGCCAACTCGCGTTGAAGTGCGGTAATTTGCCTAACCAGTTTTTCAGCCATGAAGCCGACCCGATCCGTGTGCTGTTCGACCGCCAGTTGCCGGATTAGATGTAAATTCTGGCTGACTTCCGCGAAATAATCTCTCAGGCGTGTGCTATAGCTGCTGAATAACTGACGATCAAAACGCGACTGCGCAACGGGTTTATCCGCTATTGGCTCGATTTCTCTCGCCAGCGTTGCAAGTTGTTGTTCTAGAATCCGCAGCAATTCATGAGTATTCACATAAGTCCCCTGGGCCAGACGAATAGTCCACAGCTTGCCTGCAATGATAGGTCGGTACAAGTCGCTGCCATTAACCGGAATGAGGATATCTTAACTAACCAGCAGCAAAAGTTGGTGTTAAAGTGTGATTGTCATAGCGGATGTTTAGAATAAAAGGGTGAATATGTATCGTGTGGCGCTGATAATACTGGGGTGGATCGCGGTGGTGTTGGCAACGCTTGGCGTTGTGCTGCCCTTATTACCGACCACGCCGTTTCTATTATTGGCGGCGTGGTGTTTTGCCCGTTCGTCGCCGCGCTTTCATTATTGGCTTCTTCACCGTTCGTGGTTCGGCGGTTATTTGCGTCATTGGCAGAAATACCGGGCGTTACCGCCGGGAGCAAAATGGAAGGCGGTTGCCGTTATTTTATTGACGTTTGCGCTCTCGCTGTGGCTGGTTAAACTGAATTGGGTAAGAGTCTTGCTACTGGTGATTCTGGTAATTTTGCTGACCTTTATGCTGCGTTTGCCGGTTATTGACCCGGAACAACAAAAAATTTCCGGGAGAAATTTTTAACGCAGTTCGGAAGGTTGCTTTTATTTGCCAGTTTGACTAGATTTGACCGTTTTCGGGCGCGGGCCGCCATTTCCTTTTTTTGCAGCAACTTTGCCATTTCATCGAAAGAAAGATGAGGGGCGCAAAGGAGTGTGGACCGGTATTAGTATGATCAGAACGTTTTATCAGGCACAGATATGATGACAGCACAGCAGCCAGAATTGATTAAAAACAGTATCAAAAGCATTCCCGACTATCCGAAAACGGGGATTCTGTTCCGTGATATCACCAGCCTGCTGGAAGAACCCGCAGCCTATGCTGCCAGCATTGAGATGCTGGCCGATCGCTACCGCGGAGCCGGTATAACCAAAGTCGTGGGAACGGAAGCGCGAGGTTTTCTGTTTGGCGCGCCAGTGGCGTTGGCTTTGGGCGTCGGATTTGTTCCTGTTCGCAAACCAGGTAAATTACCCCGTCCGACGATCAACGAGAGCTACGAACTGGAGTACGGTTTTGACATGCTGGAAATTCACGCAGATGCCATCAGTGCGACAGATAACGTATTGGTTATAGACGATCTGCTGGCGACTGGCGGAACGATTGAAGCAACGGTGAAACTGGTCCGCCGTTTGGGTGGCAACGTCATCCACGCCGCCTTTGTGATCAACCTGTTCGATCTGGGCGGTAAGCAGCGTCTGGAAGCGATGGGCGTGAAATGCTACAGCCTGGTTGACTTCCCCGGACATTGATTATATCGGCCTCGCCGTTAACGGCGCGGCTGTGTTAGCATGACCTCCTCAATAACTCAACTGTTGCGATATTGATGAGCTATCAGGTTCTTGCCCGTAAGTGGCGACCCCAAACTTTTGCCAATGTCGTCGGCCAGGAGCATGTCCTGACCGCGTTGGCCAATGGGCTTTCTTTAGGCAGAATTCATCATGCCTATTTGTTTTCCGGTACGCGCGGCGTTGGGAAAACCACTATCGCGCGTTTACTGGCGAAAGGGCTGAACTGCGAGCAGGGCGTAACCGCGACCCCGTGTGGACAATGTGAGAACTGCCGTGAAATCGAGCAGGGTCGTTTTGTCGATTTAATCGAAATCGATGCTGCTTCCCGCACCAAGGTTGAAGACACCCGCGAACTTCTGGATAACGTGCAGTATGCGCCAGCGCGCGGACGCTTCAAGGTGTACCTGATCGATGAAGTCCATATGTTGTCCCGGCACAGTTTCAACGCGCTGTTGAAAACGCTTGAAGAGCCGCCGCCGCACGTCAAATTCCTGCTGGCCACTACCGATCCGCAAAAGCTGCCTGTGACAATTTTGTCACGCTGCCTGCAATTCCATTTGAAAGCGCTGGATGTGGAACAGATCCGGGCGCATCTGGAATTGGTGTTGCAGGCGGAACAACTGGCAAGTGAGCCTCGGGCGTTACAATTGCTGGCGCGAGCCGCCGATGGCAGCCTGCGTGATGCGTTGAGCCTGACTGATCAGGCGATTGCCATGGGACAAGGTCAGGTGACGACAGAATCCGTTAGTCGGATGCTGGGAACGCTGGATGACGAGCAGCCGTTGGCGATTGTCGAAGCACTGGTGCATGCCGATGGCGCGCATGTCATGTCCCTGCTCGATCAGGCGGCGGCGCGAGGTGTTGACTGGGAAGCGCTGCTGGTGGAAACCCTGACGTTGCTGCATCGCATTGCGATGGTGCAACTGTTGCCGACCGCACTGAGCCCCGATTACGCAGCAGTTGAAGCTCGTTTGCGGGATTTGGCGCGAACCTTGCCGCCTGCGGATGTGCAGCTCTACTACCAGACGCTGCTGATTGGACGCAAAGAACTGCCTTATGCGCCGGATCGTCGCATGGGCGTGGAAATGACGTTATTGCGGGCGCTGGCATTCCATCCGCAACAGATAATCGAAGCGCCGATTCCACCAACCGTGACCGCACGCCGCGAAAATACAAGGCCATCAGATCCACCATCCCCGGCGCCGACCGGTAATAGCTCCGTGCCTCAGAGCAATGCGTCACAGGATAATACGTCCGTGTCCTCTTATCCGGCGGATATACCTGTACCGCCCGCCGACTATGCACCAGAACCCTCTGCGGCGACCGGGTATGCGGCATCTGCGTCGACCACAGAGCCAGATAGCCATGTTGACAGCGGACTTTCTGATGCCACCTCGCAACTGCTCCAGGCGCGTAGCCAGCTTTTGCGCAAGCGGGGGACAACCCCGCCAAAAAAGGCTGAACCGGCAGCGTTAGAGAAAACGCGGCCGGCGACCTCGGCGCTTGAGCGGTTAGCCTCGGTGACCGAGCGCAGCATACAACGGCAAAATGAAAAAAAACCGTCTTCTGTCGTCGGCAAAAAGCCGGAAGCTTATCGCTGGCGGGCGCAGAACAAAGCTGAGGACGTAAAAGCGGATGTCACCACGCCGAAAGCGTTGCGGTCGGCGCTGGAGCATGAAAAAACGCCTGAGTTGGCGGCGCGTCTGACGGAAGAATCACTGTCGCGTGACAAGTGGGCGGCGGAAATTAATCGCCTGGCGTTACCAAAACTGGTACAACAACTGGCATTAAATGCATTCAGGGAAATTTCCGAAGCAGGTAAAATACATCTGCATCTGCGTTCATCTCAGCGTCACCTGAATTCGCCAGCGGCGCAGGAAACGCTGACGGAAGCGCTGACGGCACACTATGGTCATCAGATAGAACTGTTGGTCACGGAAGATGATAATCCTGCGGTGCTGACGCCGCTGGAGTGGCGTCAGGCGATTTATGAGGAAAAGCTGGCGCAGGCGCGCCATTCTATTCTTACGGATAATACGATCCAAACGCTGCGGCGTTTCTTTGATGCGGAACTGGACGAAGAAAGTATCCGCCCTGTTTAACCGCTGCGAGTGCGCAGCCCGAAGTGATAGAGAGAAAACTATGTTTGGTAAAGGTGGAATTGGCAATCTGATGAAACAGGCCCAGCAGATGCAGGAAAAAATGCAGCAGATGCAGGAAGAGATTGCGAATCTGGAAGTCACTGGAGAATCGGGCGCGGGTCTGGTGAAGATCACGATTAATGGTGCGCATAATTGCCGTCGTGTTGAGATCGATCCCAGCCTGATGGAAGACGATAAAGAAATGCTGGAAGATTTGATCGCGGCGGCATTCAACGATGCAGCCCGTCGTATCGCCGAAACACAGAAAGAAAAAATGGCTTCTGTTTCCAGCGGGATGCAATTGCCGCCAGGCTTTAAGATGCCGTTCTGATGCAAACCAGTCCGCTTCTTGAAGCACTGATGGAGGCGTTGCGCTGTTTGCCGGGCGTTGGGCCGAAGTCGGCGCAACGTATGGCGTTTCATCTGTTGCAGCGTAATCGTAGCGGGGGCATGCGCATGGCGCAGGCGCTGACCCGCGCCATGTCGGAAATCGGCCACTGTGCCGATTGCCGCACATTCACTGAACAGGATGTGTGCACCATTTGCTCGAACCCGCGACGTCAGCAAAATGGTCAGATTTGCGTCGTGGAAAGCCCGGCGGATATACATGCCATCGAACAGACCGGGCAGTTTGCCGGACGTTATTTTGTGCTGATGGGGCATTTATCGCCGCTCGACGGGATTGGCCCGGATGATATTGGTCTGGGGCGACTGGAAGAGCGCCTGCAAAGCGAATCGATCAGCGAGATCATTCTGGCCACCAATCCGACGGTGGAAGGCGAAGCCACGGCTAACTATATTGCTGAGCTGTGCGCCCAATACGGTGTGATGGCCAGCCGCATCGCGCACGGCGTCCCCGTCGGGGGCGAGCTGGAAATGGTGGATGGCACCACGCTTTCCCACTCGCTTGCCGGGCGCCAGCCCTTCAGATTTTAACCCCCTGACCGGCTGTCGGCGCGCTATACCTGACAACCGGTTTATCGCTTCTTTTCGCTTGCCCTTGAAATTATCGTGGCTTATCCCCATCTCATGCTCATCGTCATCAGCCTGAATAATATTAGGATTGAGGTAAGCAACAATGAGTATGAAAGGCCAAGAAACACGTGGGTTCCAGTCGGAAGTAAAGCAACTGCTGCATTTAATGATCCATTCACTCTACTCCAACAAAGAAATCTTTCTGCGTGAACTGATCTCCAACGCGTCTGATGCGGCGGATAAATTACGTTTCCGTGCGCTGTCCAACCCTGATCTGTATGCCGGAGACGGTGAGTTGCGCGTACGCGTTTCCACCGATAGAGAAAAACGAACGCTGACGATATCTGATAACGGTATCGGTATGAGCCGTGAAGAGGTGATTGATAATCTGGGAACGATCGCCAAATCCGGTACAAAAGCCTTTCTGGAGTCGATGGGGTCCGATCAGGTTAAAGACAGCCAGTTGATTGGTCAGTTTGGTGTTGGTTTCTATTCCGCCTTTATCGTGGCGGATAAAGTTACGGTGCGCACCCGTGCGGCAGGTGCGGCAGCCGATCAGTCGGTGTACTGGGAATCGGCGGGCGAGGGCGATTACACCATCGCCGACATCACCAAAGACGACCGCGGTACGGAAATTACTTTGCATCTGCGTGAAGGTGAGGACGAATTCCTGGATGACTGGCGTGTACGCTCCATCATCAGTAAATACTCCGACCACATTGCGCTGCCGGTTGAGATTGAGTCCCGTACGGAAAGTGAAGAAGGCGGCGAATCAACCGTTAGCTGGGAAAAGATCAACAAGGCACAGGCGCTGTGGACGCGTAGCAGATCTGAGATCAGTGATGAAGAATATAACGAGTTCTACAAGCACATCGCCCACGATTTTACCGACCCGCTGAGCTGGAGCCACAACCGCGTGGAAGGTAAGCAGGAGTACACCAGCCTGCTGTATATCCCTTCCCGTGCGCCGTGGGACATGTGGAACCGCGACCACAAACACGGCTTGAAGCTGTATGTTCAGCGCGTATTCATCATGGACGACGCCGAGCAGTTTATGCCGAATTATCTGCGCTTCGTGCGCGGCCTGATTGATTCCAATGATTTACCGCTCAACGTTTCCCGCGAAATTCTACAGGACAGCCGCGTCACTCAGAATCTGCGTAACGCGCTGACCAAACGCGTATTACAGATGCTGGATAAACTGGCGAAAGATGATGCTGAAAAATATCAAACCTTCTGGCAACAGTTCGGTTTGGTGCTGAAGGAAGGCCCGGCTGAAGACGGCGGCAACCGTGAAGCGATCGCTAAACTGTTGCGCTTCGCCACAACGCAATCCGACAGTTCTGCACAGACGGTGTCGCTGGAAGAGTATGTTGGTCGAATGGTTGAAGGTCAGGATAAAATCTATTACATCACGGCTGACAGCTATGCCGCCGCGAAGAGCAGTCCGCATCTGGAACTGTTCCGCAAGAAAGGTATTGAAGTGCTGCTGCTTTCCGATCGTATCGACGAATGGATGATGAGCTACCTGACCGAGTTCGACGGCAAGTCGTTCCAGTCTGTCAGCAAGGCGGATGAAGCCCTGGATAAGCTGGCGGATGAAGAAAACGATGCGCAGAAAGAAGCGGGAAAAGCGCTGGAGCCTTTTATCGATCGTGTGAAAACCCTGCTGGGTGAACGCGTGAAAGACGTTCGTCTGACGCATCGTCTCACGGACACCCCGGCGATTGTGGTCACTGACGCCAACGAGATGAGCACGCAGATGGCAAAACTGTTTGCCGCTGCCGGACAGCAGGCGCCGGAAGTGAAATACATTTTTGAACTGAACCCGGAGCACGCGCTGGTTAAACGCGCTGCCGATGTCAGTGATGAAGCCGGGTTTGCCGAGTGGGTAGAGTTGTTGTTCGATCAGGCTTTACTGGCAGAGCGCGGCACGCTGGAAGATCCTAACCTGTTTATCCGTCGCATGAACCAGTTGCTGACGGTTTGATGTCTCCGGGACCCCGGTTCCGCCGGGGTCTCAAAACGCAGCTTATCGGGTTGACGTAATGCCGGTTTTCGTGGCCGCGTCTGACCTGATCTTCGCTTGTCTTTACCTCATCGATTATTCTCTATTCGTCTATACTCACTGTTAATGGCTGCCCCACCCTGAGGTCTGCAAAGCTTTTCACCTGCCGATAGCTTGCTGAAGCGAGTCCGTTCCTTGAGGAACCGCGCCTGGAATGGTATGGTTTATGGCTTTCAAATTTTTTTTATAAATACTATATAGCAAGGGGATTTACGCAATGCGTATTATTCTGCTGGGCGCTCCGGGCGCAGGCAAAGGTACTCAGGCCCAATTCATCATGGAAAAATATGGAATTCCGCAGATTTCTACGGGTGATATGCTGCGTGCTGCGGTAAAAGCCGGTACTGAACTGGGTAAGCAGGCTAAAGAAATCATGGACGCCGGTAAACTGGTGACAGATGAATTGGTTATTGCCCTGGTTAAAGAACGTATCGCCCAAGATGATTGCCGTAACGGTTTTCTGCTGGATGGCTTCCCGCGTACCATCCCGCAGGCAGATGCCATGAAAGACGCTGGCATCAATGTGGATTATGTGATCGAGTTTGATGTGCCGGATGAACTGATTGTCGATCGTATTGTTGGTCGTCGCGTGCACGCTGCGTCTGGTCGTGTTTATCATGTGAAATTCAATCCGCCTAAAATTGAAGGAAAGGATGACCTAACCGGCGAGGAACTGACGACGCGTAAAGACGATCAGGAAGAAACCGTGCGTAAACGTCTGGTGGAATATCATCAGCAAACTGCGCCGCTGGTGGCTTACTATCAGAAAGAAGCTGATGCGGGGAATACCCGTTATTTCAAAGTGGAAGGAACGCGCAGTGTTGCGGAAGTTCGCGCTGAACTGGAAGCGATTCTGGGCTGATCCCCCCCGGCGATAGCGATATCTTGTCAATACCTCTGATGCCAGACGACCGCCTGGCATTTTTTATGCCGCCAATCTGCGAGCTGTTGCCGTGCTATCTCGTTCGCTTTCCTCTATTGATAACATCGGTTTTAACCCTGTTATCCACGCGTATTTGTTTGCCTTTTTTTCGCTACAATAGACTTTCTGATGTTAAGCATAGGCTGGCTGGAGAGCTCGCTTGTCTATACTCAATACATTTCAGGACGCAAGAAGCCAACGCGCCTGCAACCTGAGAACTGACGGATCCATAAGGGGAAGGCTTTGATAAGAGAAGAGAAACCCGGTGTGCTGATGGTGAATTTAGGAACACCTGATGCTCCAACACCACAGGCGGTGAAGCGCTATCTGGCCGAATTCCTGAGCGATAGGCGAGTCGTGGACACGCCCCGGCTGCTATGGTGGCCGCTGTTGCGTGGCGTCATTTTGCCTTTTCGCTCTCCGCGAGTGGCAAAGCTCTATCAGTCCGTCTGGATGGAGGGGGGCTCGCCGCTGCTGGTGATAAGCCGCCGACAGCAGCAGGCGCTGGCAGCCCGTATGCTTGATATCCCTGTAGCGTTGGGGATGAGCTATGGATCGCCTAGCCTGCATTCCGCGCTGGATAAACTGTTAGCGCAGGGGGTCACGCAGTTGGTGGTGATACCAATGTATCCTCAGTATTCCTGTTCGACCACGGCGGCCGTCTGGGATGGACTGGCGACGCAATTACGCGGCTATCGGCAACTGCCCGCCATCCGCTTTATTCGTGATTACGCCGAACACGCCGCCTATATCGCCGCATTGAAATATCGAGTTGATCAGGCTTTTGCCGAACATGGTGAACCAGACCGACTGATCCTCTCGTTTCACGGTATCCCGCAGCGTTATGCCGACGAAGGCGATGATTACCCACTGCGTTGCCGCGCGACTACCAACGCGTTGATTGCGGCACTGGGATTGCCTGAAGAAAAGGTGATGATGACCTTCCAGTCGCGTTTCGGACGCGAGCCCTGGCTGACGCCTTATACGGATGAAACGATGCAGGCGTTACCTTCACAGGGGGTTAAACGTATTCAAATTATGTGTCCGGGGTTTGCCGCAGACTGTCTGGAAACGCTGGAGGAGATTCAGGAGCAGAACCGGGAGATATTCTTGCATGCGGGTGGTGAAGCATTTAACTACATCCCCGCGTTGAATGACGACCCGCTGCACATAGACCTGCTGGAGCAATTAGTCACGAAAGCGGATTAGGTGACGGGCGGTAACCGTAAAATCAAGGCGGGGATTTCCCCGCCTTGTCGTGATAAGGGGTTTTAAACCGTCATTTCTATCTGAAATCAGATAGGACATTGCGCCGGTGGCGAGGGTTCTTCATCCAATTGGAGCAGCGAGATCATGCTATTGGCTATTTCACGTTCACCCATAATGACCTGATTGGCGCCGTGCTCCGTGATGTAGCTGACTTCATCGTCATAATGCGCACGAGCGATGATCTCCAGATCTGCGCGTTTTTCCCGTGCCGCCGCCACAATTTCCCCGGCTTCATATCCGTTGGGAATGGTGAGCAACAGCCAGCGGGCACAGTCCAGACGAGCGATTTCCATGATTTCGGGTTTAGTGGCGTTACCGAGGACCGCTTTGATACCCTGCTCTCGCAGAGCATCGACACGTGAACGAGAGTTCTCAACCACAACCACTGGAACGCCAGCCTGATGCAGTTTAGCGCCAATCAGACTGCCTACGCGACCGTAGCCGACCAGCAGCGCGTGGTTGCTTAAATCGACGGGAATCTGCTTCTCCTCCTCAATCGCTTCTTCCACGATCTGCTCTTCAATGGTTTCATTTTTCGTCAGATAGCGTTCAAGCAGGGCAAAAATCAGCGGGTTGATCATGATCGAGAGGATGGCGCCGGCCAGCACCAGACTGCGTCCTTCTTCAGACATCAGACCAAGGGCGATGCCAAGACCGGCAAGAATAAAGGCGAATTCGCCGATTTGCGCCAGACTGGCGGAAATGGTCAAGGCTGTGCGCTTGGAGTGACCAAATAGCCGAACCAGAATAAAGGCCGCCGCGGACTTGCCGAACACAATGATCGCCAGGGTAACCAGGACGGATATCGGCTCATTGATAAGAATCATCGGGTCGAACAGCATTCCGACGGAAACAAAGAACAGAACCGCGAAGGCATCACGCAGAGGCAGCGTATCGTGTGCCGCTCGCTGGCTGAGTTCGGATTCATTTAGCACTACGCCTGCGAAGAATGCGCCCAGGGCAAAGGAAACATCGAACAGTTTCACCGCGCCGAAAGCGATACCCAGCGCCATGGCAAGCACTGCCAGCGTGAACAATTCGCGGGAGCCGGTGCTGGCGCTTTTCGCCAGCACCCAAGGAACCAGACGCCGACCTACAACGATCATCAGGGTGATAAAGGCGATGACCTTGCCGATGGTCCAGGCCAAATCGCGTAATAGCTTGCCGGTATCGGCATGTTCCGCGCCAATCATGTCACTAAATGCCGGCAGCAGCACCAGCGTCAGCACCATGGCCAGATCTTCGACAATCAGCCAGCCGATGGCGATTTGACCGCGTTGACTGTCAATCAGTTGTCGTTCTTCCAGCGCTCGTAGCAGAACAACGGTACTGGCGGTGGAAAGACACAGCCCGAAAACCAGACCGCTTGCCAGGTTCCAGCCAAGCATGGCGGAAAGCCCCATGCCAAGCAGCGTAGCCACGACGATTTGAGCGATGGCGCCGGGAATGGCGATGGATTTCACCGCCATCAGATCTTTTAGGGAGAAGTGTAAACCGACGCCAAACATCAAAAGGATGACGCCTAACTCAGCCAATTCCGGCGCCAGCGAGGTATCAGCGACAAATCCGGGCGTAAACGGCCCGACAAGCACACCGGCGACAAGATAGCCAACAAGGGGGGAGATGCGCAGGCGGTTAGCCAGGATACCGAGGAGGAAGGCAAGTACCAGCCCTCCGGCAATAGTAGAAATTAGAGGTGTTGCAGCATGCATCCCGACTCCTTGTGCCATGAGGTGAAACGTGAATGAGCAGACTTCTTCTGACCCTTCTGAGCTGGCGGCGCGGCCAAAATTCGGTGAGGGCGTGGCGAATGGCTTCACTCCCACCGAAATTCCCTGACGGTATCAGGCCAGTGAAATTCGTTTATTTTGTCTGGCGGTAAAGCCAGCAATTTCGGCAATATTTAAATTCTATTGTATATAGCGAAAACTTGCTTGGGTAAAAATGGTTTTTTGTGAAAAATGTTAGTTTATAAAGATAATCATAGTGTAACACAGATTTATATAGGGTTTCTCCTGATAAGCATTGATAATCATGTGTAATTATTTTTATAAAGCCGGTTTCTTAGTGGATTTCCCTACTGTTTTTTCCGTGAGCCCGATAAAGTCATGCCATCTGCGGGTTGGAATCGAGGGAAAAGAGGGAATAAAGAGCATGAAAAAGGATTATTCCGATGAACCATCCATATTAGGCAAAATTCATGGCAGCACGAAGATAATCCGCCAGAGCTGACCACTGGAAGGGCGGGTGAGTGTACCTAGTGAGAAACCTCTATTGGAGAATGCCTGCCGCTGCTTTGGCGGGTAATGACAAGTATTGTTCATCTCTCTGTGCTAGCCTGATTAGCGAGATTTTTCTATCCACATGAATTGGGTATTTAAAATAAACGGAGTTTAATCATGCATTTTTCAGTAAAAATACTGGGCTGCGCGGTTGCGGCATCGCTGGCGCTGACCTCTGCGTACGCAATGGCTTGGGAAAAAGACAAAACCTATGCCATCACGATATTGCATACAAACGATCACCACGGTCACTTCTGGCAAAATAAGTATGGTGAGTATGGTCTGGCGGCACAAAAAACATTGGTCGATCAAATTCGACAGGAAGTCGCCAGCCAGGGCGGTAGCGTTTTGTTGCTATCCGGCGGTGATATCAACACCGGCGTGCCTGAATCAGATTTACAGGATGCCGAGCCTGATTTTCGTGGCATGAGCATGGTGGGCTACGACGCGATGGCGCTGGGTAATCATGAGTTTGACAACCCGCTTTCGGTGCTGCGTCAGCAGGAAAAGTGGGCGAAATTTCCGCTGCTTTCCGCCAACGTTTATCAAACCAGCACGAATAAACGGCTGTTCAAGCCTTATTCCCTGTTTGATGAAAAGGGCGTGAAAGTTGCCGTTATCGGCCTGACAACCGACGATACCGCCAAACTGGGCAATCCTGAGTATTTATCGGATATCGAATTCCGTAAGCCGGCTACCGAAGCCAGGCTGGTGGTAGAGCAATTGCGCAAGACGGAAAAACCGGATGTGATCATTGCGGCGACGCACATGGGCCATTATGACGACGGTAGACACGGCTCAAACGCGCCGGGCGATGTCGAAATGGCGCGTAGCCTGCCGGCGGGCTATCTGGACATGATTGTCGGCGGGCATTCGCAAGACCCGGTTTGCATGGCCGGCAAAAATAAAAAACAGGTGGATTACGTGCCGGGCACGCCTTGCGCCCCGGATCGTCAAAACGGCACCTGGATTGTTCAGGCGCATGAATGGGGTAAGTATGTCGGACGCGCGGATTTCACTTTCCGTAATGGCGAATTGAAACTGGCGCGCTACCGGCTTATTCCGGTCAACCTCAAGAAGAATGTTGAGGAAGCAGACGGCAAAAGTGAACGCGTTTACTACACACAGGAAATCGCACAGGACCCGGCGGTGCTGAAAATGCTGACCCCGTTCCAGGAAAAAGGTCACGCACAATTAGATGTGAAAGTCGGCAGCGTCAACGGGAAACTGGAAGGGGATCGCAGTCAGGTGCGTTTTCGCCAGACCAATCTGGCGCGGGTGCTGTTGTCGGCCCAGCTTGAACGCGCGAACGCGGACTTTGCGGTAATGAGCGGCGGCGGCGTGCGTGATTCCATTGAATCCGGCGACATTACCTATAAAAATGTGCTGCAAGTGCAGCCTTTTGCCAACACGCTGGTTTATGTGGATATGACAGGCAGCGAAGTGGAAAAATATCTGGCCGTGGTCGCCAATAAACAGGTCGATTCCGGGGCGTATGCGCAGTTCCTTAACGTCAGCCTGATTGCGGATGGAGAGGGTGTGCAGGACATTAAAATTAAAGGTGAACCGTTGGACGCGGACAAAGTCTATCGCATGTCCACGCTGAGTTTTAACGCCACGGGTGGGGATGACTATCCGCGTATTGATAATCTGCCTGGCTATGTGAATACGGGTTTTATCGATGCTGAAGTTTTAAAACAATACATCGGAAAACACTCGCCGCTGGATGCGGCGGCCTATGAGCCTAAAGGCGAGATGGTTTATAAATAGGCGCTGAACCAAGACAGACCGCAGGTGATACGGTCTGTCTCAGATTGCTGACGAACCCCACGTTTTTTCGTGGGGTTCTCTGTCACTAGTCCACGGAACCGCGCATAACGATGATCGAAAACGGCAATTATTTTCTGCATCACGCCTATTCCATTCTGCGTAGCGCGGAGGATGCGATGACGGCGCCGCTTACAGACAATCACATCACCGCGACGCTGGCTATCCGCGAATATTTTCTCAACGCGTTATTAACGCCGTAACTGAATCTCTCACGGCGCTGAGCGCGACGGCCACACGGGGGGATTTCTTCTGGCGACCACTCACAGGGTAATTTTAACCGCTTAGCTCGCTATACTGCCGTCCACCCAAATACCTGCCGCGGGCGCGCACGCGATGCCGTAATGTCCGCTATTATTTTCCTTATGCAAAACAGAAACGTGCGATAACACGCGTTATCGCACAAAGCCACACCAGGGTTTACCTTTTCACAGCGAGTAAAATCAAACAATTTCGATTTCTAATTGAAGGATGTCTTATGAAGAGCAGTGCCATTCTTAAACACATCCCCTGGATGATCCTCGGGGTCATCGGGGCTGCCTGTCTCGGCGTAGTCGCACTACGCCGCGGCGAGCATGTTAGTGCGTTATGGATTATTGTCGCTTCTGTCGCCGTCTACCTTGTGGCTTACCGATATTACAGCTTGTATATCGCGCAGAAAGTCATGCAGTTGGACTCGACAAGAGCGACGCCTGCCGTTGTAAACAATGACGGCCTAAACTATGTGCCGACCAACCGTAACGTCCTGTTCGGACACCACTTTGCCGCTATCGCAGGCGCGGGGCCGTTGGTAGGACCGGTGCTGGCCGCACAGATCGGCTATCTGCCCGGCACCTTATGGCTGCTGGGCGGCGTGGTGCTGGCCGGCGCCGTTCAGGATTTCATGGTGCTGTTCATTTCGACTCGTCGTAATGGCGCGTCGTTGGGCGAAATCGTCAAGAAAGAGCTGGGGCCGATACCTGGCACGATCGCGCTGTTTGGCTGCTTCCTTATCATGATCATTATTCTGGCGGTACTGGCGCTGATCGTGGTCAAAGCGCTGGCGGAGAGCCCGTGGGGGGTATTTACCGTGTGCTCAACGGTGCCGATCGCGCTGTTTATGGGCATTTACATGCGCTTTATCCGACCGGGTCGCGTAGGCGAGGTTTCGGTTATCGGCATCGTGCTGCTGGTGCTATCGATCTGGTTTGGCGGCGTGGTGGCGAGTGACCCGTACTGGGGACCGGCGCTGACCTTCAAGGACACCACTATCACCTTTACGCTGATTGGTTACGCCTTTGTTTCCGCCCTGCTGCCGGTATGGTTGATTCTGGCGCCGCGTGACTATCTGGCAACATTCTTGAAAATCGGGGTTATCGTCGGTCTGGCGATTGGCATTGTGATCCTGAATCCTGACCTGAAAATGCCGGCGGTGACGCAGTTTGTCGACGGCACCGGTCCGGTGTGGAAAGGCACGCTGTTCCCATTCCTGTTTATCACCATTGCCTGCGGTGCGGTGTCCGGCTTCCACGCATTGATCTCCTCCGGCACCACGCCGAAGCTGCTGGCTAACGAAACGGACGCGCGTTTTATTGGTTACGGCGCGATGCTGATGGAGTCCTTCGTCGCGGTAATGGCGCTGGTTGCGGCCTCTATTATCGAACCGGGCCTCTACTTCGCGATGAACACCCCGCCTGCGGCGTTGGGGATCACCATGCCGGATCTGCATAGGCTGGGTACGGCCGATGCGCCGATGATTCTGTCGCAATTGCAAGATGTTTCCGCGCAGGCGGCGGCGGTGGTCAGTTCCTGGGGATTTGTGATTTCGCCTGACCAGATTCTGCAAACGGCGAAAGACATTGGCGAACCTTCTGTGCTGAACCGCGCGGGCGGCGCACCGACGCTGGCGGTGGGTATTGCATACGTTTTCCACCAGATCATTCCGGGCGCGGATATGGGCTTCTGGTATCACTTCGGTATCTTGTTTGAAGCGTTGTTCATTTTGACCGCGCTGGATGCGGGGACGCGCGCCGGCCGCTTTATGTTGCAGGATCTGCTGGGCAACTTCGTGCCGTTCCTGAAGAAAACCGACTCGCTGGTGGCGGGAATGATCGGTACGGCGGGATGCGTTGGTCTGTGGGGCTACCTGTTGTATCAAGGGGTTGTGGACCCGCTGGGCGGCGTGAAGAGCCTGTGGCCGCTGTTCGGTATCTCTAACCAGATGCTGGCGGCTGTGGCGCTGGTATTGAGTACGGTTATCCTGATTAAGATGAAACGCACCCGGTACATCTGGGTGACGCTGGTTCCGGCTATCTGGCTGCTGATTTGCACCACCTGGGCGCTGGGGCTGAAACTGTTCAGCGATAATCCGCAGTTGGAAGGCTTCTTCTATATGGCCAACATGTTCAAAGGCAAGATTGCCGAGGGCGGCGCGGATCTGAGCGCGCAGCAAATCGCCAACATGAACCATATCGTCACCAACAACTACACCAACGCCGGTTTGAGCATTCTGTTCCTGGTCGTGGTATACAGCATTATCGCTTACGGTGTTAAAGCTGCACTGGCCGCTCGCGACGTTTCTGAGCGTACGGATCAGGAAACGCCTTATGTTCCGGTTCCTGAAGGCGGCGTGCAAGTTTCTTCCGGTCACTAAGCGTCACTCACCCTGTCAGATTTTGGGCGACGGCTGGCATGGCCGGAACGTAAAAGGTGACGGGTATGTCTACCCTGTATAATGTATAACGTTATACAGGGTATTTTTATAGTGACCGTTGTTTGCGGCGGTTGGAGGTGATGATGTTCGGCAATCTGGGAAAAGCAGGAAAGTATTTGGGCCAGGCGGCGCGTATGCTGGTGGGTATGCCGGATTATGATACCTATGTGCAACATATGCAGACCAATCATCCTGATAAACCGATGATGACTTACGAAGAATTTTTCCGCGAGCGCCAGCAGGCGCGCTATGGCGGCGATGGCAAAGGCGGAATACGCTGCTGTTAACAAATAAGCTGTCAGCAAATCGGGAACAGTTATGACTCTACCACTTTATGTAACCCTACTTACCGGCTTTCTGGGCGCGGGGAAAACCACCTTGTTACGCCACATTCTTAATGCCGATCATGGTTACAAAATTGCCGTGATTGAAAATGAATTTGGTGAAGTACCGATCGATAACGCGTTGATTGGCGAGCGGGCAAGTCAAATAACGACCCTGAGCAACGGCTGTATCTGTTGCAGTCAGGCGAATGAACTGGCGGACGCGCTGCTTGATCTGCTGGACGGCGTCGATAACGGGTCGCTGGATTTCGATCATGTCATCATTGAATGTACCGGTATGGCCGATCCCGGCCCGGTGGCGCAAACGTTCTTCTCCCATGAGGTGATTTGCGAGCGCTTTATACTGGACGGAATTATTACGCTGGTTGATGCGGTCCATGCTCAGCAACAGCTCGATCAATTTACCATTGCCCAGTCGCAGATTGGCTACGCCGATCGGATTCTGCTAACCAAAACCGATGTGGCGGGCGAGGACGAGGCGTTGCTTTCCCGTCTCCAGCGTATTAATGCCCGTGCGCCGATCTATCCGGTGATACATGGCGATATAGATTTGGGCGTATTGTTCAATATCGAAGGTTTTATTCTCAACGACAGGCTGGCGGTGAAAACCCCGGTATTTCGCTTTATTGCCCCGGCGCAAAATAATGTTCAGTCGATTGTGGTGTATCTGGATAAACCGGTGGAACTGCCGTCCGTATCGGATGTGATGGAAAATCTGCTATTGCGGTTTTCTGATAATTTGTTGCGCTACAAAGGTATTCTGGCCATTAAAGATGATGGGCGCCGCCTGCTGTTTCAAGGCGTTCAACGTTTGTATAGCGCCGACTGGGACAGAGAATGGCAGGATGGCGAAGAGCGGCAAAGCGTGCTGGTTTTCATTGGTCAGGATCTTCCTGAACAGGAAATTCGCGAGGCTTTTGCCCGCCTGACGGCATAAATATCACCTACCGCCTCGCAAGGTTATTTTTGGAGGCGCCTGCCTGAATAATCTACTCAATCGTGTTTGGCAATGTCGGCGAAGGTGGCGTGCAGCAGGCGCGCCAAATCATCGGCGGCCAGTTCGATATCCAGCCCGCGTTTGCCGCCCGAAATAAAAATGGTGCTGAACTGGCGAGCTGGTTCATCAATCACCGTCGGCAACGGCTTTTTCTGTCCCAATGGGCTGATCCCCCCCACCAGATAGCCGGTGACCCGTTGCGCGATCGCCGGATCGGCCATATCGGCTTTTTTAGCCGACAGCGCGCGCGCCACCTTCTTCAAATCCAGCATACCGGCAACCGGCGTCACGGCTACCGCCAGATTTCTGGCATCGCCATTTAGTAAAACCAGCAGTGTTTTATAAACCTGATCTTTATTCACCCCCAGTTTTCTGGCCGCCTCTTCACCAAAGTTGGTTTCTTCACTGTCGTGATGATAGCTATGAAGCGTAAAGGCGATCTTGTTTTTTTCGAGTAGTTTTACTGCCGGTGTCATGGTTCAAATATCCTTAGGCAATGTTTCGTTCAATTTTTCTTGTAAGAGCGACGGTAGATTGTCATCACCATATAAATGCAGGGCGCCCACGGCAACCACATAGTGACCGGCCGGCAGCGCCTGAAGCCGTCTCTGCCAGCGGCGGTTGCGCTGATTCACCAACAAGTCGCTCATTTCATGACTGAATGCGGCGGATATGACGGGCAGGCGTTTGCCGGGCCTGCGATCCAGCCACCAGCCAATCATGGTTTGCAGCAGGCGAGCGTTGGCGTGCCAGTGTTTAATCGTATCTTCCAACAATAACAGCCCGCCCTGCGGCAACTGTTGTAGCAGGGCGAGCTGGGCATCCAGCCCCTCAAGTTCGATAATGGGGAGTCCCTGAGATTTTGCCGCCGTGATAAGTTGATAATCAATGCCATAATCATGTCTGAGCCCCAGCCGCTGCGCCTGATGCGCCTGTAACGTCAGTGCGGTCTGCCAGGCGGGCAAACGGTCGATGCTGTTTTCGTTGACGGACAGTGATTCGCAGATTTTCCGCAGTTGACGATAGTCGGCAGGGCCCAGCCGCTGTGCGAGCGGCGCGTCGGTTCCGGTCTGTTCAAAAGGATAACCGGTGTTTGAAATGTCCACTTCGACAATCAGGGCGGTAGCATGCTGTAGCTGTTGCAACAGTTCCCCTGGCAGCGGCGACATGTCCGGGCTGCCCATATGAATACTGCCAACCAGATGGAGCTGACGCTGGTCAGCAAGTCGGACATCAATCCCGGGGTAGGGGTAAGTCAGAGGCGAAATAAACCCAAAGAAAGTGGCTATTCTACGCAGCAGTTGCCTCATAAATCCTATCTCCAAATGTGAAGACGACCATGCTAAACGCCAGAAGGCGAATCATTCAAGCGATACCGCTGTGCCTGTTTCGCTATCGGTCTTTGGGGTTGAAGCGCAATAGCCGGTTGGCGTTGCTGACCACGGTAATGGATGAGAGCGCCATCGCCGCGCCGGCAACCACCGGACTAAGTAGCGTCCCGGTCAGCGGGTAGAGCGCGCCCGCTGCAATCGGAATGCCGAGCGCGTTATAGATGAACGCACCCAGCAGGTTCTGTTTCATATTACCCAGCGTGGCTCTGGAAAGGGCCAGCGCGTCGGCAACGCCGTGCAGACTGGGGCGTATCAGCGTGATGGCCGCGGTTTCGATAGCGATATCGCTGCCGCCGCCCATGGCGATCCCCACGTCAGCCTGCGCCAGCGCTGGCGCATCATTAATGCCGTCGCCGATCATGGCTACGCGTTTTCCCTGCGCCTGCAACATTTTGATGGCATCGGCTTTGCCGTCCGGCAGAACGCCTGCCATGACCTGATCGATCCCGGCTTCTTGGGCGATGGTTTTGGCCGTCAGCGGATTATCGCCTGTCAACATCACCAGCGAGTAACCCTGCTGATGCAGACGTTGCAGCGCGGTAACGCTGTCCTGACGCAGTGGGTCCTGAAGGGAAAACAGGGCGACAAACTCACCGTCCGCCGCCAGCAACACCGGCGTCACGCCACGCCGGGCCTGTTCATTAATCAGCGTTTCTCCGGCCTCAATATCGATCCGGTGCTGTTTCAGCAGCGCCGGATTGCCGAGCAGCAGCGTCACGCCGCCGATTTCCCCGCTAACGCCCAACCCGCGCAGGGTACGGAACTGTTCAACCGTGGTTAAGGACAGCCCGTCAGCCCGTTCGATCAGCGCGTTGGCCAAGGGGTGGCGGGAGCCCTGCTCCAGCGAGGCCGCCCAGCGCAGCGCCTGTTGTTCGGTTATCGAACCAAACGTCTGGATATCGGCGACGTGCGGCTGACCTTCTGTGAGCGTACCGGTTTTATCGAACACCAGAACGTCCAGTTCACTGGCCTGTTGCAACGCGTCGGCATCGCGAACCAGCACGCCCAGTTCCGCCGCGCGGCCCACCCCGGAAATAATCGACATCGGCGTTGCCAGCCCAAGCGCGCACGGACAGGCGATGATCAGAACCGTAGTGGCAATAATCAACGTATAGACGATTTGCGGCGGTGGTCCGACGAAATACCAGATTGCACCGCTGATGATGGCAATCGCGACGACGATCGGGACAAACACGGCGGAAATGCGGTCGGCCAGTCGGCCGATGGCGGGTTTGCTGCTCTGCGCCTGCCTGACCAGCCGAATAATGCGTGACAAGGTGGTTTGGTTGCCAATCGCGTTCGCACGGAATAACGCACCGCCATCAGCAACCAGCGTACCGGCCCGCACTGTATCACCAAGGGTTTTGTGCTGCGCAATGGGCTCGCCGGTCAACATGGCTTCATCGACCCACAGTTCCCCTTGACGGATTTCTCCGTCGACAGGAATGCGATCGCCGGTGGCCAGCCGCAGCGTCATGCCGGCCTGCACCGCGGATAACGGCAGGGTTTTCTCTCCGTCAGGCGTGACGACGCGGGCGCTCGGCGGCGTCAAGTCCAACAGTTTTTCCAGCGCGTGTGAGGAACGCTGGCGGGCACGTTGTTCCAGAGCATGGCCGAGATTAATCAGTCCGATAATCATGGCGCAGGCTTCATAATAAAGGTGGCGCGCCGCCATAGGAAACACCTCTGGCCACAGATTGACGGTAATGGAGTAGAGCCAGGCCGCGCCGGTGCCGAGCGCCACCAGCGTATCCATGGTTGCGGCGCCATTTTTCAGGTTACGCCAGGCGTTACGGTAAAAATGGCCTCCGGCGAAAATCATCACGGCCAGCGTCAGCGAACCGACCGCCAGCCACGGCGTGCGGCTTTCCGGCGTCAGCATCATGCTGCCGCCCAGCACGCCCCAGAGCATCAGCGGTACGCCCAGCGACAGCCCCAACGCGGCCTGCCATTGGAAGCGGTGTGCGTTTTGCCGCGCGGTTTCCTGCTGACGGGCCCTGCGATCCTCTTCATCCTGAATGATTTCCGCGCCATAGCCCGCCTGTTCGACCGCCGCAATCAAAGCTTCATGGCGCGCGCTTCCGCTGACCAGCGCGCTGCGTTCCGCCAGATTGACCTGCGCCTGCGTCACGCCTTCGACATTCGATAAAGCACGCTGAACGCGGTTAACGCAACTGGCGCAACTCATGCCCTGAAGCAGAAGCTGCACGCTGTCGTCCTGATCGCCGTCATCGGTCAGGGGGGCCGGAAGAGGGTTTTGTGCCGCTGGCAGCGCTTCCGGCGCGATCGCTGCCAGCGGCTCAGTTTTTGGGTGAGCGTTCTCCTGTCGGCTAGCCTGATAGCCCGCCTGTTCGATACTGTTAATCAGCGCCTGAGCATCAGCATCGCCGGTGACGCTGGCGGAGTCGAGCGTGACGTCGGCCTGTTCGACGCCGGGCAGCGTTTCCAGCGTTTGTTTGACACGTTGAACACAATGTCCGCAGGTAAGACCCTGCAACGACAATACGATCGTTTGTGACATAATCTTCATCTCCTGTGAGTTCAGCCGCGGTTAACGGCGGGCTTCATCTTGTCGTCTTTCAGATTGGGTAAGCGTAGCGGGCAAGCTGAAACAGCGGAAGCGCTCTGGCTCGATGGCGGTCTGATTTTACGACGTATCAACAGGTTAAACCTTCCATCAAGGGGAGGGTCAAGGGGGTAAATGATGAAAATCAGCGATGTGGCAAAAAAAACCGGTCTTAACAGCAAGACGATTCGCTTTTATGAACAGAAAGCGTTGATGACGGCGCCGCTACGTTCTGAAAATGGCTATCGTAGTTATAACGCGCATCATATCGAAGAATTGACGCTGCTGCGTCAGGCGCGTCAGGTGGGGTTTAACCTTGATGAATGCCGTGAACTGGTGGCGCTGTTTAACGATCCCTTGCGGCACAGTGCGGATGTGAAAGCGCGTACGATGAAAAAAGTGAAGGAAATTGAATTGCATATTGAAGATCTGAAAGCGATGCGCCAGCGTTTACTGGCACTGGCGGAACAGTGTCCGGGGGATAGCGGGGCAGAGTGCCCGATAATCAATAACCTTGCGGGGTGTTGCCCTACGAAGGCAGGGCGTCCCGCCGATGATAACGTCTGAGATCAAGGCTTCACTTCACGTACATGCAGCGTAATGCCTTCAACGGCAATCACTTCAACGTGCGTACCGGCAGTCAAATCCTGTTTTGACGCCACTCGCCAGGTACTGTCGCCGATGCGCACCCGTCCAAGGCCATCTTCAATGGGTTCACTCAGCGTCGTGCGCAGGCCAACCATCTGTTGTCCGCGTTGATTCAACGACTGCCGTGGTTGCGCGAGCGTGCGCTTGCGCAACCAGTACCACCAGAGCAGGGCGGTGATAATCGTGAGTACGGAAAAGGCGATGCCTTGCCACTGCCATGAAAACGGTATGGCCCAAACCAGCAGACCGACCAGTATCGCAGAAATACCGCTCCAAAGCAGATAGCCGCCGGCGCCCAGCATTTCGGCCGCCAGCAGCAGGCCGCCGAGCGACAGCCAGAACCAGTGTGCATTCTCCATCGCCAGTTCGATGTCCATCATTGGCCCCGGCTATCTTTGCTGTCTTTGATCAATTCGGTGATACCGCCAATAGCGCCCATCAGGTTACTGGCTTCCAGCGGCATCATGATGACTTTACTGTTATTGGATGCACCAATCTGTTGCAGCGCATCGGTATATTTCTGGGCGACAAAGTAGTTAATTGCCTGAATGTTACCGGCGGCAATCGCTTCTGATACCATTTTGGTTGCCTGCGCTTCCGCTTCTGCCGCACGTTCGCGTGCTTCCGCTTCGAGGAATGCGGACTGACGCTGACCTTCCGCTTTCAGGATCTGTGATTGTTTTTCCCCTTCCGCCCGCAAAATAGCCGCCTGACGCACCCCTTCGGCTTCAAGAATGTCAGCGCGTTTGTTACGTTCGGCTTTCATCTGGGCGTTCATTGCCGCGATCAACTCGGCAGGCGGACGAACATCACGGATTTCAATGCGGGTAATTTTAACGCCCCACGGGTTAGTGGCTTCATCGACGATGTGCAGTAAACGGCTGTTAATGCTGTCACGCTGTGAGAGCATCTCATCCAGTTCCATGGACCCCAGTACGGTTCGGAAGTTGGTCATGGTCAGGTTGACGATGGCCTGCTCCAGATTACTGACTTCATAAGCGGCGCGCGCGGGGTCGATAACCTGAATAAAGCAGACCGCGTCAATCGCGACATTGGCGTTGTCGCGTGAGATGACTTCCTGTGACGGGATATCCAGTACCTGTTCCATCATATTGATTTTACGGCCAATGCGATCCATGAAAGGGACCACCAGATTCAGCCCGGGCATCAGTGTCTTGGTATAGCGGCCGAAGCGCTCAACGGTCCATTGGTAGCCCTGGGGCACGATTTTAATGCCCGACCAAACAAGGATCAGCGCCACAAAGATGACGACGGGAATGAACGTTAGCATATGATACCTTCTCCTTAAGTACGTTTAATGCCTTAGTTTAATTGATAACACGCGGTAGAGAACGCGTTTTTACCAGACAGTGTGTACTAAGTTGAAGGTATTAACATTGAGCTATGTCTGTTAAGAAGACCGAAGGTATTTATATCCATTCGGACTAGTTAGCTGTTGGTGTAATTATCGTAGCTCTCTTTTAGCGTTTCCCAGTGTGTAATTAGCGTATCCGTTGTGGCAATAAGATTGTTGTGCGGACCGTCGTGATTGGGATTCAATTTGCCTTTTTTTAACTGAGAAAGGATCGCGTCAGCGTTTTCGGTTGCATTAAGGGTTTGCTTCTTAAGTCCTGAGGCATCGGTCGCTAATTGCTGAATAATCGGGTCGGCGGATTGGGTCGCCCGTTTAGTGGACAGTAACGACATGGAATACTTTAACTCGTTTAACTTATTCAGGTTTTCGTTGATTCTATCAATGGTCCCCTGCGCTTTCGGCGTGGAGCCGAAAGCGCTTTGGGAAGAACCGAAGGAGAATGAGTTTACGTTAATATGAGGTATTTTCATTAGTTCTAGCCTTCAACATTTGTTAGTTAATAGTTTTTTAAAAAATAATACCTAAGCGGCAATGTAACGATCCATGAGTGTCACAAAGCCGTCGGCGGTTCCCTATCACAAAGACCGCGTTATCTCTTACCAGGCCAATCATGAAACCGTCACGGAACGGGTTTTCAGCTCATCGTATCGATCCCTCCCGTTCAAACTCAGCCAGTGAAAAGCGGAAAAGCCGAGAAATTTTGAAAAGTTTGTTGTATTAGACAAGTTTGGAAGGTTTTTGCTACGGTCAATCGACTTCATTAATCCATGGTCCCTGTATCCGGCGATGCGCCCGCGCTGAGGCAAAGGGGTATCTGGAGATGCTGTTAATCAGGAGTATGCGATGAGCCTTTCACCAGCCATAAAAGAAGCACTACCTAACGATCCCGCTTTGCCTCCGGTCGCTATCTCGATGAAAGGGGTGAAAAAGCAGTTTCTGGATCACGATGAAAACGTCGTGGAGGTGATTAAAGACATCTCGATTGATATTTATCATCGTGAGTTTATCAGTATCGTCGGCCCCAGCGGATGTGGAAAGACCACCATGTTTAACATGATTGCCGGGCTGCTGACGCCTACCTCCGGTGATATTCAGGTATTTGACCAATACTACGCCATTCCCAAGAAAGGGCGGGTGGGTTACATGCTGCAAAAGGATCTGCTGTTTCCCTGGCGCACCATCCTCGATAACGTCTGCCTGGGACTGGAAATCAGTGAAGTGCCGAAGAAAGAACGTCATGAACGCGCTATGGCCTACCTGCATAAATACGGTTTGGGGGATTTCGCCCACGCTTATCCCGCCACGCTTTCCGGCGGGATGCGCCAGAGGGCGGCGCTGATCCGTACGCTGGTGATCGATCCAGACATCATTCTGCTTGATGAGCCGTTCTCCGCGCTGGATTACCAGACCCGGCTGGTGCTGGAAGAAGAGATCCTGTCGATCCTTAATGAATTCGGCAAAACGGTGGTGCTGATCACGCACGATATCGGCGAGGCCATTTCCATGTCCGATCGCATCGTGGTGATGTCGCAGCGACCCACCTGGAATAAAAAAACCTATGAAGTCGGTCTGGCCAAGCAACACGGCTCTACCATGGGGGCCCGTAAAGATGCGCGCTATCAACAATTTTTCGATGCGATATGGGGCGATATGGACATTCAACTGGGAGGTCGGCCATGAGTACGCCTGTTACCGCCGCGGATAAAAACCGTTCCCGTCTGTCGGCCCTAAGCCGTCGGCGCAAAAAGAAATTTAAGTCGCTGCTGAAAGATAATGGCTGGCGGGCGCTGATCCTCATCTTGTTGGTGGCGCTGTGGCAATACGGCGTAGACACCGGCGTGGTTAATGCTTTTCTAATGGGCTCTCCGGCGGGGATCTGGCAGGAGTTTGTCCGGTTGCTGGCCAACGGCGAACTGCTGACCAATGCCTATGTCACGGTCTACGCCACGGTGACGGGTTTTGTGCTGGGCAGCCTGTTGGGGTCGCTGTCCGGGCTGCTGCTGTGGTATTCACCCACGCTGGCGCGCATCCTCGATCCGTTTTTCATCGCCCTGAACGGACTGCCGAAAATCGCGCTGGCGCCCATCATTATCATCTGGTTCGGCTCCGGGTTATTTTCCAAAATCGCGCTGGCATTTATCGCGACTTATATCGTAGCGCTGTTGTCGGCGTGGCAGGGAACGCACCAGATTGATGATAATCAGGTGAATTTGATGCGTTCGCTGGGGGCTGATAAGAATCAGATTTTCCGCAAAGTGGTGATCCCGTCCACACTGCCGTGGATCATCTCAGCCTTCCGCCTGAACATCGGTTTCGCGCTGATTGCCGATATCGGCGGGGAATTTATCTCCTCTGATTATGGCTTGGGCAAAATGATTTTCGTCGCCGGAAACCTGTTCAACCTCAATGTGGTGTGGGTCGGCGTTTTCACCCTGCTGTTTGTCGCTATCGTGCTCTATCTGCTGGTTATCCAACTACAGCGCTGGCTGCTGCCCTGGGAACGCCAGTCCGTTAATCGTTAGTTATGTCGTTAACCCATTAATCGAAGGAATTCACAGATGAAAAAAATTGTTTCATGGCTGTGTGCCGCCGTATTTACCCTGGGCTCTGCCGGCGGCCTTGCCGCGGATGGCAAGCGCGATCGCGTGTTGGTGACGGAGGCATTTCACTCTCTGCTGTATCTGCCGGTTTATGTGGCGAAACATCAGGGAATGTTTGCCCGGAATCAGATTGATGTGACCACCATCCGTTCGGCTGGCTCCGGCCCTACCGCGCTGGCGGCGGTGCTGTCCGGCGAGGCGCAGTTCTCGGTTCACGGTCCTGAACATGTGGGGTTCGCTCAGCAGAAAGGCGGCCAAGCCAAAGCCGTCAGCGCCGTCGCCAATAGTGCGCCGGTGTGGATACTGGCCAAGCCGGGTTTTACCTTTAATTCACCCGCCGATCTGAAAGGCAAACGTGTGGTATCGGGGTTGGCGCCCGGCACGTCCAATACGTTGCTGCTGCGTCTATTGCAACAACAGGGTCTGGACCCCAAGAAGGACGTCACCATCGATGAGGTGCAGAACGGCGCCGAACTGGGACCGTTGCTGGCAGGAAGAGCGGACGCGGCGGTGGTCTATGAGCCTCAGGCGGATCAGGGCGTGGGGCAGGGGTTGAAAGTGATTTACGATTTTACCCGCGATTACCCTGAGTATGCGTTCTCCACCATCAATACCTCGGAGAAAATCATCACCGACAATCCGCAGTTGGTTGCGCGCTTCGTCAAATCCATCAACGAATCTCTGGCCTTTATTCACCAGAACCCGGATGAAGCGAAAAAAGTGGCCCGTCTGGAGTTTGCCGCTCTGGATAGCAAAGTGGTGGATGCCGCAGTGCAGCGTATGATCGACAGTAATGTCTATCCCGCTAACGCGGTCATTTCGCCTTTGGCGTTCACCACCGCGATCGATATTCAGAAATTCGTCGGCAATATCACTCAGGATATGCCTTATGAACAGATTGTTGATGGTCAGTTCGCCAGTAAGCCCTGATAAGGATCGGCTTTTATGAAAAATGTATTGGATCAGTCACCTTTTGCCACCCTTGCCGCCACCCGGCGGCTGTTGGCGGCGCGCAAAGTTTCGCCGGGTGAGTTACTGAGTCATTTTCTGGCGCGTATCGATGAGCGGGATACGCACATCAAGGCCTGGCGCTATCTCGACCGCGACGGCGCTAAACAGCGGGCGGCGGAACTGGACCGGCAGATGGCGGCCATTGCCTGCAAGCCGGCATTGTTTGGCATTCCCTATGGCGCCAAAGATATCTTCCATACGCGCGGATTGCCCACCGAGGGCGGTTCCAAAGTCTGTCAGGGCAGGGTTTCCACCGAGAACGCCAGCGTTATCGACCGGCTGGATGAGGCGGGGGCGCTATTGCTGGGTAAACTGACCACAACGGAGTTCGCCAATTTAGGTACGCCGCCCGAAACCGGCAACGCCTGGAATCCGCAGCATACGCCAGGTGGTTCAAGCAGCGGTTCCGCGGCGGCGCTTGGCGCGCGCATGGCGCTGATGACGCTGGGTACGCAGACGGCCGGATCGCTGTCCCGTCCGGCGGCGTTTAACGGGGTCACGGTGCTCAAAGCCACCTATGGACGCATCGGCAAAGCCGGGGTAATTCCCGCCAGTTGGTCGCTGGATCACGTTGGCGCCTTTACTCATACCGTTGAAGATGCTGTGCTGGTGTACAATACGCTGGCAGGCCCGGACCCGCGAGATGAAACCACCCATACGTTGCCTTATACGCCGCTGCAACTGAGGGAAAAGCATGACTATACCGTCGGTATCGTGGAGCATCCGTGGTTTGACAATGTGGATGAGGAGATCGGCGTTGCCTGCCAGCAGGCGATGGACCAGCTGGCCGGACACGGCGTCCGGCTGAGGCGAATCAAGCTGCCGGAGAGCTTTGATGCAGCTTGTCAGGCTCATCAGATTGTGATGCAGGCCGAGTGTGCCTCCTATCACCGCGAGGCATTCCTGCAAACGCCGACGCTGTTTGGGGACTATTTACAGGAATTTCTGCCGCAGGGTCTGGCTATTTCCGCCCATGAGTATCTGCAAGCCCAGCAGATCCGTGCTCGCTACCGGGCGGAGCTGGCGGCACGGTTTGACGCAGCGGATATCCTGATGACGCCGGCCACGCCGACGCTGGCGCCTTATAGTCTGGCGCGCACCGGCTCGCCGGCGTTTAATATGCCGTTCACCAATGCCGGCGTACCGACGTTGACGATGCCGGTCGGTTTTTCCCGTTCGGGATTGCCGATGGGCATGCAGTGGGTAGCCCGGCACGGGAATGAGCAGGCGCTGGCGGATCTGGGGTTATACTATCAGCAGATGACTGACTGGCATGCCTGTTTACCGCCGGTCTGTCGGCCATGAAAACAGAGTGCGTCCGCCGGTGCAGGCCAATCCGGTGATGCGTTGCAGGCGGCGTTGAAAAGCGCGCCTGCGTTTTTTTATGACGGGCTATCCTGCCCGTCACCCTGCGGGCCGCCGCAGGCGGCGTTGAAAAACGCGCCTGCGTTTTTTTAAGTGCACGGTCGTTGCGCGCGGTTTTTTTTCCGGTTAACCAGGATGGCGAGTTATGTACGATAAATTATTGACGGTTTCCGATGCGGCGAAAATGCTGGGGATCTCCGCCAGCACCTTGAGGCGTTTGGAGGAAAATGGCGAGGTGAAAACCTATGGCCTTAAAGTGGTTTACACTCCCGGCGGTCAGCGCCGCTATCTGGCCGATGAAATTCAGCGTATTTATTCACAGACCGGGTTTGCCAGTAAAATTGGTTTTGGCTCGAAAGCGGCGGTCCTGATACGGGATGTGACCTATGCCTTTATGGATTCGGGTTCCACGCTGGCGATCAATACGTCGTTTGATAAAACCGCGCTGCGTCAGTTGCTGGAATTGGCCAGACAACATCAATCGCCGACGATATTCAGCCGCACGATTTATCAGGAAGATCACCCCTTTTCCCGCATGTGGGGGAAAAAGTTCTCCTCTATCACGGTGCTGGCGGAGGATGCCTACCTTAATCAGATCGATGCCGCGTTGGAGGGCATCGCGTTCGATCGGATGCAATCCACCTGCTATATCTCCGATTTGCACGGTCACGAACTGGCGACGTGGCTAAAGCGGCAAGGCGTGGATACGGTTATTCTGGCGGGGGTGACCGCCAGCGGCAGCCTGCGCGCCACGGCGATCGAGGCGTTCCAGGAGGGGTTCCACGTGGTACTGCCGCGTGAGGTGACCGGTGATAGAAGTCAGTCCGCATTGGACTTTACGCTGTTGGATCTAAACGCCCGTTATGCGGATGTGCTTGGCATTGACGAGGTATTCGGCTGGCTGGCCGAACAGCCGGTTGCGGCGGAGCTGGTGCAGGCGTAACCCCCTCGCGGCAACGCGCCGCATCACATATCCAGTTCAATATCGTTCACCGGCATGCAGCAGCAGGGCAGAATTTCCCCCTGCTGAATACAGGCCAGCGGTGCCTGACGGTATACCACTTTCCCCTTGAGCAAGCGGATGCGGCATGTACCGCAATAGCCGGAACGGCACTGATATTCCACGCTCATGCGCCGGGATTCCAGCGCATCCAGCAGCGACGCATGTTGGTCGGAGCAGCTAAACTGCGCACCGGACGTGCGCAGCGTGATGATTGATGCCGTCATGTGGTTAGAGTTGGAAATCGCTGAGGTCATCGGCATTCATTTCAGAATCGATCTGACCCACCAGATAAGAGCTGACCTCGACTTCCTGCGGCGCGACCTGGACGTTATCGGAAACCAGCCAGGCGTTGATCCACGGAATCGGGTTGGTGCGCGTTTCAAACGGCAGCGGCAGACCGACGGCCTGCATGCGGATATTGGTAATATATTCCACGTACTGGCACAGGATATCTTTGTTCAGGCCAATCATGGAACCCTCGCGAAACAGGTAATCCGCCCACTCTTTCTCCTGCTGTGCGGCGAGCACGAACAGGTCATAGCTCTCTTGATGGCACTCTTCGGCAATCCGGGCCATTTCCGGGTCGTCATGACCCGCGCGCATCAGGTTCAGCATATGCTGGGTGCCGGTCAGATGCAGCGCTTCATCGCGGGCGATCAGCTTGATGATTTTGGCATTCCCTTCCATCAGTTCGCGTTCGGCAAAGGCGAATGAACAGGCAAAGCTGACGTAGAAGCGAATTGCTTCCAGCGCGTTAACGCTCATCAGGCACAGGTACAGTTTCTTTTTCAGCTCATACAGGTTAACGGAAACGGTTTTGCCATTGACCTGATGCGTCCCTTCTCCCAGCAGGTGGTAGTAGCTGGTCATCTCGATAAGCGAGTCGTAGTAACCGGAAATGTCTTTAGCGCGCCTCAGAATCTCTTCATTGGTCACGATGTCGTCAAACACCAGTGACGGATCGTTGACGATGTTGCGGATAATGTGAGTGTAGGAACGCGAGTGAATGGTTTCTGAAAATGCCCAGGTTTCCACCCAGGTTTCCAATTCTGGAATGGAGATCAGCGGCAGCAGCGCAACGTTCGGGCTGCGGCCCTGAATAGAGTCCAGCAGCGTCTGATACTTAAGATTGCTGATGAAAATATGCTTTTCGTGATCGGTTAATGCCTGATAGTCGATACGATCGCGGGAGACGTCCACTTCTTCCGGGCGCCAGAAGAAGGAGAGTTGTTTCTCAATGAGTTTCTCAAAAATTTCGTATTTTTGCTGATCGAAACGGGCAACGTTAACCGACTGGCCGAAGAACATCGGCTCAAGCAATTGGTCGTTTTTATTCTGTGAAAAAGTGGTGTAGGCCATTTAAGGTTCTCCAAAAAAATGCCTGGTGCATTTTTCAACGCCGCTTGCGGCGGCCCAATAAGAGGGCGGGCAGGGAAGCCCGCCATAAAAAATGCGGCGGTTGCGTAGCTGCCTTTAAAAAGGCTTAAATCTTACACGCGCCGCCTTCGCAGCCGTCATCTTGCGGATCGGCGAGCAGATCGTCCTGTGCATCTTCCGCGCCGTCCCGGGTGTTCTGGTAATAGAGCGTTTTCACGCCAAACTTGTATGCGGTCAGCAAATCTTTCAGCAACTGTTTCATCGGCACTTTTCCTGACGGGAAACGTGACGGATCGTAGTTGGTATTGGATGAGATCGCCTGATCGACAAACTTCTGCATCACGCCAACCAGTTGCAGGTAGCCGTCGTTGTTGGGCATTTCCCACAGCAGTTCGTAAGCGTCTTTCAGCGTTTCATACTCCGGCACCACCTGACGCAGAATGCCGTCTTTGGACGCCTTCACGCTGATATGACCGCGCGGCGGCTCAATGCCGTTGGTGGCGTTGGAGATTTGTGAAGAGGTTTCGGAAGGCATCAGCGCCGACAGCGTTGAGTTGCGCAGGCCGAATTCCTGAATGTCTTTGCGCAGCGATTCCCAATCATAATGCAGCGGTTCGTGACAAATCGCATCGAGATCGCGTTTGTAAGTATCAATCGGCAGCACGCCCTGAGAATAGGTGGTTTCATTGAACCACGGGCAGGCGCCCTGTTCGCGCGCCAACAGGTTGGACGCTTTCAACAGAAAGTATTGAATGGCTTCAAAGGTTCTGTGCGTCAGGTTGTTGGCGCTGCCATCGGAATAACGCACGCCGTTTTTCGCCAGATAGTAGGCGAAGTTAATCACGCCGATACCCAGGGTACGGCGCCCCATGGCGCCACGCTGCGCCGCCGGGATCGGGTAGTCCTGATAATCCAGCAGCGCATCCAGCGCGCGAACCGCCAATGTCGCCAGCTCTTCCAGATCGTCCAGACTGTCGATGGCGCCGAGATTGAACGCGGACAGCGTACATAGCGCAATCTCGCCGTTTTCGTCATTCACGTCGTCCAGCGGCTTGGTCGGCAGCGCGATTTCCAGACACAGGTTGGACTGGCGCACCGGCGCGATTTGCGCGTCAAACGGACTGTGCGTATTGCAGTGATCCACGTTCTGAATATAGATACGTCCGGTGGAGGCGCGCTCTTGCATCATCAGCGAGAACAGTTCGACCGCTTTGAAGCGTTTTTTGCGGATACCGCCATCTTGCTCGTACTGTACATACAGACGCTCAAACTCATCCTGATCGGTGAAGAAGGCGTCATACAGCCCCGGCACGTCGGATGGGCTGAACAGCGTGATGTCTTCGCCTTTGACCAGTCGTTGATACATCAACTTGTTCAACTGTACGCCGTAGTCAAGGTGACGAACGCGGTTGCCTTCGACGCCTCGGTTGTTTTTCAGTACCAGCAGGCTTTCCACTTCCAGGTGCCACATCGGGTAGAACAGGGTGGCGGCGCCGCCGCGCACGCCGCCCTGAGAACAGGACTTCACCGCGGTCTGGAAATGTTTGTAGAACGGAATACAGCCGGTGTGGAAGGCTTCGCCGCCGCGGATTGGGCTGCCGAGCGCACGGATCCGGCCGGCGTTGATACCGATCCCCGCACGCTGGGAAACGTATTTTACGATGGCGCTTGAGGTGGCGTTGATGGAATCCAGGCTATCGCCGCATTCGATCAGTACGCAGGAGCTGAACTGACGGGTCGGGGTGCGCACGCCAGCCATAATGGGCGTTGGCAGCGAAATCTTGAACGTCGAGATCGCATCGTAGAAGCGTTTGACGTAATCCAGACGGGTTGCTTTCGGATAGCCGGAAAACAGACACGCGGCCACCAGAATATAGAGAAACTGGGCGCTTTCGTAGATGTCGCCGGTTACGCGGTTCTGAACCAGATATTTCCCTTCCAGTTGTTTAACCGCGGCGTAAGAGAAGTTCATGTCACGCCAGTGATCGATGAACGCGTCCATTTCGGCGAACTCTTCCGCGCTGTAGTCTTCCAGCAGGTGTTTGTCGTACTTACCCATATCGACCATTCTGGCGACGTGGGCCAGCAGCGTTGGCGGCTCAAACTGGCCGTAGGCTTTTTTGCGCAGGTGGAAGATCGCCAGACGCGCGGCCAGATATTGGTAATCCGGGCTTTCCCGTGAAATCAGGTCGGCGGCCGCCTTGATGATGGTTTCGTGGATATCGGAGGTCTTGATGCCGTCATAAAATTGAATGTGCGAGCGCAGTTCCACCTGGGAAACGGAAACATTGTGCAAACCTTCTGCGGCCCAGGTAATGACGCGGTGGATTTTATCCAGATTGATTTTTTCTTTCGTTCCATCGCGTTTGGTAACGAGCAAGCTCTGGTTCATGTTGGGATTTACCTATTGGTGGAATAAAAATATCCCCTGTTTATTCACAGATGTTCTGCTGTGGCTAACTCTGTGGATAAATACTACATATAGGGGATTTTTGATAAAGGAGTCACTATATGCTGAGTATTGTAGTGAGGATTCTTTTAAGAACAAGAGTTGATTTTGGCGTTAAATTGAGGTTGTGAAACGGCCTGTTTTGCTTAAGCCTCGTTTTGTAAGGGGAAAACCGGGGTCAACAATCTAGAAAAAGAGAGAAAATCCGAATAGGTCAGCGATTTCCTCGTCAATGAAAAGAGATTGCGCAACAGGATGTTACGCAATAATTAAGATTATTCTTAATCCGCCAGGCCGGGCGCGTATGCATGTAACATATAATTTACATCCACATTCGGGCCGAGCTTAAAGTGATCCGTCAGCGGATTGTAGTGCAGCCCGGTGATATGTTTCTCGCGCAGCGGGGTGGCATCAATCCAGCCAATCAGTTCGGCTGGCCGGATGAACTTTTTAATATCATGCGTGCCGCGCGGCAACATTTTCAGAATATATTCCGCGCCAATTATCAACATCATCCATGCTTTGGCGTTGCGGTTAATGGTGGAGAAAAAGACGTGGCCGCCCGGTTTGACCAGTCTGGCGCAGGCCTCAACGACAGACTGCGGATCGGGAACATGCTCCAGCATTTCCATACAGGTGACGACATCGTATTCACCCGCGTGCGACTGAGCATGCGCCTCGACGGTTTCCTGAACATAATCCACCGTCACCGCGCTTTCCAGCGCGTGCAAACGAGCAACCTGCAAGGGTTCCGCCCCCATATCCAGACCGGTCACGTCTGCGCCTTCGCGCGCCATACTCTCGGCCAGAATGCCGCCGCCACAGCCGACATCCAGCACTTTTTTACCAAAAAGCCCGTCAGCGCGCTGGGCGATGTAGTCCAGCCGCAGCGGGTTGATGCGGTGTAGCGGTTTAAATTCGCCCTCCAAATCCCACCAGCGGGACGCGATCGCCTCGAATTTGGCGATTTCCTGATGGTCGACGTTTGGGTTTTGATTTTCAGCGTTCATTTACAATCACGACCTATTGGTTATCTGCAACTGAATGCAAGTATATCGATACCGTTGACGATGTTGTAGCAATCATCAATTTTCCGGCGTCGCGCTTAAGCGAATATTCACCCGTTGAATAGCGGGGGAGTTTCCCCAGAAACGGCGGCTTGTGATATACTTTTTCACCTTTTGAACTCGGGTAGATGCATAAATAGAGGGATAGCGGCTCCATGAGCGACCTTGCCAGAGAAATCACACCGGTCAACATTGAAGAAGAGCTGAAAAGCTCGTATTTGGACTATGCCATGTCCGTTATTGTCGGGCGTGCGTTACCAGATGTTCGTGACGGACTAAAACCGGTACACCGTCGCGTGCTGTATGCGATGAGCGTATTGGGGAACGACTGGAACAAACCGTACAAAAAATCAGCTCGCGTTGTTGGGGACGTGATCGGTAAATATCATCCACACGGCGACTCAGCCGTTTATGAAACCATCGTGCGTATGGCGCAGCCTTTTTCACTGCGCTACATGCTGGTTGACGGTCAGGGCAACTTTGGTTCGATTGACGGCGACTCCGCAGCGGCAATGCGTTACACCGAAATACGCATGTCGAAGATTGCCCATGAACTGCTGGCCGATCTGGAAAAAGATACGGTTGATTTTGTGCCGAACTATGATGGCACGGAGCAGATCCCAGACGTCATGCCTACCCGTATTCCCAACTTGTTGGTCAACGGATCTTCCGGTATTGCTGTCGGCATGGCGACCAACATTCCTCCTCATAATCTGACAGAAGTGGTGAATGGCTGTCTCGCCTATATCGACGATGAAAATATCAGTCTCGAAGGCTTGATGGAGCACATTAAGGGGCCTGATTTCCCGACTGCCGCCATCATCAACGGCAGACGAGGCATTGAAGAGGCGTACCGCACAGGACGCGGCAAGATTTATATTCGCGCCCGCGCCGAAGTGGAAACCGACGATAAAACCGGTCGTGAAACCATTATCGTGCATGAAATCCCTTATCAGGTGAACAAGGCGCGCCTGATTGAGAAGATTGCCGAACTGGTAAAGGATAAGCGTGTTGAAGGCATCAGCGCGCTGCGTGACGAATCTGATAAAGACGGTATGCGCATTGTCATCGAGGTCAAGCGTGACGCCGTAGGCGAAGTGGTTCTGAACAATCTTTATTCGCAGACGCAGCTACAAACCTCTTTCGGCATTAATATGGTGGCGCTGCATCAGGGCCAGCCAAGGATCATGCCGCTGAAAGATATTCTGGCGGCTTTTGTGCGCCACCGCCGTGAAGTGGTGACTCGCCGGACTATTTTTGAACTGCGTAAAGCCCGCGATCGCGCCCACATTTTGGAAGGTCTGGCGGTCGCGCTGGCGAATATCGATCCGATTATCGAATTGATTCGCCGCGCCCCATCGCCGTCAGAAGCGAAAGCCGCATTAATCGCGCAGTCATGGGCGCTGGGTACGGTATCGGCCATGCTGGAGCGCGCGGGTGACGACGCCGCGCGCCCTGAGTGGCTGGAGCCGGAATTCGGTATCCGCGAGGGGCGTTATTATCTGACCGAGCAGCAGGCTCAGGCGATTCTGGATCTGCGTTTGCAGAAACTGACCGGCCTTGAGCATGAAAAACTGCTGGATGAGTACAAAGAGCTGCTGACGCAGATCGCCGGGTTGCTTTATATTCTGGAGAGCCCTGAGCGCCTGATGGAAGTGATTCGTGAAGAGCTGGAAGCGATCAGAACGCAATACAGCGATGAACGCCGCACGGAGATCACCGCTAACACGGCCGACATCAACATTGAAGATCTGATCAACGAAGAAAATGTGGTAGTGACGCTGTCCCATCAGGGGTATGTGAAATATCAGCCGCTGAATGACTATGAAGCTCAGCGTCGTGGCGGACGCGGCAAGTCCGCCGCCCGCATCAAAGAAGAAGATTTCATCGACCGCCTGCTGGTGGCCAACACCCACGATACCATCCTCTGCTTCTCCAGCCGTGGCCGTTTGTACTGGATGAAGGTGTATCAACTGCCGGAAGCCAGCCGCGGCGCCCGCGGCCGTCCCATCGTCAACCTGCTGCCGCTCGAACCGGATGAGCGCATTACGGCGATTTTGCCGGTGCGCGAATACGAAGAAGGACGCCACGTGTTTATGGCGACCGCCAGCGGGACGGTGAAGAAAACCGCATTGACGGAGTTCAGTCGTCCGCGCAGCGCCGGTATTATCGCCGTCAATCTGAATGACGGCGATGAACTGATCGGCGTCGATCTGACAGACGGCAAAAATGAAGTGATGCTGTTCTCAGCGGAAGGCAAAGTGGTGCGTTTCTCCGAAGCGGCGGTGCGCTCCATGGGCCGGACGGCGACCGGGGTGCGCGGCATCAGTCTGCAAGGGGAAGATCGCGTGGTTTCGCTGATTATTCCTCGCGGCGAAGGCGATATCCTGACCGTGACGCAAAATGGTTTTGGCAAACGTACTGCCGTCAGCGAGTACCCGACCAAATCCCGCGCCACAAAAGGGGTTATCTCCATTAAGGTGAGCGAGCGCAATGGTAAAGTGGTGGGCGCCGTTCAGGTTGACGCCGCCGATCAGATTATGATGATCACCGATGCCGGTACGCTGGTGCGTACGCGCGTGTCTGAAGTCAGTATCGTAGGCCGTAATACCCAGGGCGTGACGTTGATCCGTACGGCGGAAGATGAGCATGTCGTGGGCCTGCAACGTGTCGCTGAACCGGTGGAAGATGAAGAGTTGGATGGCGTCGTAAACGTTGAAGGTGAAATTGCCGAAGACGAAGACGCGGCGGGCGACATCGACACCGATGATGATGACGTAGCGGAAGACGAAGAATAAGCTTTCGGGCAAAACCTGAGCCAGCGCGTGATGCGCTGGCTTTTTTTATGCAGGATCGGTAGTGTATCGAAAGGCATTACAATGCTAATTAATCTCAATTCAACGGTATCCACTTGAAATATCTCGCCTCGTTTCATACGACACTGAAAGTTTCCCGTTATTTGTTTCGGGTGCTGGCAATTATGCTATGGGTGCTTGGCGCGCTGATATCCGTGTTTTATATCAGTAAGGTATTGAACGAAAAAGAATCCGAACTGCGTCAGGAATATAACCTCAGTTTCGACCAGTCTCAGGGATATATTCGCCATGCCGCTGATATTGTCCGTGAGCTTAAATATCTGGCGGCCAACCGTCTGACGGGCGCGGCAGAAAAATCCGTCCCCCCGCTCGATAAAGACGCCGGTCTGTCTGTTTATCCGCTTTCGCCCGGCGCCAATTGCGCCATAAACTATGGGGATAATAGTTATGCGCTGGCCTCATTAAATGATTTTTTTAATGGCTGGCGGGAAAACTTCTCAGCCGTATACGATCTTAACCGGGTATTTTTTGTCGGTGCCGATGAGCAGTGCATGGTGGATTTCGGCATCCGCAATCAGTCACTGGATCGCGATAACCTGCTTAAAAATGTCCAAAATCGTTTTCAGGAACAGAAAAACACGATTCAGGCGTCGGTGCGAGACGAAACGATCTACTGGCTTACCCCCGCACAGGTATCCGACGTGGGATATTTGTATGCGCTGACCCCGATTTATGTAGGGAATAAGCTTGAAGTGATAATGGGGATTGAACAGACAATTCGTCTGGAGGATTTTGTGGCGTCCAGCAAATTCCCGGTCGGTGCGCAATTGATTAACCAATATAACCAGTCCGTTTTGCAATTTTCCGAAGGCAAAGGCCATTATGTCCCTTCCGCCAGCACAAACCCGGTAGACCAAAACTATTTCGGCTATGTGAACGGCTACGATGAAATCATTCTGAAAAAGAGCCTGCCTCCGACCTCATTCAGTATTATTTATTCGCTTCCTGTGAAGGTATTGCTGTCCTCTATTAGTGCGCTGATCATTAATATGGCGCTGCTCAATACGCTGTCGGCCATATTGTTATTTGTGCTGGCATGGATCTTTGAACGGAAAATGTTGTTGCCCGCGGAAGTGAATGCCTTCCAGCTAGAGGAAAATGAACAGTTCAACCGTAAAATCGTGGCGTCCGCGCCGGTGGGTATCTGTATTCTACGCATTAACGATGGCACAAATATTCTCAGTAACGAGCTGGCGCATAATTATTTGAATCTGCTGACCCATGAGGATCGATTGCGTATTACCCGCATTATTTGCGAACAGCAATCCAAATATGTCGATGTGATGACCAGCAGAAATCATCATTTGCAAATCAGCTTCGTACATTCCCGCTATCGCAATGAGAATGTGGCGATCTGTGTGCTGCTTGACGTCAGCACACGGGTGAAAATGGAGGAATCGTTACAGGAAATGGCCAATGCCGCTGAGCAGGCGAGCCAGTCAAAATCCATGTTCCTGGCGACGGTGAGCCATGAATTGCGCACACCGCTTTATGGCATCATCGGTAACCTGGATTTATTACAGACAAAAGCGTTGCCTAAGGACGCGAATCGTCTGGTCGTGGCAATGAACAACTCTTCGGCGCTGTTGTTGAAAATCATCAGCGATATTCTCGACTTTTCCAAGATTGAGTCCGAGCAGTTGAAAATTGAACCCCGCGATTTTGCGCCACACGAAGTGATTAGCCACATCACCAGTAACTATTTACCGCTGGTGGTGAAAAAGCATCTTACGTTGTACTGCTTTATCGATCCGAATGTTCCTATCAGTCTGTCTGGCGATCCGGTGCGTTTGCAGCAGGTGCTTTCCAATTTGCTGAGTAACGCCATCAAGTTCACCGATACGGGCTGTATTATTTTTCAGGTGGGCTGCCGGGACGGTTATCTGGAGTTTCTGGTTCGCGATACCGGGGTGGGGATTCAGTCGCGCGAAGCCGCGAAGCTGTTTGATCCATTCTTCCAGGCGGGCAGCGGCGTACAGCGGCATTTCCAGGGCACCGGCCTGGGGTTGGCGATCTGTGAAAAGCTGGTCAACCTGATGGACGGGGATATCTCGATCGAATCAGAGCCTGGGCTGGGTAGTCAGTTCGGCATCCGAATTCCGCTGTATAAAGCACGCTATGTTCCGGTGTCCATCAATGCCAGTCTGCAAGGGAAAATGTGCTGGCTGATGGTGCGTAATAGCCGGCTGGAGTCATATCTGCTCGCTTTTCTACAAGAGCATGGCCTGCGGGCTTCTCGTCATCAGCGACAGATCGTCGGCAGTGATGATGTGATTATCAGCGATTACGACATCCCTGACTCGTTCGACGCTCGGGCGCGGATCGTTATCAGCGGTTCACATACGGAGTCTGCGCAGGAAATCAGCCAGGGGCATTGGTTGCTAAGTACGTCCATGCCTCAGTATTTACCTGATTTACTTGAAATAATATATCGTATGGAGACGGAAGACATCTCATCCGCCGCACTTTCAACGCCGTTAACCAATTATAATCGCACCGAGAATGGCGATATCCTGGTTCTGGTGGTTGACGATCATCCGATAAACCGGCGGTTGCTGGCGGATCAGCTCGGTTCATTGGGTTATCGGGCTATGACGGCGAATGACGGGGTTGATGCGCTGAATGTGCTGGGTAAAAACAGTGTCGATATTGTGCTGACGGACGTCAACATGCCGAATATGGATGGCTATTGTTTGACGCAATGCATGCGGGAGCAAGGGCGGCGTTTCCCGGTCATTGGCGTGACGGCCAACGCATTGGCGGAAGAACGGCAGCGCTGTTTGCAGGCGGGAATGGATAACTGTTTATCAAAACCGGTCACGCTGGATACCCTGCAACAAACGCTGTCCCATTACAGCGGCGTGGTGCGTCAATCGAGAGTGTCCTGAAAGGAAACAAAAATCTCACGCTCCCTCCCCGGTAAAGGAGAGGGCTGGGATGGGCTTAAATCAAAAGCGTGGTAACGAACGCCGGCAGCGTGAACTGTTGCCCGAAGCCGAATCTGCCAGGTCGCGTCACTCACTCTTTTTCTGTTTGTGAGGAGCCGCCGTTCACCGAAGAAAGGTAGTTCAGCAGGGCAATATCGTTATCGACGCCCAGTTTGGTCATCGCCGATTTCTTCTGGCTGCTGATGGTTTTAATACTGCGGTTAAGTTTCTTGGCAATTTCGGTTACCAGAAAGCCTTCGGCGAAGAGACGCAACACTTCGCTTTCTTTCGGCGACAGACGTTTGTCGCCATAGCCGCTGGAACTGATTTTCTCCAATACTTTAGAGACGCTATCCGGCGTGAATTTTTTGCCTTTTTGCAGCGCGGCCAATGCTTTAGGTAAATCGGTCGGCGCGCCCTGTTTCAGGACGATCCCTTCAATATCCAGATCCAGAACCGCACTTAAAATGGCGGGGTTATTATTCATGGTGAGAACAATAATGGAGAGATGGGGGAAATGACGTTTAATGTATTTAATTAAGGTAATACCATCGCCATATTTATCACCCGGCATGGACAAATCGGTAATTAAAACGTTGGCGTCCAGTTTGGGCAGGTTATTGATCAATGCGGTCGAATCTTCAAATTCACCCACGACGTTGACCCATTCAATTTGTTCTAGCGACTTTCTGATGCCAAAAAGGACAATAGGATGGTCGTCGGCAATAATTACGTTTAGGTTACTCATCGGTTAGGTTACTCATATTGTTGGCTACCTTGCTGTATACCCTTTATCTTTCAAGTCACTGATCCGTTGGCTTCCCTTACTCACTCGAATCACCGACTCATGTGTGATCATCGAGATATTGTCGATCACCGTTTACTTGCACCTTGAAATCAATTGGAGAGAGTAATACACAGACAAATTTTTCAATCTCATGAAGGTCATTCTCGATCTGTACGCTATCATGCGCAGTAATATGCTGCTCAAGCCGTTCACACAACTGTTTGCCAGGATGCAGGTTTAACATGGCAAACACGCCTTTCAGCCGATGTGCCGTTTGGGAAAGTGACATAAAATCGCCATTCTCCTTTTCAGTATACAGCCTCTTTAAATCATCGGGTACTGTCTCAATAAACAGAGAATAATAATCACTTGACGCCAATTGACTGGCGTAAAACCCGTCGTCATGATTATCTTTCGCCCGCGCCGAATCGGTTGGCGCTTCGAGTTGTTGTTCAATCAACGTCAGTAATGCCTCCAGCAAAAGTTGGCTGATATTATAATTTGCCCTGAATCGGTGAGAACCCAGGGGAATTAATGTCCGGTCATCGCCGCTCAGCAATATAGAATAATCCGCAGTTCTTTCTGGATCGTCAGTGATACAAATGTCCACTTCCTGATTAATCTGCCGCTCATCACCGATCAGATAATTGGCACCCCAGCCGGTGAGAAGATGGCTGACGATTTGCCGCACTTCGTCGGCGGTTATATCCAGTAATACCGTCATGCCATCCAGCAGCTTTTCTTCCTCGGCCGGCAGGGTTTCCGGCGTCATTTTTACCGTTAAAATATAATGTGTCCCGAGCCCAGGCTTACTGTTAATCATTAACTTGCCGCCAAGTTTATTGCACAACTGATTACACAAAAACAGGATTAATCCCGAATTTTGTCCGAAGCGGTCAGCCGTGGTCGGATTGAGGAACGGATGATTGAGATTATCCTGTTCGGTGCCGGAGATGCCATTGCCGGTATCGCTGATTTGCACAATCAGTTTTTCCGGCGCGTTTTTGTCGCTGGTGAACGAAACGGTAATTTTTCCGTACTCGGTATTGGTGATGGAATAATTCAGCAGCAGCGATAAAGTCTTTTTCAGCAGCTCGCTATCGCCTTTATAGGTTCGATTGAGATCCAACTGGTAGTGATTGAACAGGCAAAGCCCTTTCTGATTAATTCGGGGCAGCCATTCCACCAATAAATTGTCCAGCATGGCTAGCGGAGAAAAACTTTCATTAACGAGTTTCCACTCCTGAGCGTCCAGTTTTTCCTGTAGAGCGATATTATCCAGCAGTTCAATGGCGCAAGCGGTATCCGCGATAAGCTGCTCGGTTAATTGCTGTTGCTCGCCGCTGTCTTGGGCAGAGTGAAGGGTCTCCAGGTTTTTATGCAGCGACAGTAGCGGTTGTTTGAATTCGTTCAGCAGGTTCCTGAACAGACGCTTTCTGGCCTGCACATTTTTTTCATATTCACGCTGCACCAACTGAAGCTTTCTGCTGACCAGAATCTCTTTATCTTGTTCAAGCAGCAGAAACAGGTAGTAGTCGGTGGCATATTGGCTACGGAATTGGCGAATCTCAAACATCTCGTTATTCACCGTTACCTGAACCACCCCCTGATGCTCGTCCGCCATGTTAGCCACTTTCTGTAGACTCAGATGCGGTAGCAAATGTTCTGCCTGCTCATTTTGAACAATCACTTTGTTACTGCCAAAATCGTAAATCAGTACCCCCATCGGAATTCTGCCGATGGTTTCACGATAAATGTTTAGCTGGTTTATCAACTGATCGGAAAGATCGTCATCCTTTGGATCAACATGTTTCTGGCGGAAAAGATAAAAACCGGAGAGGGTGACGATCAATAATGTCAGATTGAATAATAGCAGCCAGACATTATTGCTCAGGGCATCGTTAAGCAGCGCTTTCACTGGAATTTGAAAAACAATTTTCACCGGCGCGTTCACCAGCGAAGACGATATCTCAATCAGCGTTCCGTTTAATTGGACATTCGACATATCATCGCTATTGTCGTTCGTATCCAGCGTGTTGGCCGCTGGCGTATCCTGTCTCAACAGGAGATTTTCGCGTGATAGGGTGGTTGGAATCAAATCATTGATCGGTAAATCAAAAGCGATAATGGTAGCCAGATGACCGGGCTGATTGAATGTTGTGCGTAGCGTAAAATAGTAATCGTCATAAAAACGCAGCTTGCGGATCGGTGAGAAACTTTCCCGCTCATCCAGCACGTTGGCCTGTTGCAGCATTTCCGTGCGGCGGGCTTCGGCAATCGCCGTAATATAGCTGCCGCGAAACTGAGATGAGATATCCTTCAACGTCTGGGTTGAAATCATCGTCAGGCTATTATCCACCCCGTTCAGGTAATACATGGAGTAAACGTTATTTTCCGCGCCCCACAGAATATCCAGGGAGAGTGAGATACGGCGGACGGCGTTCAACGTTGATATATCATGCTGGCCGAATATCAGCGCATCGGTTTTCTGGCCGTTTTTTTCCACGTAAAAAATGTTGGGCATCAGATTGATGGCTTTAATGTTGTCGTCGCTGACGGGTGGAACGTTATTCAGATTGCCGTAAATCTGGTAGGTAAAAAAACGATAGGTATCAATGCGCTTTTGAATGCCCTGTGACAGGTCGGCCAGGTCGAGCTTCTTTACTGTCAGCCAGTTACTGAGGTAGTTATAGCCAAACGTACCGCTGACGAGACACAGCAGTAAGGTGAGCAGGGCAAAATAACGCATGATGATGACCGGCATTGATTAATGATCCTGATTAACGGGTAATGGTTCGCGCGCTGGCGCAAACGATCAGCAACAGCAGCGCCACACATCCGAAAGCGACGGACAGGTTGCTGAGTTGAGCGATGAAACCCAACAGCGTCGGGCCAATCAGAATACCAGCGTAACCGACTGTTGTAATGGAGGCGATAGCCCTATTCGCCGGCATGATTTCCTGATTTCCCGCCGCACTGAACAGGATCGGCACGACGTTGGACGCGCCGATCCCCACCATGACAAAACCGAGAATCGAGGTTAGCGCACTGTCGATACTGATGGTCAACAACAGACCGAGTGCCGCGCAAAGGCTGCCGCCGGTAAGGATAGCGTAGCGTCCGAGCGCATTGACCAGCCGATCGCCATTCAGTCTGCCGATCGTCATCGCGACGGAAAACGCCGCGTAGCCGATGCCCGCTTGTGCGCTGCTCAGGTGGCGTTCGGCGGTTAAAAACAGTGCGCTCCAGTCCAGAATCGCGCCTTCCGCCAGAAACATGATGAAACATAGCAGACCGATAAACATCACCCAGCCGCGCGGTATCACCAAGAGCGGGCCGCCTTCGCGCTTATTGGTTGTACGCAACAGGTGTGCTTGCGCCATCGACATCAGGGCCAGCAGTAGCGCGACAATGACCAAAATGGCCATTAACGGCGATAGCCCCATCCACAGAAAAGCGCTGACGCCGCTTGCCCCGGCAATTCCGCCAGCGCTGAAAAAACCGTGGAAACCGGACATCATGGCCCGACCGCTGGCGCGTTCGACAAAGACGGCCTGAATATTGATTGAGATGTCAATCATGCCGACCGCCGCGCCAAAAAACAGCAGGGCACCGGCCATGACGGGGATCGTATCGGCCAGTGTCAGCATCGGCAGAACCACGCACAGCACGGCGCTGGCGAGCAGAATAACGGTGCGGCAGCCAAATTTATCAGTGAGTGATCCGGTAAACGGCATCGTCAGCAGCGAGCCCATCCCCACAGAGAGCAGCAGCATGCCTAACGAGGCGTCATTAATATCCAGGCGATGTTTAACAAAAGGAACCAGCGGAGCCCAGGATGCGATAACGAAGCCTGCGACGAAAAAACTGATGCGTGTGGCTGTCTGTGCTTTTCGACCGGGGTGCTGTTCATTACATAATGATTCGGAGTTCAGCGCTGCGCTCATATCCTTGGCGGTACTGTTGGGTAGATGGAGGAAAGACTTCTTTCTACCATAATTAAGTTACTGAATCGAAGGATTCATCACCTGGCGATAGCGTAGGAGGGATTATTAGATGAGTTAACGTCAGGTTTGTGTGAAAGATGTTCAGTTGCAGCGTACCCGTTCTGTGCCGTGGGTGACGTTTACCCTTCACGAGTCTTGCGAGGCGGATAACCCGATGACCGGGACTCTCGCTTTTTATCCTGAATAACCTCTCACCCAAAGTGGCTTTTTTTACCGTATAATCCCCTGATTTACATTTGGTTACCGGAGTCAGGGTGAAACAACTTTCCGACCTGTTGCGTGACGTGCAGCAGGATTTATGCCAACCACAGCCTGAAAATGCGGGTTTCAGACAGATAACAGGTTCACTGACCCTCGGCGAGCCGATCGATCTGTTGTCATGGCTGGCGACGCAACCGGCGTATCCTCAGTTTTATTGGCAGCATCGTCAGGACAGTGAAGAAGCGGCGGTATGTGGTCAGGTTTGCGGTTTTCACTCTATTGAGGAGGCGGAAAGTTTTTTGTTACGGCAGGGATGCGATCGCCATACGCGAATCTGGGGCTTGAATGCTTTCGACCGGTCGGCGCGTGAGCACGGGGCCGGTATCTCCTCCAGCTCTCTGTTTCTGCCCCGCGTGGAGTTATTGCGCCAGAACCACACGCTCAGCCTGCGAATTAATCTATTCAGTGAGACATCGCTACAGCAGGATGCCGATGACGCCGCGGCATTCATCAAGTTGTTACTGCCCATGCGCCCGTTGCCACCCTTGCAGGCGGAAGTCTGCGCCGTGAGCCACCTGCCGGATCGCCGGAATTGGATCAAACTGCTGCAACAGACACTTGGCAGGATCGCGGCCGGAGAGATGGAGAAAGTGGTGTTGGCAAGAAAGACCACGCTAACCCTGAAACAGCCGTTGCAGGCGACCACCTTTATGGCCGCCAGCCGCGCGGTCAACCATCACTGTTTCCATTTTATGCTGGCGCATGACGCTCGACAGGCGTTTCTCGGCTCCAGCCCGGAGCGGCTTTACCGCCGTCGTGAAACACGGCTTGAAACCGAAGCGCTGGCAGGCACCGTCGCCAGCGGCAAAAATGATGAAACCGCGGCGGCATTGGCGCACTGGCTAATGAAAGACACCAAGAACCAGTGTGAGAACATGCTGGTGGTGGACGATATCTGCCAGCGTCTGCGGCAGTCGGCGTTATCGCTGGATGTCAGGCCGGCTGAAGTGGTGCGGCTACGCAAAGTGCAGCATTTGCGTCGTATCATTCAGGCAACGCTGAGAAAGCAGTCGGATGCGGCGTGCCTTGAAGACTTGCAGCCAACGGCAGCCGTCGCCGGATTACCCAGACCGCCCGCCCGGCATTTTATTGCCGAAAACGAACCTTTCGCGCGTGGCTGGTACGCGGGTTCTGCGGGTTACCTCTCCCGCTGTCAGTCAGAATTTTGCGTCGCGCTGCGTTCGGCTGAAATCAGTGACCACATTTTGTCACTGTATGCCGGAGCGGGGATTGTAGCCGGTTCTGATCCAGAGCAGGAATGGCAGGAGTTGGAAAGCAAAGCCGCGGGCCTGAGATCGCTGTTAGACGGTGTTATGTCATAGTTTTATTTTATCTTTGTTGTGCTTGAGATGGGTCTATATCAAAGTGGGCGTTGTAAAAAAAAATATAATTTTTTGGAATCCGCAACCTGAGCTGTTGAGTAAATCATGGCAACAAGTGTATTTAATCGTCGCTGGGCCGCCTTGCTGCTTGAAGCGCTGACCCGTCATGGCGTCCGCCACATATGCATTGGGCCCGGTTCCCGTTCTACGCCGCTGACGCTGTCAGCGGTCGATCAAGGCGCGTTGATTTGCCATACCCATTTTGACGAACGGGGATTGGGGCATTTGGCGTTGGGACTGGCGAAAGCGTCTCACGAGCCGGTGGCTATTGTGGTGACCTCGGGGACGGCTGCCGCGAACCTTTACCCGGCGATCATTGAAGCGGGGCTGACCGGGGAGCGGCTGGTGGTGTTGACCGCCGATCGTCCTTCCGAGTTGATTGATTGCGGCGCGAATCAGGCTATCCGCCAGAACGGATTATACGCGTCCCATCCAACGGTCACGCTGGATTTGCCACGCCCCACGGCGGATATTCCCGCCAGTTGGCTGGTTTCCTCATTAGATAGCGCGATGGCGCAACTGGATCACGGCGCGTTGCATATTAATTGTCCGTTTGCCGAACCGCTTTATGGCGCGGACGATGACGCCGCTGTGCGTGACTGGCTACTGACGCTGGGTGACTGGTGGGACAGCGGCGAACCCTGGCTGCGTGAAATGCGGCAGACCACGCTGACGGTTCAGCCGGACTGGTACGAATGGCGGCAAAAACGCGGGGTGGTGATTGCCGGACGCATCAGCCCGGCGCAGGGAGGGCTAGTGGCGCGGTGGGCGAACGAATTGGGCTGGCCGCTGATTGGCGACATACTGTCGCAAAGTGGTCAGCCATTACCCTGCGCGGATATCTGGCTGACGAACCCCGCGGCGCTGGCATGCTTGCAACAGGCTGAAATTGTCGTGCAGTTTGGCGCTAACCTGACCGGAAAACGCCTGCTGCAATGGCAGGCAAAATGTCAGCCACAGACGTATTGGCTGGTGGATAAACTGCCGGGGCGGCTTGACCCCGCCCACCATCGCGGCCGGCGTTTGATTGCCGACGTCGGTGACTGGCTGGTTGCCCACCCTGCCGTTGCGCAACCGCCCTGGGCGGATGAATTGAACGGTATCGCGCGCTATGCCCAGCGCCAGGTGAGCGGTTATTTGACCGATCGCTTCGGCGAAGCCCAGCTTGCGCAGCGAACCCCTGAATTATTGCCGCCGGACGGTCAACTGTTTATCGGCAATAGTCTGACGGTGCGTTTCATCGACGCGCTGGCGCAACTGCCGCCACAATATCCGGTATACGCTAACCGCGGAGCCAGCGGTATTGATGGATTGATCTCGACGCTGGCCGGCGTTCAACGCGCGACGGGTAAGGCAACGCTTGGGATCGTGGGAGATCTTTCCGCGTTATACGATCTCAACGCGTTGGCTTTGCTGCGGCAGGCGCCGGCGCCGCTGGTGCTGATTGTGGTGAATAACAATGGCGGACAGATTTTCTCGCTGTTGCCGACGCCCGACGAGCAGCGTGAAACGTTTTATTGTATGCCGCAACATGTCGAATTCGGTCATGCCGCCGCGATGTTCGGTCTCAACTATGCGCACGCAGAACGCTGGGAACAGATAGCGGACACGGTCGCCAGCGGCTGGACGCAGGGCGGCGTCACGCTGCTGGAAGTGGTGGTGCCGCCGAAAGACGGGGTGAAAACGCTGAACGCGCTGGTTTCACAGGCGTCAGCGTGGCCGCGCTGAACTGCCGCAGAATAATGCCGGCGGCGCTATCGCCCGCACACCCGTGGCTGGTATGTCTGCACGGACTGCTGGGCAGCGGGGAAGACTGGCGCCCGATTATCCCTTTTTGCGGCGAATGGCCGCTGTTGCTGGTGGATTTACCGGGCCACGGCGCTTCGCAGGGCGTGGCTGCCGGTGACTTTGCGCAAATCAGTCAACAACTGGCGTTGACGCTGGAACAGCAAGGTATTGAACGCTATTGGCTGCTGGGGTATTCGCTGGGGGGGCGGCTCGCCATGTATCACGCCTGTTTCGGACCGCGCGGCGGCATACAAGGTCTGTTGGTGGAGGGCGGTAATCCGGGGCTTGAAAATCGGCAACAGCGTGAGGCGCGTTTATTGCACGATGCGCGCTGGGCGCGGCGCTTTCGCCACGAGGCGTTGGAAACGGTGCTGAACGACTGGTATCGGCAGGCCGTGTTTGCCGATCTGAACACCGCACAGCGCGATGCGCTGGTTGCCCGGCGCCGCCATAATCACGGCGCGGCGGTGGCGGCGATGCTGGAAGCCACCTCGTTAGGGCGTCAGCCCTGGCTGGTGGACAGTCTTAGGCAATTGGTCATCCCATTTGGTTATCTGTGCGGCGTCAGTGACGGTAAATTTCAGGCGCTGGCGATGCAATATGGTCTGCCGTTAATACGCGTGGCGCAAGCCGGCCATAACGCGCATCAGGCGAATCCGGCGGAGTACGCCGCGCGGATGTTTTCTTTTATTTCGCATACCGTTAAGGACTGATATTTATGCTTTATCCCAGTGAAGAACAGTTTTACGCCCCGGTGGAATGGCACGATTGCAGCGGTGATTTTACCGATATCCTGTTTCACAAATCAGCGGATGGTATTGCCAAAATCACCATTAACCGTCCGCAGGTGCGCAACGCTTTCCGTCCGCAAACGGTAAAAGAGATGATTCACGCGCTGGAAAATGCCCGTTACGACGAGGGGATTGGCGTGATTATTCTGACCGGGGCCGGCGACAAGGCATTCTGTTCCGGGGGCGATCAGAAAGTCCGCGGCGACTACGGCGGCTATCAGGACGACAGCGGGGTACATCATCTGAACGTGTTGGATTTCCAGCGCCAGATTCGTACCTGTCCGAAACCGGTGGTGGCGATGGTCGCGGGCTATTCCATTGGCGGCGGTCACGTGTTGCACATGATGTGCGATCTAACGATTGCGGCGCAAAACGCCATCTTCGGTCAAACCGGGCCGCGCGTGGGGTCTTTTGACGGCGGTTGGGGCGCGTCGTATATGGCGCGTATCGTCGGCCAGAAAAAAGCCCGCGAAATCTGGTTCCTGTGCCGCCAGTATGATGCGGCGCAGGCGCTGGATATGGGATTGGTCAATACCGTGGTTCCGCTGGCCGATTTGGAAAAAGAAACCGTTCGCTGGTGCCGCGAAATGCTGCAAAACAGTCCGATGGCGCTGCGCTGCCTGAAGGCCGCGCTGAACGCCGATTGTGACGGACAGGCGGGGTTGCAGGAGCTGGCCGGTAACGCCACCATGCTGTTCTATATGACCGACGAAGGTCAGGAAGGCCGCAATGCCTTTAACGAAAAACGCCAGCCCGATTTCAGCAAATTTAAACGGAATCCCTAATGCGTCAGGTTGAAGTTTACCGCTACTGTGTACCGATGGAGGCGGGGGTGGTGCTGCGTAATCAGCGCCTGAAAACCCGCGACGGGCTGATCGTCAGTTTGCGACAGGGCGACCGGCAAGGCTGGGGTGAGATCGCGCCGCTGCCGGCGTTCAGTGTGGAAACGTTGGCGCAAGCCGAATCCGCCGCATACGAACAGCTCACGCGCTGGCTGGCGGGGGAAACCTGGTCTGACGATGTGCCGCCGTCCGTCGCCTTTGGCCTGAGCTGTGCTCAGGCTGAGTTGGATCAGCGCCTGCCGGTGACGGCGGATTACCGCAAAGCGCCTTTGTGTAATGGCGATCCTGACGAACTGTTCGCCATGTTGCAGGCGTTGCCCGGTGAAAAAGTGGCGAAGGTCAAGGTTGGGCTGTATGAAGCGGTGCGCGACGGCATGATCGTCAATATGTTGCTGGAAGCGTTGCCTGACCTGAAGTTGCGTCTGGACGCCAACCGCAGTTGGTCGCGAGCCAAAGCGGATGGCTTTGCCCGCTATGTCGCACCCGCGTTGCGCACCCGCATTGCGTTTCTGGAAGAACCTTGCAAAACCCGTCAGGCGTCCCGTGAATTCGCACAGGAAACCGGCATCAACATCGCCTGGGACGAAAGCGTGCGCGAAGCGGGTTTCCGGGTGGAGGCCGAGCCGGGCGTGAGCGCGATTATCATCAAGCCAACACTGGTGGGAAGTCTGGCCCGCTGCGAGCAACTGGTGCGGGACGCGCGTCAGGCGGGATTGACGGCGGTGATCAGCTCCAGCATTGAATCCAGTTTGGGGCTTACCCAACTGGCGCGGCTGGCGCACTGGCTGACGCCGGACACCATTCCCGGTCTGGATACGCTGGAGTTGATGCAGGCGCAGATATTACGACCGTGGCCGCAAAGCACATTACCCTTGTTATTGGCCGACCAACTGGAACCGGTATGGCATTCCTGACCGACTGGCCCTGGCGTTATTGGGCCGAACAGACACCGCTTTCCGTCGCGCTGATTGATGGCGAAACCCGCTGGCGCTGGCGGCGGCTTGCTCAGCGTGTGGACCGGTTGGCCGCCGGGTTTGCGCAGCAAGGCGTGAAGTCCGGCAGTGGCGTGGCGCTGCGTGGTAAAAACAGCGGGACGATGCTGTGCTGCTATCTGGCGTTATTGCAATGCGGCGCGCGTTTGCTGCCGCTCAATCCTCAATTGCCCGAATCATTGACTGAAAACCTGCTGCCCTCGCTCGATATGCGCTACGGGCTGTGTCTGGATGGGCGACCGCCGCCGTCTGGTTTGATACCTTTATCGTGCCTATCTGATGTGCCTGCCCCGGTAATTCCCTCCGCCAGCCGGCGCTGGCAACCGGAACAGTTGGCGACGCTGACGCTGACCTCCGGCTCCAGCGGTTTGCCCAAAGCCGCCGCGCATACTTTTTCCGCTCATCTGGCCAGCGCGGAAGGCGTGCTGGAAATGATGGCTTTCTCAGCACAGGATAGTTGGCTGCTGTCACTGCCGCTGTTTCATGTTTCAGGGCAGGGGATTGTGTGGCGCTGGCTGGCCGCCGGCGCAACGATTGTCGTACGTGATCGCCAGCCGCTGGCGTCCGCGTTACGGGATTGTACCCATGCTTCCCTGGTGCCGACGCAGCTCTGGCGTTTGCTGTCGCAAGGTGCGCTTCCCGCCTCGTTGAATTCCGTATTGCTGGGCGGGGCGATGATCCCGCTGGCGCTGGCGCAGCAGGCCGAATCTCTCGGCGTGCGCTGCTGGTGCGGCTACGGCCTGACGGAACTGGCGTCGACGGTGTGCGCCAAGCGTGCCGACGGTCGGACAGGCGTCGGATTGCCGCTAAGCGGACGAGAAATTCGTCTGGCGGGCGAGGAGGTGTTATTGCGCGGCAGTACGCTGGCGTCTGGCTATTGGCGTGACGGAAAGCTTCTCCCCCTGGTCGATGACGACGGATGGTTCCACAGCCAGGATCGCGGCAGCTTCGAGGACGGTGAGTGGCGTATTCTGGGCCGTCTGGATAACGAGTTTTTCAGCGGCGGAGAAGGCATCCAGCCGGAAAATATCGAAACGGTGCTGCTGGCGCACCCAGATATTCAACAAGCCTGCGTGGTGCCGGTTGATGACGCCGAGTTTGGTCAGCGTCCCGTTGCCGTCGTGGAGGTAACAGGGGCGACCTCGCTGGCGGCGATCCGTGACTGGCTATCGCCGCAGTTAGCCGGATTTCAGCGCCCGGTGGCCTATTACGCGCTGCCTGCGGCGTTAAACAATGGCGGGATCAAAATCGCCCGCCGGCAGGTGAAAGCGTGGGTGCAGGCGAAACATCAAAATAGATGCGCAGATGAATAATGCGTGGCGAGCGGCAGGCACAACGATATTTCAGTTGATTAAAAGAATAAATCGGAAGCGAGGGCGATTTCGTGCTGGAGCAGAGGGATGATTACGGTAGAATCGCCGAAGGCAACAATATGTTTTTGCTCGTGCGTTTAATAACTCTTTTAAGGAAGTCGACATGAAAAAGTTTGTCATTGCCTGTGCGGGAAGCCTGCTGCTTGCCAGCGCTTCTGTACAGGCCATTAGTTTGTCCGGGGAAGTTGGGCGCGATTATACCGGCGCCAACGCGGGTTTCGGTTTGGGGATACCTGGGCTGGCCGGCAGCGTGAGTTACGCTCACGGCGACAACAGTAATGATATCTATGGATTTGGCTTAGGGTATACCCTTCCGCTCGGCCCGCTGAAACTGACTCTCGGCGGCAAGGCGTTGTATCTCGACCAGGATCGCGGTTCAGACGGCCATGCGCTGGCGCTGGGCGGCGGTCTGCAATGGCCGATCAACCGTTACTTCTCTGTCTACGGTGAAGGCTATTATTCACCGGACGCGTTTTCCAGCCAAGTTGATTACTATGTCGAAGGCAAGGCAGGCGTCCGCTGGCAGGTCATCGGTCCGTTGAATGTCGATGTGGGCTACCGCTATATCAACCTGGCGGGCGAAAGCGGCCGTTCAGATAACAAACTGGCCGATTCCGCCTATATCGGCGTGGGTTTCAACTTCTGATAACGGCCATCGACAGTCATGTTGTGGCGGGCGCGAGCGATCGCGCCCGTTTGCTATTAACGGGAGTGAAAGATGCTTAGGGTCGAGATGTTAAGTACCGGCGATGAAGTGCTGCATGGTCAGATTATTGATACCAATGCCGCCTGGCTGGGTGACTATCTGTTTCAGCAGGGATTGCCGATGACCAGCCGGATGACGGTGGGGGACGATCTCGATGCCTTAGTCTCGGCGCTCACCCAGCGAAGCCAAATTGCGGATGTGTTGATTGTCAATGGCGGACTGGGGCCGACCAGTGACGATCTCAGCGCGGCGGCGGCGGCCACGGCCGCCGGGGAGGAACTGGTTGAACATGCGGGATGGCTGGCGCGGATGACGGCGTTTTTTACCGAACGGAACCGGGTCATGGCGCCCAGTAACCGCAAGCAGGCGCAGATCCCCGCCAGTGCCGAAATGCTCGATAATCCGGTGGGGACGGCATGCGGCTTTGTGTTGCAGCTTAATCAATGTCTGATGTTTTTTACGCCCGGCGTGCCGTCGGAATTCAAGGTGATGGTGGAGCAGCAGATCATCCCGCGTCTGCGCGATCGTTTTGTCCTTTCCGAACCGCCGCTGTGTTTGCGGCTTACCACCTTTGGACGTTCTGAAAGCGATTTGGCCGGTCAACTGGATGGACAGTCTCTCCCGCCGGGCGTGGTGCTCGGCTACCGTTCTTCCATGCCGATTATCGAGTTGAAGCTGACCGGACCCGCCGCGCAACGGGCGGCAATGCAGCCGGTGTGGGAACAGGTGCGCGCCGTGGCGGGCGAAAACGCCATCTTTGAAGGGACGGAAGGGTTGCCGACCCAGTTGGCGCGCCGGTTGACGGCACGCGAGCTTCGGCTGGCGGTCAGTGAAGATTTTACTGCCGGTCTGCTGAACTGGCAGTTGCAGTCAGCCGGCGTGCCATTGGCCGGCGGTGAACTGCGGGTGAATAGCGATGTACAGGATTTGCCGTCGTTTGCCGATGACACGCGGCAACTGGCGGAACGTTACGGCGTCCCGCTGGCCCTGCGGGTAGGGGACAGACGAGACGATCGGCTGATGATTGCCCTGCATACGCCGCAAGGCACATTCGCGCAGGCGATACAGTATAATGTCGCGCGTCATAGCCTGAAAACGCATCAGGAAGTGGTGGCCCTGTTTGCCATGAACCTGCTGCGACGCTGGCTGAATGGCTGGCCTGTTTACGGCGGCCACGGCTGGATCAATGTCCTGGAGACATTAGCCTAAGGGCTGTCGACAGGGACGAATAGCGGCGGCGCGGCGGCTTATTATTATTAACGTATAACATTTTTCTCATTTTACCCTTGTGGGCATGTCGTGGTTTTTTACTGGTTTTCCATTATTGAAACAGGATGAATGAATATGACATTGACGCTGAAAACCTGGCTGGGCGGCGCGCTGCTGGCCGCCGCCACGATGGTGTTTTCTCCCGCGCTATGGGCGCACGCCCATTTGAAAAGTCAGACGCCGGTAGCCGACAGTACCGTTGACGCGGCGCCCGCTACGCTCACGCTGACCTTCTCGGAAAATATCGAACCCGCGTTCAGCGGCGTTGAAATCGTTGATGGTGCCAGACAATCGCAAGCCATCAGCAAGACCTCGGTTGCACGTAATCAGATGAACGTGACGTTGGCCAATCCTTTGGCAAGCGGGCGCTATCTGGTTAACTGGCGCGTTTTGTCCGTTGACGGCCACAAACTGAAAGGCAGCTACCGTTTTACGGTGAAATAGCCCGTGGCGGCGGAAAGTCTGTATGTGACGCTGCGCTGGGGATATTTTTCCGCCCTGATGCTGACCACCGGCGGCGCATTTTATGTCGTGTGGCTGGCACAGGGCGATTTCAGGCGCTGTCTGGCCGTTCGGCTGAGTCTGGTATTGCGAAGCGCCCTGTGGGTGACGTTGGGTTGCACGTGCGCCATCCTGTCGTTGCAACTGGTTATCATGAGCGGCGACTGGCGTAACCTGGCGGATGGCGATATCTGGCAGGCGGTGCTGAGCACCACGGCCGGCAGGGGATGGGCCGTGCAGACACTGCTGGCGCTATCGGCGTGTCTGGCGCTGGTCGCGCAGGATGTTTCCCGCTGCCGGTTTATCTTGCTGGTCAGCGCGATACAGTGGTGCGGTATGGCGTATATCGGACATGCGGCTGCGCTGGAAGGCGGACTGGGAATGATTCAGCGGGCTAACCACGTGCTGCACCTGATGGCGTCGGCGCTATGGGTCGGCGGCTTGCCGCCGTTGCTGTTTCTGATGGCCGCAGGGCGCAACCCGGCAACGCGCAAGGAGGCCGTTGCCACGATGATGGGGTTTTCCCGCTACGCGCATCTCTGGGTAATGCTGAATATCGTGACGGGCGTGATAAGCGGCCTGCTGCTATTGGGATGGCCTCCGCACGTTAGCCTGTATAGCGGATTACTACTGGCTAAGGTGATGTTAGTGCTGGCGATGGTGGCGCTGGCTTTATTCAACCGGTACTGGCTGGTTCCCCGGCTGGGACGGGCGGGCGGAGAACCGGTGTGGCGCAGGCTGGTGGCATACATCTGGCTGGAGATTGGGCTGGGGGCGTTGGTGCTGGCGCTGGTGAGCTATTTCGCCACGCTTTCCCCCTATCCCGTGTAACGGCTGAGACGGCGCGATATCCCCCGTAATTGCACTGTGGCGGATGTCGGGCCGGGATCAGCAAAGCCGCATCAGTAAAGCAGCGAGTAGAGCTGGCGGCGGTAGCGGGCGGCCAGCGTATCGCCGGTGCCGAGCGCGGCCATAATGTCCATCAGCGTTTTGCGGGCGTTGCCGTTTGCGGCGCCCAGATCTTTTTTCAGGAAACCCATCAACAGTTCAAGCGACTCTTCATTGCGCCCGACCTGATGCAATTGCAACGCCAACTGTACCGCCAGTTCCGCGTTTTGCGGGTCAGCCTCCAGTTGCTGTTGTAGCTGTTGAATTTCCGGCGTATCCGCCGCCTGCTTGAGCAATTCAATCTGCGCCACCAGGCCATGATAACGGGTATCCTGATCCTGCAAAGGGATCGTCGCCAGCACCGCTTCGGCGTCTTCGCTACGGTGAAGCTGAATCTGGATTTCCGCCAGCATCAGACCAATGTCGCTGCGCTGTTGGCTCAACTGCCAGGCGTCTTTCAGCAGCGGCAGCGCTTGGGTCAATTGACCTTCCTGAATCAACTGCTGCGCGTCGGCGACTTTCAGTTCTTCTTCTTTCGGCAGCGCGCGCTTTAACAGGTCGCGTACCGCTTCTTCCGGCTGCGGCCCCTGAAAACCATCCAGCGGCTGGCCGTCTTTAAACAGATAGACGGTTGGGATCGCCCGCAGGCCGAATTGGGCGGCGACGCGCTGTTCCGCATCGCAATCCACTTTCGCCAGAATAAATTGTCCGGCGTACTCCAGCGCCAGCTTGTTCAGTACCGGCTCCAGTTGCAGACAGTGCTGACTGCGTTCGGACCAGAAATAAAACAGCACCGGCAATGTCGCGGATTGCTCCAGCACCTGATGCAGGTTGGATTCGTCGACATCAATAATATTGGCTTGTTGTTCTAACATGTGCGTTCTCTCTTATCCTCGTCCGTTTTGGCTATTATAGATGGGGGCGGAATGCGCCGCTTCAAGAACGGGTGCGTAATAGATTATCCAGATAGCGGCCGGGCAATAGACGACGTAACCATGACAGCGCGTGGGCAACCAGCGTCACCGGGTAGCGCAGTCTCGGCCGGGGGCTTTCCAGCGCGTGATGCAATTTAGGCAGCACGGCTTGCGGCGGCAGCGTAAATCGCCGGGCGATGCCGGGGTTGGCGATCGGTGTGTCCGTTTGCGTTTGATCGACATTATCGGTGAAACGCGTGTTGAGCGGGCCGGGTTCAATCAGGCTGACGTGTAAACCGCTGCCATGCAGTTCCATCCGCAGTGCGTCCGACCATGCCTCCAGCGCAAATTTACTGGCGGCGTACGCGCCGCGTCCGGGGGTGGCGACCAATCCCATCACCGAACTGGTTTGAATAATCCGTCCTTCGCCGTGCGGCAGCATGGCGGGCAGCAACAGCTGCGTTAACTGATGCGTGCCGAATAGATTGCTGGAGAACTGCCGCTCAAGCTGCTGTCGCGATATGCTGTTCAACGGCCCGTATAAACCATATCCGGCGTTATTAAACAGACCGTAAAGCCGATTATCGGTCAGTCTGATGACCTCTGCGGCGGCTTTTGCGACGCTGGCGCCGTCATCGAGATCGAGTTCCAGCGCGTCCAGACCCAGTGCGGTCAAACGCGCCAGATCCTCCGCCCGGCGGCAGGCGGCCAGCACGCGATAGCCGCGCTGTTGCAAATCCAGCGCGGCTACCAGGCCGATACCGCTGGAACAGCCGGTGATGAAAACCGTTTTTTGCATAACTTTACCTAATTCAAAAGCCCTATTTATCAAGACTCATGGTTAACTAAGGGTTCCAGTTGTTTCGCCATCCACTCAGCGATAAACGGTTGGGCATCGCGGGTGGGGTGGATGCCGTCTTCCATAATCCACTCGGGTTTTTGATAAATTTGTTCCATAAAAAAAGGCAGCAGCGGAAGATCAAATTGCTTCGCCAACCGGGGATAAACGTCGCTGAACGATACCGTATAACGGCGGCCATAGTTGGTTGGCAGACGAATTTGCATCAGCAAGGGTTCGGCGTTGGCCTGTTTGACCAGCGTAATGATTTTGGTCAGATCCTGCTCGATATTTTGCACAGGAAAACCCCGCAGCCCGTCATTGCCGCCAAGTTCGATCAGAACCCAGCGCGGCTGATGTTGTTCCAGCAATGCCGGAAGACGCGCCAGCCCTTGCGCGGCGGTATCGCCGCTGATGCTGGCATTAATAATATTGGCGCTTTTCCGCCGTGTCTGCCATTGCTTATTCAACAAGGCAGGCCAGGCGTTGGCCGCCGGCATCCGGTAGCCCGCGCTGAGGCTATCGCCGAGAATCAATAAAGTGTCCGCCGCAAAAGCACGTACACTGCATAAACCCAGAAGCAAAAGGACGAAAACATGTTTGCGAAGACCAGTCCAGCGAGCGCTATGCCAACCAAAACCGGGCCCGCGGAAAACATTCTTGAAGTTCATCATCTTAGTAAGCACGTTGGTCAAGGGGAGAATCGGCTATCCATCCTTACCGGAGTTGAGCTTATTGTCAAACCCGCACAGACAATTGCGCTGATTGGCGAGTCAGGTTCGGGTAAATCAACATTGCTGGGTATCCTTGCCGGTCTGGACGATGGCAGCGAAGGCGACGTCAGTCTGATGGGCGAACCGTTAAGCAAACTGGATGAAGAGGGGCGCGCCGCGTTGCGCGCCAGAGACGTGGGATTTGTCTTTCAGTCTTTTATGCTGGTGCCGACGCTCAATGCGCTGGAAAACGTCCAGCTCCCCGCGCTGTTGCGCGGCGAGAGCGACAGCCATAGCCGCGGGCAGGCCGGGCAACTGTTGCAGCAATTGGGGCTGGGCGAGCGCTTGCACCATCTTCCCGCCCAGCTTTCCGGCGGCGAGCAACAGCGCGTGGCGTTGGCGCGGGCGTTTAGCGGCCGTCCCAAAGTGCTGTTCGCCGATGAACCGACCGGCAATCTGGATCGTAAAACCGGCGAGCGCATTGTCGATCTGCTGTTCTCCCTGAACCGCGATTACGCCACCACGCTGATCCTGGTCACCCATGATGAACAACTGGCCGCCCGCTGTGAGCGCCGGCTGCGTCTGGCGGACGGCAAACTGAAGGAGGACGCATGATCTGGCGCTGGTTCTGGCGCGAATGGCGCTCTCCTTCATTATTAATTGTCTGGCTGGCGTTAACGCTGGCCGTGGCCTGTGTGCTGGCGCTGGGCAACATCAGCGATCGCATGGAAAAAGGGTTGAGCCAGCAGAGCCGTGATTTTCTGGCGGGCGATCGGGTGCTAAGAGCATCGCGCCCGGTGCCGGAAACGTGGCTTGAGGCGGCCCAACAGCGAGGATTGACGCTCAGCCGGCAGATCTCGTTCATGACCATGACCTTCGCGGGCGATACGCCGCAACTGGCGCGGGTCAAGGCCACCGACCCGCGTTATCCGCTGTACGGTCAGCTACAGACGCGTCCGGCCGGGCTGCGCGCCGAAGCGGGAACGGTGCTGGCGGCGCCGCGGCTGCTGGCGCTGTTGGGGTTGAACGTCGGCGACATGCTGGAGGTGGGAGATGCTTCCCTGCGTATCGCCGGTGAGCTGATTCAGGAGCCGGACGCCGGGTTTAATCCGTTCAATACCGCGCCGCGTATTTTGATGAATTTGGCCGATGTGGAAAAAACCGGGGCAATACAGCCCGGCGGCCGGATTACCTGGCGTTACATGTTCGCGGGAAATGATCGGCAAATCAGTGAGTTCAGTGAGTTTATCAAGCCACAGCTCAAGCCTGATCAGCGCTGGTACGGCATGGCGGATTCCGAAGGCGCGCTGAGCCAGTCGTTGAAGCGTTCGCAACAGTTCCTGCTGCTTTCGGCGCTGCTGACGCTGCTGCTGTCCATCGCGGCGGTGGCGGTTTCCATGGGACACTATTGCCGCAGTCGTTATGATCTGGTGGCGGTGCTGAAAACGCTGGGCGCGGGAAGAAAGGCTTTGCGGCGGCTGATTATCGGTCAATGGCTGTCGGTGCTGGGGCTGGCGGCGCTGGGCGGCGGTCTGGTGGGGCTTGGGTTCGAAGCGTTGTTGATGAAAATGCTGGCGCCGGTGTTGCCGGCGACGCTGCCCGCATCGGGACTGTGGCCGTGGGCCTGGGCGCTGGGTTCGTTGGTGTTGATTTCACTGCTGGTGGGGCTACGGCCTTATCGTCTGCTGCTGGCGACGCAGCCGCTGCGCGTGTTGCGTCAGGATGTGGCGGCGAATGTCTGGCCGCTGCGTTATTATCTGCCGATCGTGCTGGCGATGGTGGTCGGCCTGCTTGCCATATTATCCGGCGGCGGTTCGCTGCTGTGGTCGTTGCTGGGCGGAATAGCCGTGCTATCGCTGTTATTGGGCGCGATCGGCTGGGGCGGATTGCTGTTGTTGCGTCGCCTGACGGTTAAACGGCTGGCAATGCGGCTGGCGATCAACCGTCTGCTGCGCCAACCCTGGTCGACGCTCAGCCAACTGGCGGCGTTTTCATTGTCATTTATGTTGCTGGCTTTGCTGCTGGTGATGCGGGGAGATTTGCTGGATCGCTGGCAACAACAGCTACCGCCGGGCAGCCCGAACTATTTCTTGCTGAATATGACCGCGGAACAAGTGCCGCAGGTTAAAACCTTCTTTGAGCAGCATCAGGTCAAACCGGAACAGTTTTATCCGATCGTGCGCGCCCGCCTGACGGAGATCAACCAGCAGGTGGCGACGGAACTGATTCATGAGGACGATCCCGGCGGCAACACGGTCAATCGTGAATTGAATCTGACCTGGACAGACGCTATCCCGGAACACAACGTACTGGTGAAGGGGGAGGCGCCGAAAGCGGGCGAAGTCTCGATGGAAGTAAAAGAAGCCAAAGAGATGGGGATAAAAATCGGCGATACGCTGACCTTTACCGGCGACACCCAGCCATTCAGCGTCAAAGTCACCAGTTTCCGGCAGGTGGACTGGGAAAGTTTGCGCCCGAACTTTTTCTTTATCTTTCCTGCCGGCGCGCTGGATGGTCAGCCACAGTCCTGGTTGACCAGTTTCCGCTACGACGGCGATGAGAAGATGATCACCCAGTTGAACCGCCAGTTTCCGACGCTGAGCGTGTTGGATATCGGTAGCATGCTGCGTCAGATCGGACAGGTATTGCAGCAAGTGAGCCGGGCGCTGGAAATTATGGTGATTCTGGTGCTGTTCTGCGGCGTGCTGCTGTTGCTGGCGCAGATTCAGGTGGGAATGCGCCAGCGGCGGCAGGAGCTGATGGTATACCGTACGCTGGGTGCAGGGCTGCGTCTTCTGCGTACCACGTTATGGTGTGAGTTTGCGGTGCTGGGGCTGGTCGCGGGTATTGCCGCCGCCATTGGCGCGGAAGCGGCGTTGTGGTTATTGCAGCGTCAGGTCTTCAATTTCCCGTGGGAGCCGAACTTAATCATGTGGTGGGCGCTGCCGCTGTCCGCCGCCTTACTGCTGTCGCTGTGCGGCGGCTGGCTGGGGATTCGTTTGTTACGCGGCAAAGCGCTGTTCCGGCGGTTCGCGGGGTAAGATAAGCGAGGCCGGTGATACCGGCCTCGCTACCGTTATTGGTTGATGGTGTTACCCGGTGCCGCGCCGCCTGTCCCCGTCACGGTTTTGTGTTTCGCCAGATATTGCTGCTGGAAAATGCACATGCGGATCGTATTGCGGTATTCGCCGTTAATGAAGAACTCATGGATCAGTTCGCCCTCCACTTCAAATCCCAGCTTGCTGTAGATGTGAATCGCTTTGTTGTTCTCTTTATCCACAATCAGATACAGCTTATACAGGTTCAGCACCGAGAAGCCATAATCCATTGCCAGCTTTGCCGCTGCGCTGGCGTAGCCTTGTCCTTGATAAGCGGGATCGATAATGATTTGGAATTCGGCGCGTCGATGGATGTGGTTGATTTCCACCAGTTCGACCAGGCCGACTTTGGTTTGCTCATGCTCAATGATAAAACGCCGTTCGCTCTGGTCATGGATATGTTTGTCATACAGATCGCTGAGTTCGACAAAAGCCTCATAAGGCTCTTCAAACCAGTAACGCATGACGCTGGCATTGTTATCCAACTGATGGACAAAGGTGAGATCGTCCCGTTCCAGCGGTCGCAGCCGAACGGCGTTGCTCGTACCGGACATAGTGAATCCTTGTTTATTGAATCATCAGAAAGTGATGCCGCTCATTCTAGCCTGTTTTATGGCCGTTTGTGGATGATGGATAAATTTATTGCGATTGATAATCATTACTACATTCATTACCGCTATAATGCTTTTGGATTAATGCCATTTAAAAATAATTATTTGATTATAAATAAATTTATACATTGGGGTTCACAATCTGCCATGGTGTTTCATAAAAAATTATTCGTTCTTAGTGCTGTAGTGATCAGTAGTGGAGTCTGTGCGGCGGACGACACGCTAACCGTCATCGCCAATGACAGCAATGAGAATACGGCGCGCAGTTACAACAGCGACAGCGCCACCACTGCTACCCGGATCGCCACCCCTCGTAACGATCTTCCTCAGTCTGTCAGCGTCGTGACGCCTCAGGTCATGCAGGATTATCAGGTCAGGAGCGTCAATGACGCCGTCAAGTTTGTCAGTGGCGTTACGCAGGGCAATACATTGGGGGGAATTGAAGACGGTTTTGTTAAACGAGGATTCGGCGCCAACTCCGATGGGTCCGTCTTTATCGATGGGATTCGCAGTAATCAGGGGTTGTCGATGGACGCCTCAATAGAGCGTGTAGAAGTGCTGAAAGGCTCCGCTTCGCTGATGTACGGCATATTGAATCCCGGCGGCGTTATCAATCTGATCAGCAAGAAGCCCCAATACACCTGGAATACCCGCATCAGCGGGCAAAGCAGTAGCGAGGGCGGGGGCGCCGGTGCGATCGACGTGACCGGTCCCCTGGGGAATAACGTTGCTTTCCGCATGGTTGCCGAACGGCAACATGAGGATTATTGGCGTAATTTCGGCGTCAATGAACGTACGCTGCTCGCGCCTTCGCTCAGTTGGTATGGTGAGCGCGCTTCTTTCAATATCGGTTATGTGGAATACACATATGATGTTCCCTATGATCGCGGCACGGCCTTCATCAACGGTAAACCGGTGGATATTCCCTATAATCGGCGTCTGGACGACGCGGCAAACCGGGCCTGGGGGAAGAAAAAACGCGTTAACGTCAATTATAACTGGGTACTGGATGATACCTGGGAAACGCACCTCAACTACGCATGGATGCAACGGCGCTATGACAGTAACGAGGTCAGGGCGACGGCCGTTAATACCGATACCGGCATTGTTTCGCGCCGGGCGGATGCCAATCGCGGCTTCAACCATCAGACACATTATATGTCCTGGGACATCAGCGGTAGTCCGCAACGCTGGGGAATGCAGCATGATGTGATGCTGGGCGTGGATTATGAACAAAACGAAACCTACAAGGCGCGTTCGTGGCGCGGCGCGGTGTCGAATACCTTCAATATGTACAACCCCGTTTACGGCGAAGCGCCGGTGCTTAGCGATCTCACCTACCGGGATTCGCTCAGTAATCTGCGCACCAATCTTTATAGCCGCTCGGTGTTTTTTAAAGACAGTATTCATCTGGACGACCAGTGGATCGCCGTGTTGGGCGGTCGTTTTCAGCGCTACACCCAGACGGCCAGCAATGGATTCATCACGCCGAAAACGACCCTTAACGATCGGGGCGACACCTTTTTACCGCAATTGGGCCTGATCTATAAAGTGACGCCCGACGTGTCGCTGTATGGCAGTTACAGCCGTTCCTTTACGCCGTCGACCGAAACCGATGACAACGGCGACGTTGCCGCGACGGAGAAGGGGACGACCTATGAAGTGGGCGCCAAGTGGCAGGTAAACCCTGCACTTGCCGCTACGCTGGCGCTGTATCGCATTGATGAAAAAGATATGTCCATTTTCATCAACGGCGTCACCCGCAGTATTCCCAAAGCGCGCTCTACGGGTATTGAGCTTGAACTTAACGGTGAACTGGCGCCTGACTGGAACATTGTGGCGAACTACAGCTTTGATAAGACCGAAATCGTGGAGGATAAGATTAATCCCGACAATATCGGTAACCGGTTGGTCAATGCGCCTCGCAACATGGCAAGCCTGTACCTCAGCCATACACTGCGTTTCGACTGGTTGCCCGGCGAACTGCGTCTAGGCGGCGGGGGCAGGTATGTGGGTACTCGGGCGGGCGATCCGGAAAACAGCTTCACCATGCCGGATTACACTGTGGCCGATGCTTTTGTCGCCTGGGATAACACCCTGATTGGTAAGCACACACAGTTGAAGCTTAATATGAAAAACCTGTTTAACGAGGAATATTACGAATCAAGCGCCGGTAATCTCCGGGTCATCGTCGGCGAGCCCCGGGTAATGTATTTACAGGCATCTGTGGATTTCTAATGTTCAAGGAAACGTCTCCCCGGTAATCTTTCGCTACCGGGAGAGGTGATCCGCCGGAGGGAGGTTTTAATCAATGCCATGCCACAAAGAACAACCTGTTCGGGGAATCTGATGAGGACGTGCTGTTTTATTTTTCTGCTGCTGTTGAGTCCGCTTGGTCATGCTAAGCAAATCGTCGACATTGTAAACCGTCAGGTTGAGGTGCCCGATAATCCCCAACGCATCATCATTGGCGAAAGCCGAATGATTTATACCCTGGCGCTGGTTGAAGAGGGGAACCCCGCCCGCCGCGTGGTCGGCTGGCCGGGCGATCTTATGCGTTTGGATAAGCAGACGTGGAAACGTTACAGTACGGCGTTCCCAGAGATGAAGACGATACCGATTATCGGTAATTCAAATTTTTCGCAAATCAGCGTAGAGAAAGTCATTTCACTCAAGCCTGATCTGGTCATTCTGCCGGTCTATGCCAAGAAACAAAACGACCATGACCAATTTGAAATGCAACTGGTGCAGGCCAATATTCCCGTGGTTTACGTGGACTTCAGGGTTAAGCAGTTAACCAATACCCTACCCAGCATGCGTATTCTTGGCGAAGTGCTCAATCAACAGGATAAAGCGGAACGGTTCATCCGATTTTATCAGCGCCATATCGATTTCATCCGTGAGCGGCTGGCAACCGTGCAACAGCCTAAACCCACGGTGATGTTGCAACTGCATCTTGGACGCAAAGACGAATGCTGTACCACGGTTGCTCAGGGAAATCTGGCCGATCTGATCGCGTTTGCCGGGGGAAATAATATCGCATCAGGCCGCTTTCCCGGGGTTTTCGGGCAGATCAGCGCTGAAGCCGTTATCGACGCCAATCCTGACGTTTACCTGGCGACCGGTATGGCTGGCCCGCAGGACCCGAATCTTCCCCAACTCGGTCCTGAAGTATCTGAAAAAGAGGCAAGGGAGAGTTTTGCCCGCAGTCTATCGAGTGAACCGATCATTTCCCGTCTGACGGCGATCAAGCAGGGCCGGGCCTTCGGCATCTGGCATAATTTTTATATGAGCCCGTGGCATTTACTGGATGTGGAAATCTTTGCCAAAGTGTTTTATCCCGAACTGTTTAGCGATCTGGACCCCCAGAAAACGCTTGAGGAAATGAGCCGAGAATTTTTGCCTGTGACGCTTGAGGGAACGTACTGGATACCGGTGAAATGACGCACGAATAGCGCCTCAGCGTATAGAGGCGCAGCCGGTTCGTTTCTCCGCCGTCTTTTCCTGTTGGCGATCGTGAAGAGGTAACAGCCTCAGGGGTGAGGTCTGGCGGGGGGTTATCGCAGAGGCTTTTTCGGTTTTGCTATGGAATTACCCAGTTCATACAGCCGATTCATGGTTTTCAGCGGTATCTGCGGCATTGAAGCGGCGAGGGCTAACACCAATATTTCGAGACAAATGAGCGGCGTGCCATGAATCGGAATTTTTCCTGCTTCCGCGCTGCGGGGAATAAAAATGACGATATCCGCCTCCTTGATGAACAAGGAATCACTCGCGCCGGTCAGCAGAATGATCGGGATACCCAGACGGCGAGCCTCTTCTAATGTCGTCACTCCTTCCCGGTGAGCGCTGCCCTGGGCCATCATGATCAGCACATCTCCCTGAGCCATTCCGATGAGCTGCTCGGTTAATGACCCGCCGGTGCGGTTTAACACATAGGCGGGCTTGCCGTTGCGGTTAAACAGCCGGGCGGTATATTCCGCAAGAATCGAAGAGGCGCCCAGGCCAAAAATAGCCACCCGCGCCGATCCCTGAAGCAATATCGTCGCCTGCGATAGCGCCTGACGGTTTTTTTCTTCGGCAAGCATCTGGCAGGTGTAACGGTATCCTTCCAATACGAAGTCGACGCTGGCGTTGGTATCCGGCGTCAACGCGCTGACCGTTGACGCCATCCGCGCTGCAGAGGAAAGAGTTTCTCCCAGATAGCTTGCCAATACGTTTTTCAGATCGCGCAACCCGGAAAACCCCAATGCCTGGATAGCACGAACCACCGTGGCGTCAGAGGTGTTGGTTTCAGCCGCAATTTCAATGGCCGTTTTATCCAGGATCGCGCCTTTGTGTTTATGGATGTATGTGGCGACCGTGAACAGACCAGGAGAAAGTAAGTGCTTTCGGTTACGAAACCGCTCGCCATAAAGATCCGTGGTGGCGCGTTTTCTTTTGTTATTTGATGTCTTCATGATATGACCGATCAATTTTCATGAAAAATAACCTACATGAGCGCAACGTGTTCACGCTGAATGTTCAGCATTGCCGGGGGCAGAGGAACATAGCCTTCCGCACTGTGCGTTTGGCCGGCAATCACCGTTTGTCCGGCTGGCGAAAGCGTCAGCAGCAACCACGCTTTAAGCAGGGCGCTGAGTTTAGCCCCTGGAGGGAGGTCGACATACAGCGAAATAAAGCTGGATAGGGGGTATTTCCCCAACTCGACGTGCGACAACTGCGGTGTATAAAAGGCGGCGTTTTCCGCATCGGACGCCAGCGGCACAATACGCACATCCTGGGAAAATTCCGCTGCATTGCACCAGCCGAGGGAACCTAAACCAAAGGGATCTTCCGCTACCGCCTCAATCACCGCCTTGCGATCGGCAAGGGCTTCATAATGGCGAGGGTAGTGGCGCTCTGCCAGATACGCGTGGCGAAAAGCGGTTGCATATTTGCCATTATCGCGCAGGCCGTAAAGATGAATGCGTCGTGACCGCCATTTACCGCCCAGTCCGAGTTGTTGCCAGCAGGCGATGTCGCCGGTTGGCGCACCGGCGGAAAAAACGGCCGCCAGTTGGGACATCGTGAGCCCTGGCAACGGATTGGAACGGTGCGCATAAATCGCGGGCGGGGTTTTCGCGGACGGACGCGGGCCATGTCCAGTATAACCCACGTGAATCGCCGTTGGCAGGTAACCTTTCGCATTGACAAATGCGGCCAGTTCATGCGGCCAGGGCGCGCGCGACATAGGCGCAACCCAACTGGCATCGGCCCCCAGCGCCATAATCGCCGTCGAGGAGCCTTTTAACGTGCAGTTAAACGAAATGTGAGGATACCGACGGCAAAACAGATCGCACCAGGGGATGACCAATGACGCCATTCCATCGTTGCCGATAATGGTTAATTGTTGCTCTGATCGTGTTGAATTCATGAGTGAACCGTCAATAATGCCAGTTGTTTGTCTGCGTCAGCCTCATCAAGCGGGGTAAAGCGTTCAGCGTGATCCGCGATGATTTTCTGTCCCTGCCGGGAGAGAATAAACCGTGAAAATTCCAGCGCCGCGCCATCCGCCACAGGGGGATTTTTGAGCGGCAGGTACAGGTAAAGAAAACGGGCCAGCGGGTAAGCGCCGCCGACGCTGGCCGTTGGTTGTTCCGATGAGAAAGCGGGTTGGCCATCATAAGCCAGAGATAGCATACGTAAATCGGGCGTTTCCCTTCCTATTTCAGCAATGCCTATCCCATAGGGATGGTTTTCCAGTCTTGCGAGCAGCGCATCGGTATCCGGGAAGTATTCACAGTTAGCATGAAGCTCGCGCCCGGCAAAATGGTATTTTTGCATATAACCGATGAGCGCGCTGTCTTCTGCGGTAGTGAGGGGGAAAATACCCCCTGCTTGCCAATGCTGTTCCAGTCCCAACTGTCCCCAACGGGAATAATCCCCGCCTGGATTGCCGAGCGTAAAAATGCGCGTCAACTGGGCGAGAGTTAATTTTTTCAATGGATTGCTGCGATGAACATAAACCCCCAAAGAGCTGGCCGGGCACGCGGTTGTGCCATGCGAGCCGATGGCAACGCGAAGGGCAAAAGGGGCGGTACCGACTTGTTTCTTATAAGGTACGGCTTCCGCCAGGGTAATTTCTCTCTCCACTATTGCCATCGTCGCTCTGGCGTTGATGAGATAAGCGAAAGCCGAGGCTTCACCCCGCAAGTCGGTTTCAACCTGAATATTGGGATAGAACAGCCTGAATGCTTCAATGATCTTCTCAAGCAGGGTAGCGGCGTCAGCGGCGCCGGTGATCCGAATAACACCGGCGGGAAACGGATTATCCGGTGGGAAACGTTCATTTAGCCTGTTGGATATTTCACCGGCGCTGTCGCCGTGATCGGGCCGGGCTTTACCGGCAAAAAAGTCTGCATTCAATCCTGTTTCCTCGGTGTTCTAAACGGCGGGTAAGTGCGCACTCGTGGGCGATAATGACTCATTTTTTATAATGATAAGAATTATTATTATCTTTTACGGTCATGATGAAGAATGCCGCTGTAGTAGTCAATCACTTGGGAGGTTTGTCAATCAGGTCATGAAAAGGGCTGACCTGCCGTTGAGAATGTGACCGCGAATGTGTGAATCAAGCATCCTCAGCCATTCGCCAGATAACCAGATAAAGAGAGGAACCGCACCCGGACGCGATGATTCGCATGAAGGATAAAATAAGGTGGGGTGAAAGCCTTTGGCAAGATGTACATCCCTATCAGTATGGATGTACATCCAACCCATTATTCCGCCGCATAACCCTGGGGCGGAATGCGAACGCCATCCAGCCACGCCTGGTTTTCGCGCATGAGCAGGCGACCATTCAGAAACCAATTCACGACCATGGGATAGATCGTGTGTTCCTGTGTTTGCACGCGTGCGTTCAACGTTTCTTCCGTGTCGTTGCTGAACACGGGGACTTTCGCCTGCAAAATCAGCGGCCCGCCATCCAGCTCATCCGTCACAAAATGCACGGACGTGCCGTGTACGGTATCGCCGTTTTCCAGCGCTTTGCGGTGCGTATGCAGTCCAGGATATTTCGGCAACAGCGAGGGGTGGATATTGAGCAATTTACCGGCAAACTGCGCGACAAAATCGGGACTCAGAATCCGCATATAGCCCGCCAGCACCACCAGCGCCGGTTGATACTGTTCGATTTCCTGCGCCAGGGCCGCATCGTAGGCCACGCGATCGGGGAAGTCTTCCGGGCTGAGGGTATGCGCCGGAATATCCGCATCCTGTGCAATCTGTAAGCCGAGGGCTTCAGGGTTGTTGCTGAATACCGCGGCTATCTTTGCTTTAGTCCGTCCGCCCTTGCAGGCGTCAATCAACGCCTGCAAATTGCTTCCCTGACCTGATATCAAGACAACGATGTTTTTCATCAGTTAATGACCACTGCGTCTCCGGCATCGGTTTGCGTAATGACGCCGATTTTCCATGCGTTTTCGCCACTGCTGTTCAACAACGCGATGGCCTCGTCTGCCTGCTCGGTCGGCATTGCGATGATCATACCAACACCACAGTTAAAAGTGCGATACATTTCGTGACGGCTGACATTGCCAGCCTGTTGCAGCCAGTTAAACACCGCCGGCCAAGCCCAACTGGATTCGTCGATCGTCGCCTGCATGCCTTCCGGCAGTACGCGAGGAATATTTTCCCAGAAGCCGCCGCCGGTCAGGTGGGAGATCGCGTGTACGTCAACTTTTTCAATCAGGGAGAGGATGGATTTCACGTAAATTTTGGTCGGCGCCAGCAGGTGGTCGGCCAGCGGCTTACCTTCCAGTATAAACTGCTCGGGATCGGCCTGGCTGACTTCAAGGATTTTTCGTACCAGCGAGTAACCGTTCGAGTGCGGACCGCTGGACGCGAGGGCAATCAGAACATCGCCGGATTGTACTTTGCTGCCATCAATGATTTCGGATTTCTCAACCACGCCAACGCAGAAACCCGCCACGTCGTAATCTTCGCCGTGGTACATGCCCGGCATTTCAGCGGTTTCGCCGCCGACCAGCGCACAGCCAGACTGTTTGCAGCCTTCCGCGATACCGGTGATGACGCTGGCGGCCGTATCCACATCCAGTTTGCCGGTGGCGTAATAGTCGAGGAAAAAGAGCGGTTCGGCGCCCTGTACGACCAGATCGTTAACGCACATGGCGACCAGATCGATGCCAATCGTATCGTGACGCTTAAGATCCATCGCCAGACGCAGTTTGGTGCCGACTCCGTCAGTGCCGGAAACCAGAATCGGTTCACGGTATTTTTGCGGCAAGGCGCATAAGGCGCCGAAACCACCCAGCCCGCCCATGACTTCCGGGCGGCGAGTCTGTTTCACTACACCTTTGATGCGGTCTACCAATGCGTTGCCAGCATCAATATCCACACCTGCGTCTTTATAGCTGAGAGAGGTTTTGTCGGTCACTGCGGGGTCCCCACGAAGGTTACAATTTGTGGTTTAAAAAAAACAACGGGTCGTTAAAAAATCGAGCGCGCTAATTCTAACAGCGCGGGCAATCGTTTGCGAGTGATGTGTCACCGGCTGCCGGTTTTTCCTCATTGCCTTCGCCTCTTTTTGTCCGTCTTCACGCAAATTGCAATCTATTGGGTATGCACGGTAATTTCCCTTATCGGTTGATCTGGATCAGGCTTAATCATATAGCACGAGGCAAAAAAAGCGGTATAATCCGGCGATTTTTTTAGCGCCAGGCTATCCTGCCGGCCGCCGCAAACGGTGTTTAAAAACGTCTCCGGCGTTTTTTGTCCGTCCACTGTTCAGGGGGAGTAATTGATGAAGATCGTCGAGGTGAAACACCCGCTCGTCAAACACAAACTGGGTCTGATGCGTGAGCACGATATCAGTACCAAGCGTTTTCGTGAGCTGGCTTCCGAAGTCGGCAGTTTATTGACCTATGAAGCAACCGCCGATTTAGCCACCGAAAAAGTGACCATTGAGGGGTGGTGCGGCCCGGTTGAAGTCGATCAAATCAAAGGCAAAAAAATTACCGTTGTGCCTATCTTGCGCGCAGGTCTGGGGATGATGGAAGGCGTGTTGGAAAATGTTCCCAGCGCACGTATCAGCGTTGTCGGTATCTACCGTAATGAAGAGACGCTGGAACCGGTGCCCTATTTCCAAAAGCTGGTTTCTCACATCGAAGAACGGATGGCGCTGGTGGTGGACCCGATGCTGGCGACCGGCGGTTCAATGATTGCCACGATTGACCTGCTGAAAAAAGCGGGCTGTCAATGCATCAAGGTGCTGGTATTGGTTGCGGCGCCGGAAGGGATCGCCGCGCTGGAGAAAGCGCACCCGGACGTCGAGTTGTATACGGCGTCGATTGATAAGGGGCTTAACGAGCGTGGTTACATCATGCCGGGTCTGGGCGATGCAGGCGATAAAATATTTGGTACTAAATAGCCGGAACGCCGACTGATTCAGTCGGTTTTTTTGCGGCAGGCTATTCCGCCTGCTGACCGCACGATGCGGCGTTTTGGGCGCGAGCCGCCCCCCAGGAAACGTAATCATCAGCCTGAATAAATCGGCTCCGCTGTGGGGGAGAGTTAACTCTGGCTGCCATAACCGGTGTTGACATCAGCCGTACACAACAAATAGCAACGTTACAGAGGATATAAAGATGACTCGTCGCGCCATCGGGGTAAGTGAACGTCCACCCTTGTTACAAACCATCCCGCTGAGCTTTCAACATCTGTTCGCGATGTTCGGCGCCACCGTTCTGGTGCCTATCCTATTCAAAATCAACCCGGCGACGGTACTGCTCTTCAACGGTATTGGCACGTTGCTTTATTTGTTTATCTGCAAAGGCAAGATCCCTGCCTACCTGGGCTCCAGTTTTGCATTCATTTCACCGGTATTGCTGCTATTACCGTTGGGCTATGAGGTTGCGCTGGGCGGCTTTATCATGTGCGGCGCGCTGTTCTGTCTGGTGGCGCTGATTGTTAAAAAAGCCGGCACCGGTTGGCTGGGTGTGTTGTTCCCGCCAGCGGCGATGGGGGCGATCGTGGCGGTCATCGGCCTCGAACTGGCGGGCGTTGCCGCTGGTATGGCCGGATTATTGCCTGCCGACGGTACGGCAATGGATACCACCGCCGTCACTATTTCACTGTTCACGCTGGCGGTGACAATCCTCGGAACGGTACTATTTCGGGGCTTTCTGGCGATTATCCCGATTTTGATTGGCGTATTGGCGGGGTATGCGCTGTCGTTTCTCCTGGGCGTGGTGGATTTTACCTCCATCGGCGAGGCGCGCTGGTTTGCGCTGCCAACCTTTTATACGCCGCGTTTTGAATGGTTCGCCATTCTGACGGTTTTGCCCGCCGCCTTAGTGGTGATCGCCGAGCATGTCGGCCATCTGGTGGTGACGGCGAACATCGTCAAGAAAGATCTTATGCGCGAGCCGGGGTTGCATCGTTCCCTGTTCGCCAACGGTATTTCTACCATTCTGTCTGGATTCTTTGGTTCAACACCCAATACCACCTACGGTGAAAACATCGGCGTACTGGCTATCACCAGGGTATACAGTACCTGGGTCATCGGCGGTGCGGCGATCATCGCCATTCTGCTCGCCTGCGTCGGTAAACTGGCCGCGGCGATACAGGCCGTACCGGTTCCGGTAATGGGCGGCGTGTCGTTACTGTTGTATGGGGTAATCGGCGCGTCGGGTATCCGCGTGCTGATTGAATCCAAAGTGGACTACAACAAAGCGCAGAACCTGATTCTGACCTCGGTGATCCTGATCATCGGCGTCAGCGGCGCCAAAGTACATCTGGGCGCGACCGAACTGAAAGGCATGGCGCTGGCTACCGTGGTGGGTATCGGTATGAGCCTGTTATTCAAGGTGATTAGCCTGTTCCGCAAAGAAGAGGCGATTATTGATGCGCCTGACGCGGAAGAAAGGTCGCTGCGCTAAGGCGGTTTTAGGGCTTTGCCTTGCTCTGTTGAGGAGAGACTCGTCCGGCGACGTCCTCAACAGAGCCGAGTTTCTGTGGTAAACTTGAGCGGTTTACTGCCTGTCTTGCTTGAGGTAATTCTGAACACGCCGGCACAGCTTTCATTGCCACTTTATTTACCGGATGATGAAACATTCGCCAGTTTCCATCCGGGAGAGAACGCGTCCCTTCTCGCCGCCATAACCAATGCGCTGCGTCAGGAGCACGGCAGTTATATTTACTTCTGGTCGCGGGAGGGGGGAGGCCGTAGTCATCTGCTTCATGCGGCCTGTGCCGATTTATCCCGTTATGGTCGGGCGGTTGGCTATGTGCCGTTGGATAAACGCGCCTATTTCGTGCCTGAAGTGCTGGATGGCATGGAGCAACTGGCGCTGGTGTGCATCGATAATATCGAATCCATTGCAGGTGATGAAGCCTGGGAAATGGCCGTCTTCAATCTCTATAACCGCATTCAGGAAACCGACCATGCCCGGTTGCTGATTTCCGGCGATCGTCCTCCGCGTCAACTGAATCTGCGGCTTCCCGACCTCTCTTCACGCCTGGACTGGGGGCAGATTTACAAGTTGCAACCGCTGTCCGATCAAGAGAAAGGCGAGGCGTTGCAACTGCGGGCGAAACTCCGTGGCTTTGAACTGCCGGAAGATGTCAGCCGTTTTTTGCTTAAACGTCTGGACCGTGAAATGCGTACTCTGTTTATGACGCTGGATCAGCTCGATCATGCCTCCATCACCGCCCAGCGCAAGCTGACCATTCCTTTTGTGAAAGAGATCCTCGGGCTGTAGCCCAAAGTTTTTTATGGCGGGCTATCCCTGCCCGCCACCCTTTGGGCCGTTGCTTCACAATATTAAAAATCGCGGGCGGTTTTTTTATAGTATTTCCAATACTTGCTCGGGCGGACGCCCAATGCGGGCCTGTTGCCCGACCACCACCACAGGACGCTCGATTAGCCCCGGATTATCGGCCATCGCCTGAATCAGCTCCGCCTCTGTCAGTGATGGTTCAGAAAGATTCAACTGCGGGTAAAGCGCGTCTTTCTTGCGCATCAGGTCACGAGCGCTGCTCAGGCCGAGTTGCTGAATTAAACGGGTCAGCGTATCCGCATCGGGGGGCGTATCCAGATAGTGCACCACATCGGGTTCAATGCCGTGCTGACGTAGCAGCGCCAGCGTTTCACGGCTCTTGGAACAGCGCGGGTTGTGGTAAATCGTTACGTGTTGAGCCACCGTCAATTATCCTCAGTGTTTATCGGGCGTCAGGATTTCTGGTACTGTTGGAAACGCTGCTGAAGCAGACGCAACTGGTCGATACGGGCATCGTAGCGGGCCTGTTCGAGACTGCCGAGTTTGACCTGTGAACTGGCATTGCTGAGCAGGCGTATGGATTGGTCGAGTTGTCCGCTGAGCGCCATGCTTTCCGCTCTGGCCGATAATTCTTCCGCGCGTAATCCCTGTGCGGCGGAAGCTTGCGCCAGCAGATCCCAGCCGTTGGGATCGTCAGGATGCGCATAAGTATAACGATAGAGAATTCTGCTCGCGGCGGCTGGCTGTTTTCCCTCAACGTAAGCGTTCGCCAGGTTGAGTTGCAGCACAGGGTTGTTTTGTACTCCTGAGGCGTTTTGCAGCCGGTTAATGGCCTGTGCAGCGCGGTTTTGCCCCAGATCAATGTCGGTCATCAAGTCAAGAAACCACGGACTAGCAGGCGCTTTGTTCAGCAAAGGCTGCAACACATTGCGCGCCTCATCGTATTTTTTTGCCTGATAAAAGCGGATCGCCTGCCCGTATTGGGCGGCCAACTGCTCACGCGTATTGCCTTTTGCCCAGGCATCCAGCAGGTCGTCGCTAAGCGGTTTGTCGATAGAGCCATACATGCCAAAGCTACGCACTTTCGCCAACAGAAAATCCTGCGATGATTGAACCGGCGTTGAGCGCATTTGATTGGCGCGGTTACGCGCATCGGCCAGACGGCTTTCGGGCAAGGGGTGGGTAAGCAGAATCTCCGGCGGTTTCGAGGCATAACGTGACTGGTCGGCCAGCTTTTGCATGAAGTCGGGCATGGCTTGCGCATTGAAGCCGGCACGTTGCAGCACCTGAATACCGATGCGATCCGCTTCCTGTTCATTAGCCTGAGTAAAGGTGATCATTCCCTGCTGGGTGCCCGCCATCGTCCCGCTCAACGCCGCCATCCCCAACTGAGGATTCGCCATCGCCAGGAGAATGGAGCCGAGCGCACCCACCCAGGTCAGCGGCGCGTTACGCTGCTGCGACTCCATGGTTCGGGCCAGATGACGCTGGGTAACGTGCGAAATTTCATGCGCCAGTACCGAGGCCAGTTCGCTTTCGTTGTCCGCGTAGCGAAACAGAGCCGAGTGCAGCACCACGTTGCCGCCAAAAAAGGCGAAGGCGTTGATGTCATCATTGCGAATCAGGAAAAAGTGGAAAGGGGTGCGCACCGAATCCGCCTGTTTTACCAGCCGGTTTCCCAACTGATTGATGTAATTGGACAGCAAAGGATCGTTAATCAGCGGCGCGCCGGCCCGTAGCTGGCGGACATAAAAATCGCCCATCGCCAGTTCCTGATTGATGCTGAGCGTGCCGCCGGCGGTGGTGCCGATATCAGGCAGCCTGTCCTGAATTTCGGCCTGAACGGGAAGCAGTGAACCGGTCAGCAATGTCCCCAGCAGGACGGCAACGACCGTTTTTCTTAACCGGCTAGTCATAACGGAAAATAACCTTATCAACAGCCAACATTAAAGCGTTTCGCTAATCATCTTAGCCAGCAGCGGCAAACAAAGAAATATTCGGACGGGAAAAACATGGCGGATGCAAACAATGTGTGCAGCAAACGGCATTCTGGCAACCCGCGCTCTGACTGACACAGCGCGCGGGGGAAATTGCCGGAAAACGTCCGTCAGACGGTTCTCAGGTAGTCGAGAACGATGTCGTGGTGATTACTGGTTTTGAAATCGTCAAAAACCTTCTCCACTTTACCGTTTTCGTCAATCAGGAAGCTGATGCGGTGAATACCGTCATAGGTTTTCCCCATGAACGTCTTTTCACCCCACACGCCGAATCCTTCTGAAACTTCATGGTTTTCATCAGATAACAGCGTGAAATTCAATAGCTCTTTCTCGGCGAAGAGAGACAGTTTTTCAGGCCTGTCGGTACTGATACCCACGACTTCAACGCCATATTTTTTCAGGTCGTCCATGTTGTCACGCAGTCCGCATGCCTGCACGGTACAGCCTGGCGTCATGGCTTTAGGGTAGAAATACACCAACACTTTCTGTCCCTGGAAGTCGGTTAAATTTACTTGTTCGCCGTCCTGGTCGGGCAAGCTAAATTTCGGTGCGATATCGCCGGCTTTCAGTGTATTCATCACTACTCTCCATCTTTCTCTTCATGCTGTGGATAGTTCACGACGCTAATACTGCCTTGTGCGTGCAGTTCTGTACATAGCTGATAGAAGGCTGGCTCAATAATTGCCCCATCCAGCATCGCAGGACTGTGCGCGGTGATCTGAATATACAACTGCGCCGGCTTCTCGCCTTCGGCGTTTTGCGTTTTGGAAACCAATTCGGCAATGTTCATCCGGTGGGAATCAAACAGATCGGTGAAACGCTCAATAATATGGGGGGAGTCGGCCACATCCACTTTCACCCATACGGTGGAAGGCACTGGCGGCCTTGCCTGAGATTCGGTGCGTTTCATGACGATCAGTAGATCCATTTCCGCCCCTTTCAACGGCAGCGTGGACTCGATCAGCGTAATCGCGTTCCAACTCCCAGAAAGCAGCATAATAAACGTGAACTCTTTGCCCAGCATGGCAAGACGACTATCTTCTATATTACAGCCGCAACTGCTGACGTGGCGGGTAATGGCGTTAACAATTCCGGGGCGATCGACGCCCAGCGCAGTAATAACCAGATAGTGCACTTGTGAGCTCGGCAAAATGATGCTTCCTGTCTTTCTTCATTGAAATTACATGGTAAACATAAAAAATTGCCGGGAGCAATTTTTAACGCCGCTTGCGGCGGCCCGAAGGGTGGCGGGCAGGGATAGCCCGCCATCAAAAAGCCGGGAGCAATTTTTAACGCCGCTTGCGGCGGCCCGAAGGGTGGCGGGCAGGGATAGCCCGCCATCAAAAAGCCGGGAGCAATTTTTAACGCCGCTTGCGGCGGCCCGAAGGGTGGCGGGCAGGGATAGCCCGCCATCAAAAAGCCGGGAGCAATTTTTAACGCCGCTTGCGGCGGCCATAAAAAATCGCTGAATGTGATCGGATCGTCGCTTCTTATCGTCCGGGGAAGGTAGGTTAAACGTCTGTCATAAAAAACGCCGTCGTGTTTTTTAACGCCGCGTGCGGCGGCCTGAAAGGTGACGGGCAGAGCATGCCGTCACAAAAAAACCGTGTGGCGGGTGTTTACAGCGTCCTTGTGCGCTTGCTTTTGCATAGAGGTCAAAAGTACCATGAGGCACTTGTTTGTGAAGGGGATGGCCAATGTTTACGGGAAGTATTGTTGCGCTGGTTACACCGATGGACGCCAAAGGCGCCGTCGATCGTGCGAGCCTTAAAAAACTGATTGATTATCATGTCGTTAGCGGTACATCAGCGATTGTCTCCGTCGGAACGACAGGTGAGTCCGCCACGCTCAGCCATGATGAGCATGGTGATGTGGTCATGGCCACGCTGGAACTGAGCGACGGCCGTATTCCGGTTATTGCCGGCACGGGCGCCAATGCCACCGCGGAAGGAATTTCGTTGACCAAACGCTTTCACGGCACGGGCGTCGTGGGGTGTCTGACGGTAACGCCCTATTACAACCGGCCGACTCAGGAAGGCTTGTATCAGCACTTCAAAGCGATCGCCGAGCATACCGACCTGCCGCAAATCCTGTATAACGTCCCTTCCCGTACCGGCTGCGATATGCTGCCTGAAACCATCGCGCGGTTGTCTGAAATTAAAAATATCGTTGCTGTTAAAGAAGCGACGGGGAACTTAAGCCGGGTTAGCCAGATCCAAGAGCAGGTTAGTGAAGACTTCATTCTGTTGAGCGGCGACGACGCCAGCGGTCTGGACTTCATGCAACTTGGGGGCAAAGGCGTCATTTCCGTCACGGCCAACATCGCGGCCCGTGAAATGGCTGAGCTTTGCAAACTGGCGGCGCAGGGCAATTTTGTTGAAGCGCGTCGTTTGAACCAGCGCCTGATGCCATTGCATCAAAAATTATTTGTTGAACCCAATCCTATCCCGGTGAAATGGGCCTGTAAGGAATTGGGACTCATAGCGGCTGACACGCTTCGCCTGCCGATGACGCCACTGACTGACTCCGGTCGGACGGTATTGGATCGCGCGCTGAAACAAGCGGGTTTGCTGTAACCGTTAGGGAGAGTTGATGAGTTATTCATTACAAAAGTCGATGGCGGCAAAAGCAATTGGCATATCGTTAGTAATGCTGTTGGCCGCGTGTTCCAGCGATCAGCGCTATAAGCGCCAGGTGAGTGGCGATGAGTCTTATCTGACGGCGCCGGCGCAAAAAGCGCTGAATGCGCCAGCCGGTATTATTTTACCGGTACAGAACGGCGATTATGACGTACCGCAGGCAAATCAGAATGGCGATGTAGGCAAAGCGCTGGACATTCGTCCCCCCTTGCAACCATTGGCTTTGTTAAATGGTTCCCGTTCCCAGATTTCGGGTGGCACGGCAACGCTGTTATTAGAAAACAGTGCGCAGAACAGCCAGCTTTGGCCTCAGGTGGTGCGCGTCGTGCAGGATAAAGGCTTCACGATCGCCAGTCGTCAGGACGCCGATCAGACACTGACGACGGACTGGATCATGTGGCAGCGCCAGGATGAGGATGAGCAGTATCAGGGGCGTTATCAGATCTCGGTTCAGCCGCAAGGCTATCAGGTCGCGGTGATGGTCAAACTACTGGCATTGCAGCAGCAAAATAATCCGGTCAATGATCCATCCCAGCGCCAGCGTTATGTTGGGCTAATGCTGAATACTATCAGTGAAGAGTTGGACAATCAGGCAACCGCCCGTGAAAACGCGCGGGCAAACCGTAACGCGGGTTCGCTGGATGTGCAGAGCGGAGCGGATGATTCGGGCCTGCCATTGCTGGTGGTGCGCGGTCCTTATTCCGCAGTGTGGGAGCGTTTACCCACCGCCCTGAGCAAAATTGGCATGGAGGTTACCGATCGCAGTCGTCCTCAGGGATCGGTGTCCGTCACTTATAAAGCGCCGGGCAGCGGTTCGTGGGATAATTTAGGCGCGAAAGATCCTGAATTACCCAACGGCGATTATAAATTGCAGGTCGGCGATTTGGGTAACCGTAGCAGTCTACAGTTTATTGACTCCAAAGGACGTACCCTGAGTCAGTCGCAGAACGATGCGCTGGTGGCCGTGTTCCAGGCGGCATTCACTAAGTAACTTGTAAGGGTCGGATTTCCGGCCCTTCTTCATTATCAATCAATCCGGGCGTTAAATTCTCGGGCCGTCAGTGGCTGGCCCTTACTGTGTGGAGTAATAAAAGATGCAAAAGCTAGCTGAGTTGTATCGTGGGAAGGCGAAAACTGTCTACGCCACCGAAGATCCTGATCTGCTGGTGCTGGAGTTTCGCAATGATACGTCAGCAGGGGATGGTGCTCGCATTGAGCAGTTTGATCGTAAAGGAATGGTGAATAACAAGTTCAATCATTTCATCATGAGCAAACTGGAAGAAGCCGGCATCCCGACGCAGATGGTGAGCCTGCTCTCCGATACCGAAGTGCTGGTAAAAAAACTGGACATGGTGCCGGTAGAGTGTGTGGTGCGTAACCGTGCCGCCGGGTCGCTGGTAAAACGTCTGGGTATCGAAGAAGGTATTGAACTGAGTCCGCCGCTGTTTGACCTGTTCCTGAAAAACGACGCCATGCACGATCCCATGGTGAACGAGTCTTACTGCAAGACATTCGGCTGGGTGAATGAAGAGAATCTGGCTCGCATGAAAGAATTGAGTTATAAGGCGAATGACGTGCTGAGCAAACTGTTTGGCGACGCAGGCCTGATTCTGGTCGATTTCAAACTGGAGTTCGGTTTGTTTAAGGGCGAAGTGGTGCTGGGCGATGAGTTCTCTCCCGATGGTAGTCGCCTGTGGGATACAGCGACGCTGAATAAAATGGACAAAGATCGCTTCCGCCAGAGCCTCGGCGGGGTGATTGAGGCTTACGAAGAAGTTGCGCGCCGTATTGGTGTAAAACTGGACTAGCAGCGCAATCGTTTTCGTTACGGTCTGTCAGATTTGCAATGTGTCTGACAGACTGACCGCTTTGACCCGCCCTGTACCGGATAAATCTGTGATGCAGAGATACTCCCTTCGATTTTATTCCCACGGGTGATTTTGCGTTACTGGAGGGGGGCAACCTTGTCACCGCACGTCTTTTTGTGTGAAATTCGCCAGTCGTTTCAAAAAGGCTTTTTCGATAGCTTTGCCGATACCGGTACATACAACACACTGTTTTTCCAGGTTTTGTATCGTGGCGCCGCGTGGTGATGGAGCAACGGCAGTCTGGCAGGCAAGGCAGATAATCTGGAGTACATGCATGTCCTATGCTGATAAAGGCATGGCCCGCGTTGGAGATAACCTGCTGAAACAGGTTAGCCTGCCTGCGCTGGTACTGCATCAACGGGCGCTGAATCATAATCTGCGCTGGATGCAGAATTATGCTAACCAACATCGGGCGCAACTGGCGCCACACGGAAAAACCACCATGGCCCCGGCGCTTTTTCAGCGCCAGTTAGCACATGGGGCGTGGGGGATTACGCTGGCGACGGCGGTACAAAGCTCAGTAGCTTATGATCACGGCGTGCGGCGAATTTTAATGGCCAATCAGTTGGTCGGCGAACCCAATATGGCGATTATCGCCGGGCTGCTGGAGCAGGGCGGGCTGGAGTTTCATTGTCTGGTGGAAAACCCGGACAACGTGCGGGCGCTGGGGGATTATTTTGGCGCTCAGGGACAACAGTTGAACGTGATGCTGGAAATTGGCGTGCCGCATGGTCGCTGCGGTTGTCGAACCGGGCGACAGATTCAGGCGGTGCTGGACGTTATCGATGCATCACCCGCGCTGGTGTTGACGGGAATAGAAGGCTACGAAGGGGTGATCCACGGCGAGCAACCGGAAAGCGCGATCCGGGATTTTGCCGCCTATCTGGTGGATACCGCCGTGTCGCTACAGGCGCAGGGAAAATTTGGCGTCAGCCATCCCTATGTCACCGCGTCTGGGTCAGCCTGGTACGATCTGATTGCCAGCGAGTTTGCGCGTTTGCGGGCGAATACGCAGTTCGTTCCGTTGTTGCGGCCGGGGTGTTATCTGGTTCACGATCATGGATTGTATAAAGTGGCGCAGGCCGGCGTATTGCATCGTCACCCGGAGATGGATAGCGCATTGCAGCCAGCGATGGAAGTGTGGGCGCATGTGCAATCTCTGCCGGAAGCGGGATGCGCCATTATCGCGCTGGGTAAACGAGATATCGCCTTTGACGCCGGGTATCCCGAACCGCTGCGTCACTATCCCATAGGCGAGGGCGATCGTGCTGCAGTGGTATTCGGGCCGGATTACCACATCACGGCAATGATGGATCAGCACGCTTTTTTGCGAATTCCGGCGGAACATGGTCTGCGTGTTGGCGATATTATCGCGTTTGGCGCTTCTCATCCCTGCCTGACGTTTGATAAATGGCGCCAGATCGGTCTGGTGGATGATGAGTTAAACGTGATCGAGATTATGCCGACATTTTTCTGACGCCATTGTGCCCAGAGGATGGCTTTTGGTGATACCTCTTCTGTTCAACATAGGAGGGATCACGCTTTACGTTTCCATCGCAATGCGGCCCGAAAAACGCTCAGCCGGTAACTTTTGAGTCATGTTGTCTGGTGCTAACATTCGCCGCTTGCGCGTATGCCACCGTTAATGATTTTTCCCCGATTCATGGGCAAGGACCTTTCATGGCCTATTTTGATCCAACGTTGTTAATTTTACTGGCGCTGGCCGGGCTTGGCGTCATCAGCCATAACATGACGGTTACGCTGGCCATCCTGATTTTACTGATCGTGCGGATTACGCCGCTGAATCTTTATTTCCCGTGGGTGGAGAAATACGGCCTGAGTATTGGCATCGTCATTCTTACTGTTGGCGTCATGGCCCCTATCGCCAGCGGAAAGATTACCGCCAGCGAGGTGATGCAATCGTTTCTGCACTGGAAATCGCTGCTGGCGATTTTGATCGGCGTGGCGGTGTCGTGGCTGGGCGGGCGTGGTGTTTCCCTGATGAGCCATCAGCCCTCCGTGGTGGCGGGCCTGCTGGTCGGCACGGTGATGGGCGTCGCCCTGTTCCGTGGGATCCCCGTCGGGCCGTTGATTGCCGCCGGCCTGCTTTCCCTGCTGATTGGCAAAACCTGATTTTCCCGGTGAACGGTATGTCCTGTGATTTTATCCGCAGTCAATACCAGCAGCAATGCTATGGCGTTCGCCGTCTTCTGACCATCAGCGGGGAAGCGGACTGGAGTGCGCGGCAGGCTTTGGCGCTCAGCGCCTTGTCGCAGGAGGAGTGGTTGTGGATCAGCGATCGTGCGCCGGATGGCGTGACCGCATTACCTGCCGGTAAAGTCAGAACACTACTCGGGCGTGAACGCGGTCATGTGGTCTTTGACGCCCGACGGGGACTGGATGTTGAGGCGCTGGCGATGCTGGCAGGGACGCTAAAGGCAGGAAGCCATCTGCTGTTGCTGGTTCCGCCGTGGCGGGAATGGCCGGATTTGCCCGATGAGGATAGCCTGCGCTGGAGTGAACAACCACAGCCGATCGCTACGCCGCACTTTGTTGTTCATTTCCAGCGGCAATTGCTTGCCGATGATGAGGTGACTATCTGGCGCCAGGGACAAGAGTTGGTCATCAGACCGCTGGCTTCACGTCCCCATTGGCGGCCCGCCAGCGGGGAACCTACCGCCCGGCAGCAACATATTCTGGCCCAGTTGTGCGCTGCCCGGCGGGGCGTCTATGTGATCACCGCGCCGCGCGGACGTGGAAAATCGTCGTTGGCGGGCATGTTGACGCAACGCTGCGCCGGGCCTTGCTGGATAACGGCGCCATCCCGTTCCGCGACGGATGTGCTGCAACGCTACGCCCGTAGTGACGCACGGTTCTGGGCGCCGGATGCGCTGCTTGAATATTGCCGCCTTAATCCGCTACCGCAAATTGACTGGCTGTTGATTGATGAAGCCGCCGCGATCCCGTCTTTCGTTCTGAACGCGCTGCTCAAATATTTTCCGCGCATCCTTATGACGACCACGGTGCAAGGATATGAAGGCACCGGGCGCGGGTTTTTGCTGAAGTTTTGTGCGGCGTTGCCGCGGTGGCAGGCATTTACCCTGGATGAACCCTTGCGCTGGGCTAATCACGATCCGCTGGAGCGCGTGCTGGACCATGCGCTGCTGTTTGCCGAACCGCCATCGTTTAACATGCCTTTGGCGCTGACGGAAAAGGCGTTACCGGCGCGTGAGATCCGGGAGGAAAGGGCTGATGACTGGCTGCGTCAGCCGCAACGGATGCAACAATGTTATGCGCTGTTGTGCAGTGCGCATTATCGTACCTCGCCGCTCGATTTACGCCGCCTGCTGGATGCGCCCGGTATGCATGTCTATAGCGCCGGCGTATCGGGTGACATAAGTGGCATTCTGTGGATGGTGGACGAAGGGGGGGTATCCCCCGAACTGGCACATGAGATATGGGCCGGACGGCGCCGTCCGCGTGGCAATCTGGTGGCGCAATCTCTGGCGGCCCACGGTGGGCAATGGACTGCGCCGATGCTCCGCTCGCGGCGTATCAGCCGTATTGCAATCGCCGCCGTTTACCGGCGGCAGGGTATCGGGCAGGCCCTGATCGGGCATGGGAAACTGACGGCGCAATCACAGGCGTTGGATTATCTGTCGGTGAGTTTTGGTTATCAGCCGGATCTGTGGGCGTTCTGGCAAGCCTGTGGTTTTCAACTGGTGCGCGTTGGCAGCCATCTTGAGGCCAGCAGCGGCTGTTACAGTGCGATGGCGCTACTGCCATTAAGCGCGGCGGGGCGGCAATTGACAGGACAAGGCGTGAAGCAACTGGCGCGGGATTGGTTCTGGCTGCGTCGCCTTATTCCGCTGGATTTGCCATTGCCGCTGAATGAAGGCGCCGAGCTGGATGAAGAGGACTGGCGCACGCTGGCAGGGTTCGCTTTTGCCAGCCGGCCGATGGAATCGTGTTATGCGGCGCTGTGCCGATTGGTTTCTCATTCCCGGTTAGCGTTGCCGGCATTGCGCCTGCTGGTTGAAAAACAACTCGATAAGGAACTGTTCGTAGCAACGCTCCGAGTGCCGGGGAAAAAGGCGCTGCTGCGGCAATGGCGCGAGGAAACCGCCACCGCGTTGCGCGATAGCGATTTGCCTGCCTGCCGGCATTGGCGGAATTGGGTGCGAAATGAAAGACGCTGCGGGGATGGGGCGGATTAGCGGTTATTCCGCCGCCGCACTCCGATTTCAGGGTTTTTTCTGCGGCCCGTCATCCTCTTCGTCATCCCATTTATCGTTATTGTCACGATGAGGCGGGAGTTTCGGTTTGTTGAGCAGAAAGCCAGTGTGATCAACATTGCGCAGTTCTTTAATACCGTTGATCAACATACCTATCAGGATAATCAGGATTATCCACCAGTAATCAGCCAGCCATGCCATGATTAAGCTCCATCAACATTATGAATAAAGCGGGTAAACAGATACGGCAGGTGTTCGCATAACCAGTCGGAACCGGCGATATCCTCACCTTGCCAGGCGGAACGAATAATGTCAGACGTAAGCTGCCCTTCCGCATACTGCGCTAATGGATAGTAGCTGATGTGCCAGAGTTCTGCCGCGACGCCGCCGAGATCGTGAGCATAGGGACGATAAAACCCGTACTCGTGCATATGCTGACTCAGCCAGGCATTGAGGGGCGCAAAGTAACCGCCGGCCTCGAATTCCCAGGGTTCCAGCCGCAATTTTTCTCCTTCGGGCAATAACGTCGGATCATAAATATCCAGATCGCTGCCCCAGTGGTGCCGGCTGGCCCCAGGCATGGCAGACCAGCGTAAAATCGCCTGGCAGCGCTCGCCTTCGCTCAGCGTCAGGACGTTTAGTGGCTTGCCATCGTTCCCCAGCACCGGGCGTTCCCCTCTGAATTTTCCATTCCAGATCAAGCGCTGGCGCTCAAAGTCACGAAAGGTACTGGCGGGTTGCAAAGCAAACCCCTGCTGGGCTGCGGCGCGCTGCATCGCCTGAAATGCGAGGATGGTTTCAGGATGCAGACGATGATGGCCACTTAATGTGGTCAGATGCGTGTCGCTTTTACCGGTTAACATGGCATGCGTCATCATGCGATTAATTGCTCCATAACGCGCTGATACATTCGGCTTAACAACTGTAAGTCCGCCGCGCTGACGCATTCGTCCACTTTGTGGATGGTGGCGTTGACCGGGCCGAGTTCGACCACCTGCGCCCCCATGCAGGCGATGAAGCGTCCGTCGGATGTGCCGCCGTTGGTCAGCAACATGGGTGTCACTTCATTGTAATGTTCAACGGCGTTAACCACAGCGTCAATCAGTTCGCCACAGGGCGTCAGAAAGGGCTGACCGGAAAGATACCAATCGATAGTGTAATTCAACTGGTGGCGATCAAACAGTTCGGCAACGCGTTGTTTGATGCGTTCATCCGTCAGTTCCGTACTGAAACGGAAATTGAACTGTACCGATAATTCCCCCGGAATGACGTTATTGCTGCCGGTTCCTGCCTGAATGTTGGCGATTTGCATGCTGGTGGGCGGGAAGAATTCATTTCCCTGATCCCACTCTGTCGCGACCAGTTCATTCAGCGCGGGTATGGCGCGGTGTACCGGATTATCCGCCAGATGCGGGTAGGCGACATGTCCCTGCACGCCCTGAACCTGCAAATTGGCGGTGATGGAACCACGACGGCCGTTTTTTACCACGTCACCCACCACCGCGGTGCTGGAAGGTTCTCCGACCAGACAATAATCCAGCCGCTCGTTACGCGCCATCAGCGCCTCCACCACTTTGACCGTGCCATTAACGCAACTGGCTTCTTCATCCGAGGTGATCAGAAAGGCTAAACGTCCCTGGTGCTCGGGATTGGCGGCAACAAACCGTTCAGCCGCAATCACCATTGCGGCCAGCGACCCTTTCATGTCCGCCGCGCCGCGCCCATATAACATGCCGTCGCGGATGGTGGGTTCAAAAGGAGGGAACTGCCAGCGGCTTTCGTCACCGCTGGGCACCACATCGGTATGTCCGGCAAACGCGAGGGTTTTCCCGGTTCCGCGCCATGCCCAGAAATTCTGCGTATCGCCGAAGTTCATGGGTTCGATGGTGAAACCGTTGGCGTGCAGACGTTCAATCATGAGTGCCTGACAGCCTTCATCATTTGGACTGAGGGAAGGGCGTTTAATCAACTGTTGAGCGAGTTCGATGACCGGACAAGACACGTTATTTGTTCTCCGCAATAAATTTCTCATAGCTATCGGCACTGAAACCAAGCAGCGTTTTCTCATTTTCTGTCACTAACAAAGGGCGCTTGATCACGGCGGGATGTGCGAGCATCAGGGCTTTCGCTGCCGCGGCGCTCTGGTCGGTATGGCTATTGATGAGGTTTCGCTGCTCCTCGCTCAGTTTACGCCATGTTATTCCGCGCGTGTTGATAAGCGGCTGCCAGCCGATCAGATTAATAAAATGTTGCAGGTGTTGTGCGTCCAGTCCGTCTGCTCGATAGTCATGAAAGCGGTAATCGATGTGTTGCTCTTCCAGCCAGCGGCGGGCTTTTTTTATCGTGTCGCAGTTTTTGATGCCGTACATGGTCAGCGTCATATTGGTTAAAGTCCTTTCTGTTTATTGCAATTACATGATGGTCGTTGAGCGGCGCAGCTTGGGGTGGTGAGCCTGACATCGTGATAACCCAGCATGCCGAAAAAAAACGGTGAGATCTACAATGAAGTAAATGGCAGGGATGAGCGACTGTACGCTTTTTATACTTTAAGAAGACTTTTACCTGCTCAAAAAGTGTGCGTATAATGCGCCGCCGTTAATTATTGAGAGGTTCACATGATAGAAGTAGAAGTGGGTCATTGGAAAGATTTTATCGAAGCGATGTTACGTAAATAATTATTAAATGTTATGCCCGCCATTGCAAACCAGGAACCAAGTACGCTGACGAAATAAGGCGGTATTGATTATCGATACCGCCTCATTTTTGTAGAAAATGAGGAAACTTGAGTAAATAAATAAGGCTATTTTATTTTTATATTTAAATCAGTATGTTGAGTTTTTTTCTACTTTGACTTGTGGCTTAAGTCCATTTTAGGTCGGTTTTAGTGTAGAAATGGGGAACAGCTCGCGACGTATTATTCTCCGTGTACCTTTTCCTGTGTCTGAAGATAGCCCTCTTTCAGATAACCAATGTGTGTGGCCATCATCTCGGCTTCCTGCTCGCTGTGTGTAACCAGCAGCGCGGTTTGGCCTGCCGCATGCAAAATATCGCGCACCTCTTGCCCTAGACGTTTGCGGTTGTCGGGGTCGAGGCTGGACAACGGCTCATCCATGAGCAGCACGGCAGGTTCCGGCGCCATCGCCCTGGCCAACGCGATGCGCTGTTGTTGTCCTCCCGATAGCTCATGTGGGTAGCGCTGCGCCAGTTTGTTCAGCTCTATCAGGTCGAGCATCGCCCGGACCCGTGTTTGCTGAACATCTTTCGGCAGTTTTCGCAGGCCGAAGGCGATGTTCTGTGCGGCGGTGAGATGAGGGAATAAAGCATAATCTTGAAAAACCATCCCCACTTTTCTTTTCTCGGGGGGCAGATGAATGCCCGGCCCGGCTACGCAGTTTCCGCCGACATGAATGCCGCCTTGCGATAAATGCTCGAAGCCGGCAATGGTGCGCAATACCGTCGTTTTACCGCAGCCGGAAGCGCCTAGCAGACATGCCAGTTCGCCCGCGGCTATCTTCATGGAAAATCCGTTGAGAACATGATGACAGTGGGGGGGCTGTCCATAAGCTACATACACGTTGTTCAGAAGCAGGGTGGCGTCAGACAAGTTTTGTCTTCCTTATGTTGATGTTTTTAGTTGACTGCGTGCCAGCATGACGACGGGTAACGTCCCTGCCATGACAATTAATAGGGCGGCGATGGCGCCTTCTTCGTAGGTGCCTCTGGCGGCCTCCGCATACAATACGGTGGCGAGCGTTTCAAAATTTACCGGTCGCAGCAGTAGCGTGGCAGGCAGCTCTTTCATCGCGTCAGCAAAAACCAGAAGTGTGCTGGTGGCCAGCGCCGGGCGCAGCAGCGGCAGGTGTACGCGGCGGAATGTCATCAGTTCGCTTTCGCCGAGCAACCGCGACGCCTGCTCCATCACCGGAGGAATGCGGCTTAGTCCCGCATCCAGCGCGCCAATTGCGATAGCCAGAAAACGGATTGAACAACAGACAACCAGAACAATACCGGCAGAGAGCAGCGGGAGCCCCTGATAGCCGAATAGCCCGGCAAGAAATTTGTCCGCGGACATGGCCGGTGTTAATAAGCCAATGGCCAGTACCGTACCGGGGACGGCGTAGCCCAGCGATGAAATTCTCAGTATCGTTCGGCGAAGTTCAAATGCCCGGTTTGTCACGGCTGAATGGCGGGCATACCAGGCAATAATCATACTGATGATTACCACGACCAGGGTGACGCCAACCGCCAACATGAGAGAGTTTTGTAATGACTGGATTAAACCGGCCGATGGCATGACGCCCTCATTCAGCCTTTTCGCGCTTTCCCAGGCTAAAAAAAGCGCGGGTGCGGCAAAGCCAAGCAGAACCGGTAATGCGGTGATGCTGCTAACCAGCCATGCCCGACCGCCTTTTAACATGACGGGCGTGATGCCTCTCATGTGCCTGCTGGCCCCATAACGCTGATGTTTTCTGCCGTAATATTCCAGCGTCAACAGGATGATGACGGCTGTCAGCATGGTACAGGCAATCTGCGCCGCTGCGGGCAAATCGGAACGGGTGACCCAGGTGGTGTAGACCGTAACCGTCAGCGTATTCACGCCAAGAAACTCCGACGCACCGATATCATTGAGCGTTTCCAGCAGCGCCAGGCTAACGCCAACGGCGAGTGCCGGCCTGGCCATGGGAAGCGCGACATGGAAGAAAGCGCCGGTCGCTCCCATACCCAGCGTACGCGCCGCCTCCAGGAGATGAGCGGGCTGACTGATAAACATGGCGCGCATCGTCAGGTAGACGTAGGGATAGAGTACTAAACCTAGCAGCAATATGGCGCCACCCATTGAACGTAAGTCCGGCAGCCGGAATTCACGCGGGCTGGTGTAACCGAGCAGATAGCGAATCACCTCTTGGATGGGGCCGATTGGATGAAGCAGGTCAAGCCAGGCAAACGCCACAATGTAAGTCGGCATCGCCAGCGGTAGCAGTAATGCCCAACTGAGCAATTGTCTGCCGGGAAAGTGAAAGGCGGTGACAAGCCAGGCGCAGCCAGTACCGATGGCAATCACCATTACCGCAACGCCGCTGAGCAGCATCACGGTATTAAACGTGGCATCGGGTAGAACATAGCTCATCAGGTGTTCCCAATGACCCAATCCAGCGCCCGCTGCCAACCAAAGTAGTGAAATCAGTGGGATGAGGACACCCAGAGCAATAACGATGGCCGCTATTCGGAGTGGAGAAAACAGGACGCGCGGCCGTCTGAATATGCCGCGCGTATCTGAAAAGCTTGCTTTATTGATCGAATCCAACTTTATCTACCAACTTGCTGGCCTGATTACGGTATTTAACAATTTCGGTTAGTGGGATCTTATCAACATTCAGCTCGCCAATGGTGTCGCCAATGATGGGATCAAGCGTTACGCCTTTGCGGACGGGATATTCATAATTAGCCTTCGCGTACAACTGCTGTGCGGGAGCGGAAACCAGGTATTCCAACAGTTTTACGGCCTGATCTTTATGAGGCGCGTAACGTGCCACAGATGCGCCGCTGATATTGACATGTGTTCCGCCATCGGCAAATTCGGGTTTGATGACTTTAATGGCGTCACCCCATTTACGGGCATCGCTTCCTTCTTTGGCATTTTTCATGTGGCCCACATAGTAGGAGTTCGCCAGTCCGATGTCACAGATACCACCGAGAATATCGCGTGCGACATCACGATCGCCGCCGGTGGCTTTTCTGGCAAGATTGGTTTTGACGCCGCGTAACCAGGTTTCGGTTTGCGCTTCACCATGATGAGCAATCATGGCGGCGATAAGGGCGGTGTTATAGGGGTGTTGACCGGCGCGCAAACAGACTTTCCCTTTCCATTTGGGGTCGGCAAGGTCTTCATAAGTAAAGCTGGTCAGCGGTAATGCTTTTTCTGCGTAAAGTACTCTGGCACGCATGGAAAGACTAAACCACTGATTATCTTTATCCCTGAGATTGGCCGGGATCACCTCGTTCAAGGTGGAGGATTGTACGGGCTGGGTGACGCCTGCTTCCACCAGATCGATAAGATTACCCGCGTCAACGGTCATCAGGAGGTCGGCTGGGGAGTTCTGACCTTCCGCTTTTACTCTCTCTAACATTCCGTCTTTGATGAAAACCGTATCAACTTTCACACCGGTATCTTTAGTGAATGCTTCAAGGAGTGGCTGAATTAACCCCGGCTCTCGTGTGGTATAGAGGGTTAGCGACTCCGCTGCGGAAGCGGGAAGGACGTATGCCGCGAAGAGCGATGATGCCAGAGTCAGCAGGCGTAATCTTTGGCGGAGTGATGCAGAGCGTGTGTTTGACATGTTGTTATATATTCCAAAATTGAAGGGGAAAAAGTTAAAAGGGTCGAAAAGTGCGTAGTAAGTATGTTTTTGAAGGTGATTAATACTATACATGATAATTAAAATTGTTATCAATTGCATTGGTAAATTCATCAGCCTCCCCCTCAGCACCATTTTTAGTAATTTTTATCACTTTTTATCCATCTTCAACTGGACAAATAGGCGATCTATTGCTGTACTGTACCTGACACAGATTTTGTGTCTTTCATTCATGTAAAGGTAAGTTTGATGTCTAAGATTAAAGGTAGCGTTAAGTGGTTTAATGAGTCCAAAGGGTTCGGTTTCATTACTCCTGAAGATGGTAGCAAAGACGTTTTCGTACATTTCTCTGCTATTCAGAGCAATGGTTTCAAAACGCTGGCCGAAGGGCAGCGTGTAGAGTTCGAAATCACCAACGGTGCGAAAGGTCCATCAGCTGCTAACGTTATGCCTATTTAATTACTCCGATTTCTAGAAAAACCCGCCTTCAGGCGGGTTTTTTTTATGGCGGCCATCCTCAATCTCAATCCCTGTCTCCCGCGTTTCGTCCGCCCTCAGCGGCGTTAAGTAAACATTGCATCCGGCGTTTCTGTCCTGAAATTACCCAGCGATTACGCGTTACTGGGTTGCTATCCAGGTGACCAGAGTAAAGGCTAGCGCGGTCATTAAGAGTGACCCGGCCAGATTCAGCAATACATGCAGGCCTGCCGCCGCCAGATGGCCGCTTTGCAAAAACATCACCACTTCCGCTGAAAAAGTTGAGAAGGTAGTTAAGCCTCCACATAGCCCCGTGGTAATGAGTGTCTTCCAATGCGGGTCGAGGCCGGGATGACGCAAAAAATAAGCCAGGGCCCCGCCGATAACGAAAGCCCCAATCAGATTGGCTAACAGTGTGCCGAAAGGCAGCGCAGGGTATACGCCATTGAATTTTATCCCCAATTGCCAGCGGGCGACGCTTCCAAGTCCGCCACCAAGAAATACAACGAGCAGAGTACTGAACATAGGCACCTGTATTTTTTCAACGATTAAAGATGAGCCCGGAGAGCGTCGTGCAGAATGCTACATTCCTCTTCGGGGAATAATACGTAGACATCGTCAGCCGAAGGCGGTGATGGAGGAATTTCATCTCCGTTTGGCAAAGAAAGCTTACGCGCTCTTGGGGCGTTTTTGTAGTTTCACCCACCTTACGGTTGTAAGTCGGTTTGAAAGAGGCGGAAAGAGCGTCTTAATTTGTTACAGATGGCGATTGTGTTGCGAATTGGAAGGTTTTACATAGAAAAACATTACCCGTCCGCTGGGTTTCTCCGGCATTTGTAATCAGGTAGGTAGAATATGGAAGGTATCAGTATTGCCAAGCTATTAGTCATTGGCGCATTGATCGTTTTGCTGTTCGGCACAAGTAAGTTGCGCAGTCTGGGGGGCGATCTGGGCGCTGCTATTAAGGGGTTCAAGAAAGCGATGAATGACGATCGGCCGTTAGACAGTAGGGTTGCTGACGATACGGAGACGTCGAACGAGACTTCTCATAAAGAATCTTAATCTGGCGGAACAAAATCAAACGGACGGCATCGCCGTCCGTTTGCCAGTACCCATATGAAATATGTAACTAAATATAAGCGCCTGACGAACGATTTTATTACAGGCGGTTTATTTCACCTCAATTCCTTTTGCCTGTAGGTCGGCATGGTAAGAAGAGCGAACAAACGGACCACAGGCTGCATGGGTAAAGCCCATTGCCATGGCTTCAGCTTTCATTTCGTCGAACTCTTCAGGGCTGACATAGCGCTTTACTGGTAAATGGTGACGGCTGGGTTGTAGATATTGGCCCAACGTCAGCATGGTCACGCCGTGACGACGCAGGTCACGCATGACGTCAACAATCTCGGCGTTGGTTTCACCCAGACCCACCATTAAACCGGATTTGGTTGGAATCGTCGGATGCGCGTTCTTGAAATTTTCCAACAGTTTTAAAGACCACTCGTAGTTTGCGCCGGGGCGCACCTGACGGTAAATACGCGGTACGTTTTCCAGATTGTGGTTAAACACATCTGGCGGCGTGGCGGTCAGAATATCCAGTGCACGATCCATACGGCCGCGGAAATCTGGCACCAGCGTTTCGATACGAATGCTGGGGTTCTTGCGGCGGATTGCGCCGATGCAATCGGCAAAGTGCTGGGCGCCGCCGTCACGCAGGTCATCGCGGTCAACCGATGTAATAACCACGTAGCGCAATCCCATATCATGAATGGTCTGCGCCAGTTTTTCCGGCTCGTTGGCGTCGGGGGCGACGGGGCGACCGTGGGCGACGTCACAAAACGGGCAGCGGCGCGTACAAATAGCGCCCAGAATCATGAACGTCGCCGTGCCGTGGTTAAAACATTCAGCCAGATTGGGGCAGGACGCCTCTTCGCAAACCGAGTGCAGCCCATTTTTACGCATTGCGGCTTTGATGCCCTGAATACGGCTTGAATCAGCGGGAAGTTTAATCTTCATCCATTCAGGTTTGCGCAAAATTTCCTGTCGCTCGGTCACAACAGTACGCACCGGGATTAGCGCCATTTTGTCGGCATCGCGGTATTTTATGCCGCGCTCGATCTGAATCGGTTTACTCATGTTTGCGTAAGTTCCAGTTCTGAATCGTTTCTTCGAATTTTTTATTTAAACTCAAAGGATTATATGTTCGTTAAAAAATTTTTAAAAAACTCTAAAAATTATAGCATCTTGCTTGACCACAATCAGCCTTTGAGCAGGCAAAAAAGGAATTATGTAAAAAAAATGTGATTAACCGTCAGGCACATCCGAACCATTGCTAGCCGTAAAATCATGACAACGGACTCTCAGTCTTCAATTGCTCACTGCGGGCTGCGGCTCGCCCTGGGTTGCCATATTCCAGTGAATAAGTTCGTGCTCAGCGTAATTCAGCCGTTGCAGGAACATTTTCACAAGAACCGGCGCGGTATCGTCAAGCGTTACGCCGGGGGCCAGTTCGCTGATCTGGGTCATTTGCATACCGGCATAGCCACAGGGGTTGATACGCAGAAATGGCGACAGGTCCATTGCGACGTTCAGCGCCAGTCCATGAAAAGAGCACCCTCTGCGGATACGCAGCCCCAGCGAGCAGATTTTGCGTTCATCAACATACACCCCTGGCGCGTCGGCGCGGGCGTATGCATCAATGTGAAAATGGCCCAGCGTATCGACGACTGTATTTTCTATCACTGTCACCAGTTGGCGTACGCCCAACTTGCGCCGCTTCAGATCAATCAGAACATACATAATCTGCTGGCCTGGACCATGATAGGTCACCTGTCCGCCTCTGTCGCTTTGTACGACGGGAATGTCTCCGGGGGTGAGAACGTGTTCCGCTTTTCCCGCTTGCCCTTGAGTGAATACCGGCGCGTGTTGGACCAGCCAGACTTCGTCCAGCGTGTCGTCGTCGCGCAGATCGGTGAACTTATGCATCGCCAGCGAGACGGGTTGGTATGGCTGTACGTCGAATTGGCGTACGATGATCTTATCCTGTAGCAAGTGTGTCATCTTCAGGTTAAGGAAAGAATGGGGGAGATTATAACGGCGGGAAACGCACTAAGCACGTTTTCCCGCAAGGTTAGCGCAGAGAGGGCGAAGGATGGAAACGGATCACAGCACCATCCGCACAATTTCAATGTTGCCGAGTTCTTCATACAGCATTTCCACCTGCTCAATATGCGTTGCCGTAATGGTGATGGAAACAGAATGGTAGTTCTCTTTGCTGCTGGGCTTGACCTGTGGCATGTAGTCGCCGGGCGCATGACGCTGCACCACTTCAACCACCTGATCGACCAGCTCCGGCTTTGCCAATCCCATCACCTTGTAGGTGAAAGGGCACGGAAACTCAAGCAGTTCGTCTAATTTGGTTTTCATCTACGCTCCAGAGTGTATTACGATCATATAAATTGTCACTCACGCCCGCTAAGTGCGGGCGTGAGTGACAACAATATATATTGGGGATAATTTGTCCCCTTGCAAGCGGGATTAACCGAACCAGTGATGGAACATCAGTTTGATGTAGTCAATTATACGGTTGAAAATGCCGCCTTCCTTCACTTCGTTCATGACGACTAGGGGACGCTGGTCGATGGTTTTGCCATCCAGTTGGAAATTGATTGAACCAACGACCTGATTTTGGGTGAGCGGCGCATGCAGTTCCGAATTGTCCAGCACGTAGCTTGCTTTCAGATCTTTCAGTCGGCCACGCGGAATGGTCAGATAAACATCTTTTTCCACGCCCAGCGCAACACGGTCGCTGTCACCAAACCAGACGGGTTCTGATGCGAACTCTTTGCCGTTTTTCAGCGGCTCGACGGTTTCAAAGAAACGGAAGCCCCAGGTCAGCAGTTTCTTGCTTTCAGCTTCACGGCCTTTGAAGGTGCGTCCGCCCATAACGGTTGAGATCAGCCGCATTTGGCCTTCGGTTGCAGAGGCGACCAGATTATAGCCTGCGGATGCAGTGTGGCCGGTTTTTATCCCGTCCACGTTCAGACTGGTATCCCACAACAGCCCATTGCGGTTGGTCTGGCGAATATTGTTGAAGGTGAACTCTTTCTCTTTGTAGGTAGCGTATTCTTCCGGTACATCCCGGATGAGCGCCTGACCGATCAACGCCATATCGCGCGCAGAGCTGAACTGGCCCGGCGCATCAAGGCCGTGTACGGTTTCAAAATGCGTATTTTGCAGGCCAAGCGCGTTCACGTAGCCATTCATCAAATTAACGAAGGCGTCCTGGCTGCCGGCAACATAATCGGCCATGGCAACGCAGGCGTCGTTACCCGATTGCAGGATAATACCGCGATTCAACTGGGAAACCGGAACGCGATCGCCGGGTTTTAAAAACATCAGTGAAGAGCCCTGGAAAACCGGGTTACCGGTTGCCCAGGCGTCTTTACCGATAGTGACGATGTCGTTCGGGGTGATTTTCCCCGATTTTATCGCCTGACCGATAACATAACTGGTCATCATTTTGGTCAGGCTGGCCGGTTCGCGGCGTGCGTCGGCGTTCATTTCCGCCAGCACTTTTCCAGAGTTGTAATCAATCAGGATATATGATTCTGCATCAATTTGCGGAACGCCGGGGATCATTGTTTTCATATTGAAATCATCGGCATAAGCAAAAGAAGATGCACTAATGGCGAGCAAAGCGCCAAGCGCGGTACGTTTAGTAAAACGAGACGTGTTTACAGTATTCATGATTGGAACAACAACATCCGTGGGTATAAGTTAAAAAACGAGCCACACTATAGCAGATGAGAAATAGGCAGGCACCAGACATTACGTTACAGGGTATGCGACTTTGCGAAAGGGGCGGAAGGTATTCCCCCTTTCGCACGTGATTATCGACGGTGGCGATGCCTTTTTCCCCCTTATTCCGGGTGCCGTCGCCAATCTGATGACCGGCGCCCTACTAAAATGCAATGGGTGCGGCAGTGATAAATGATTGCTGCTGCGCTTCAGTTGACAAACGTTGTTGAAGTTCAGCCGCTTGCTGGCGACTTTGAAATGGCCCCAGTTGAATGCGGTAAAGCCCGCCGTGGGCCATCACTTTCCCCGTTACCTTGAAACGTTCGTTCAGGCTGCGCAGCCAGGTTTGCGCGCGTTGTTGATCGCTGAGCGCGCCGACCTGAACGATATAGCCGCCCGGCGCACCAGACGACGTGGCGGCGACTGCGGGCGCCCCGGACTCGGACGGAGACGTCGTTGTGGTTTCGATAACGCCGGCAGGCACGGCGGAAGGGGCACCCAGTAGACCACCGGAATCTGAGGGTGTGCTGCTTTGCGGCATCGGCCTGTTCGCCGGGGTTGCCGCGACGCTATTGCTGATGGGGCGTGCCGTTGGGGACATCGTACTTTCCATCATTGGCGTGCCTTGTTCGCTGGCACCGAAGCTGGGTCGTTCAGGGAGTGCAAAACTTTGTTTGGCGACGCTGGTTCCCATCGTTCCCGGGCCGGACTGTGTACCGTCAGGCGCAACGTTGATAAAATCGACCTTGACCCTGGTGTTGTTGGAGATATTCAACCGATCACCGGCAGCTTTGGAAAGGTCAATGATTCTTCCCGGCGTATAGGGGCCGCGATCGTTGACTCTGACAACCAGACGGCGGCCGTTGCTCAGGTTGGTGACACGGACGTAACTGGGTAGCGGCAGGGTTGGATGCGCAGCAGTTAACGCATTTGGATCAAACACCTCGCCAATAGCCGTCCGATTGCCGCTGGCTTCTTCGCCATACCAGGTAGCCAGGCCGGTTTCGCTGAAGTTTTGCGGGTTTCTGACGATCTTATACGTCTTGCCTTTGAGACTGTAGTCCTGAAGGGTGCCCTGATTATAGGGTTCATAACGGGGTTCAACGCCGCCAATCTCTTCTACGGGGCCGCTGTATGCGGTTGCAACGGGTTGCGCCGGTTGCTGTTCCGTAACGGTACAAGCGGAGAGCACCACACTCACGGCGCTAATCCAAAACCAGTCCTTACGCATTGCTCACCTCGTTTTATAAGTTTTTGGATAGCATCTTGCGGTGAGTATGTATCGACATCACGATACCAAATCCCGCCATCAGAACGATGAGTGCCGATCCTCCGTAACTGACCAGGGGTAAGGGCACGCCTACAACCGGCAGGATACCGCTGACCATCCCGATATTGACGAAAACGTAAACAAACAAAATCAACATCAGACCGCCGACCATAACCCGGCCGAATGAGGTCTGCGCTTTAGCGGCGATAACCAGTCCGCGCATAATGACAAACAGGTACATGGCGAGCAAAATCAATACGCCGATCAAGCCCAGTTCTTCCGCCAGTATCGCAAAGATAAAGTCAGTATGCCGTTCCGGCAAGAATTCCAACTGGGATTGCGTGCCGTGTAGCCAACCTTTGCCGGACAGACCGCCGGAGCCAATCGCGATCTTCGACTGAATTATATGATAGCCTGCGCCGAGCGGATCGCTTTCAGGATCGAGTAACATCATGACGCGGGATCGCTGGTAGTCATGCATCAGGAAGAACCACAGTATGGGGATAAATGCCGCCAACAGTAAAAAAGCGACGCCAATCAGACGCCAGCTCATACCTGCCAGAAAGAGCACAAACAGCCCGGATGCGGCGATCAGGATGGACGTGCCGAGATCCGGCTGTGCGGCAACCAGCAGGGTCGGCATGAAAATCAGCACCAGTGCGATGCCGGTGTTCTTGAGCGAAGGCGGACACATATCGCGGTTGATAAACCGGGCCACCATCAGCGGAACCGCAATTTTTGCGATTTCCGACGGTTGGAAACGCACAAAGCCCAGGTCCAGCCAGCGCTGAGCGCCTTTACTGATTTGCCCGAAGATGTCGACCATCATCAGCAGAATAACGCAGACCACATAAAGATAGGGAGCCCACCCTTCATAAACTCGTGGCGGAATCTGCGCCATGACGATCATGACAATCAATCCCAACACAATCTGCGCGGCTTTGCGCTCCATCATGCCCACATCTTGCCCGCTGGCGCTCCACATGACGAACAGGCTGTAACCCAGCAATGCCAGGATGCCGATCAGGAAGGGGAAATCGATATGGATTTTCGTCCAAATCGTGCCTTTTTGTTGGCTATCGGTCATGAGTCTCTGTTACTCGCTCTCGCTGCCCGGCGGCGCGGGAGGCGCGCTCGGTAATTCAGTATTGTTATCACCCAGCAGAATGTGGTCAAGGATCTGCCGGGTAATGGTACCCACCGTGGGACCTGCGCCACCGTTTTCCAGGATAATCGAGATCGCGACCTTGGGGTCACTGTAAGGCGCGAAGGCGACCATCAGTTTATGGTCCCGCAAGTGTGCCGAAATTTTTTGCGCATTGTAAGTTTCGTTCTCTTTCAAACCAAAAACCTGGGCGGTACCGGATTTCGCGGCAATTTTGTAGGGCGCATCGTCAAAACTCTTGCGGGCGGTGCCGTTGGGTCGATTTGCGACGCCATACATACCGTCTTTGGCGACTTCCCAGAAACCAGAGTGAATTTCGCCAATCTGTAGCTGCTCAGTCTGGGTGAAAGGCAAGGTCGTGCCGTTTTCGCGGCTACTGTAGAGCAGGTGTGGCGTTTTGACCCGCCCATCATTGATCAGCGTGATCAGCGCCTTGTTCATCTGTATCGGCGTTGCCGTCCAATAACCCTGCCCGATCCCTACCGGGATGGTGTCGCCCTGATACCAGGGTTTTTTGAAACGCCGTAGCTTCCATTCGCGCGTCGGCATATTGCCTGAGCTTTCTTCGGAGATATCGATGCCGGTTTTTTCACCATAGCCAAATTTGGTCATCCACTCGGCCAGACGATCGATGCCCATGTCATAGGCAACCTGGTAGAAATACGTATCCGCGGACTCTTCCAGTGCTTTGGTCAGATTAAGACGACCGTGTCCCCATTTTTTCCAATCGCGAAAGCGTTTTTCTGAACCCGGTAGCTGCCACCAGCCGGGATCGAACAGGGTTGTGTTGATGTTTATCACTCCGGCGGTCAAAGCGGAAACCGCAATATAGGGTTTTACCGTTGAAGCGGGAGGATATACCCCCTGCGTCGCCCGATTGATCAACGGGCGATTGGGATCGTTGCGTAACTGATTATAGTCTTTGCTGGAGATACCATCGACAAACAGATTGGGATCGTAGCTGGGCGTAGAAACCATCGCCAGAATGCCCCCGTCGCGCGGATCGGTGACGATCACGGCGCCGCGGCTGCCTTCAAGCAGCTTCTCGATATATATTTGCAGGCTGAGATCCAGTGTCAGGTAGATATCTCTTCCCGCCTGCGGCGGCTGTTCGTGCAACTGGCGGATCACGCGCCCACGATTGTTGACCTCGACTTCTTCGTAGCCAGGTTTGCCGTGAAGTAAATCCTCGTAATGGCGTTCGATTCCGAGTTTGCCAATATCATGCGTCGCCGCGTAATCCGCGATTTTTTCTTCTTTATTCAGTCGCTCAACATCTTTGTCATTGATTTTTGAAACGTAGCCGATGACGTGCGTCAGCGCGGAGCCATAGGGGTAGTAGCGACGCTGATAGCCTTTGACTTCAACGCCGGGGAATCGGTATTGGTTAACGGCAAAACGGGCGACCTGCACATCGCTTAACGCCGTTTTGACCGGAATTGAGGTAAAACGGCGCGAACGCTTACGCTCTTTTTCAAAGCTTTCCAGCTCATCATTGGTCAGATCAATAATGGGTTTTAACGCATCCAGCGTGGCCTGTAAGTTTTCCACTTTTTCCGGCACCAGTTCCAACTGGTAAATGGTCCGGTTCAACGCCAGCGGTATGCCATTGCGATCGTAGATAATGCCGCGGCTGGGGGCGATAGGAACCAGCTTGATGCGGTTTTCATTGGAGCGGGTACGATAGTCATCGACACGTAAAACTTGGAGATGATAAAGATTGGCGATCAATACGCCGGAGAGCAGTAAAATACCTAAAAACGCCACTAAAGCGCGTCGCACGAACAGGGCGGACTCAGCCGTATAATCACGAAAGGGTTTACGTTCTATTTTCATCCAGTGGTTTATTTCGCGTGTTTCATCGTATCGCCTTACTCCCGATGGTAAGGGTGATTAGTGGTAATGCTCCAGGCTCGGTACAGACTTTCCGCGACCAGCACCCGAACCAATGGATGAGGCAACGTCAGCGGCGAGAGCGACCAGCTTTGTTCGGCGGCGGTTTTACACTCTGGCGCCAACCCTTCCGGGCCGCCGATCAGCAGGCTGACGTCACGTCCGTCTTGTTTCCAACGCTCCAGTTGTTGCGCTAGCTGAGGCGTTTCCCAGGGCGTGCCGGGAATATCCAATGTCACGATACGATTACCTTTGCCAGCGGCGGCCAGCATCTGCTCGCCCTCTCGTTCAAGAATACGCTTGATATCGGCATTTTTGCCCCGTTTACCCGCAGGAATCTCGATAAACTCGAACGGCATATCCCTGGGGAAACGGCGCAGGTAATCCATAAAACCGGTTTGCACCCAGTCGGGCATTTTGGTGCCGACGGCAACCAGTTGCAGTCTCATGCTAGCCCCACAGTTTTTCCAGTTCGTACAACTGGCGGCTTTCTGCTTGCATCACATGCACAATGACCTCGCCCAGATCGACAACGACCCAGTCGGACACATTCTCGCCTTCCATACCGAATGGAATCACCCCGGCGGCTCGTGAAGACTGAACCACATGGTCGGCAATAGAGGCGACGTGGCGAGTGGATGTTCCGGTACAGATGATCATGTAGTCAGTGATGCTGGATTTGCCCTGTACATTCAAGGCCACGATATTCTGACCTTTTAAATCGTCTATCTTATCAATTACGAACTCTTGGAGTGCTTGACCTTGCAAAGGTTCCCCCTGGGTTGCCGACATCCGATGTTGATAATTGGCGGACGTCTTTTAGCGCTGATATAGCCTGGAAAGACCCTGTCAAGCTGCCTTATTGCAAAGCGTTGTCGGGTTTTCCCTGTGATTGAACTAGCGGCGGAGTATACCACGCACCACTGTCGAGTGGTATAAAGCCGGGCGGCGACCGAAAGCCAATCCCACAAAAATAGCGGTTATCGGTATAGTCCGTGTTCATCGATATAACGAAGTACGGCGGGAGGCAGCCAATCGTGACAATTCAGACCTGCCTGACGCCGCTGGCGTATCTCCGTTGCTGAAATACTAACCAATGGCGTATCGGCTAAAAAGATCAGTCCGTGCGTTTGCTGATGCAGCGACTGCGGATCTTGTGTGAGGTGAGCTTCCAGCCAATGTTGCAGCTCAGGCGTAGTCAGCGTTGCTTTATAGCCAGGGCGTGCGCAGACCAGCAGGTGGCAGACGTTGAGAATATCCTGCCAGCGGTGCCATTGATGCAACGCCAGTAGCGAGTCCTGCCCAATAATAAACGCCAGCGATGTGTTCGATCCTTTCTCTGCGCGCAAAATTTCGAGCGTATCAATGGTGTATGACGGTTTCTGACGTTGTAATTCACGGTCATCCACGGTCAATAGCGCGTTGTCTTCCGCCGCCAGTTGTGCCATACGCAGCCGTTGCTGCGGGCTGGCCTCTGGCTGTTGCCGATGGGGTGGAACATTATTGGGAAGGAGAATGATCTGGTTTAATCCGACGATTTTCGCCAGCGCAGTCACGGGTTTCAGGTGCCCGTAGTGAATGGGATCGAAAGTGCCGCCGAAAAAGGCAGTCAGTGGTGCGTGTCCCGTTTGCTTCATCACATCGGGCGGCGGCGATTTTATCAAATCAGATGGCGTGGCCAAACGGGTTAACCTCTGGGGGTATGGTGGTTATACATGAAGAATCGGGATAACGGATCGGTACGCGTATCCCCGGTAAACAGAATTACACTAACGGCGATAGCAGACTTTCCGGCAAGCTTTTGCCGCATAATATCATGGCGAGCGTTTCCAGCTCAGCCCATACAGACTGACCATAGTTCTGCTTCAATGTAATTTCCAGTTGCGTCAGCAAACGGATTGCCTGCTGCAACTGTTGCAGCGTCAATCGCTGTAGTGCCTGCGTCATGCGATCCCGGCGGTTCTGCCAGATTTTATGCTGGTCGAATAGGCTACGTAACGGCGTTTTGGTCATTTGCCGTTTCAATGTCAGCAGCAAAAGCAGCTCGCGCTGTAGAGTCCGCAGCAGAATAACGGGCTCGCAGTCTTCCTGACGGAGCTGCTGCAAGATGTGCAGGGCGCGCTTGCCTTTACCCGCCAGTAAAGCGTCCAGCCAGTGGAATGGGGTAAAATGAGCGGCGTCGCTGACTGCTTCTTCAATGCGGGGTAGCGTGAGTTTCCCATCCGGGTAAAGCAGAGCCAGGCGTTCCAGCGCCTGCGATAGCGCAAGCAGATTGCCCTCGTAGCAGTAACAAATCAACTGGCTTGCCGGTTCATCCAGTTCCAGCTTCATGGATTTGGCCCGCAGAGCGACCCAGCGGGGCAGTTGCGCCTGTTCTGGCGTCAGGCAGTTAACGTACACGCTATTTTTCGATAATGCTTTAAACCAGGCGCTGTTTTCCTGAGCTTTGGTCAGCTTATTGCCGCGCAGCATCAGTAAAATATCCGGGTGCAGCAATTCGGACAGTTTGACCAGATTTTCAGCCATTGCGGTATTCGGCCCATTTTCCGGCAGGTTCAGTAACAGCGTCTGGCGTGATGCGAACAGGCTAAGCGCCTGACAGGTAGTGAAAATGGCATCCCAGTCGGTGTGAATATCCAGTGAAAAGCTGAAATGCTCGCTGAATGCCTGTTGCTGGGCGGTGCGCCGGATACTATCCAGACTCTCTTGCACGAGAAGCGGGTCAGTACCGAAAATCAGATAACAGGCGCGCAACCCCTCGTGGAGTTGCGCGGCGAGTTGTTCCGGGTAGAGGCGAATCATGAACGATGGGAAGAAAGGGTGGCGGAAGCAGGCTGCTGCCCGTTTTCGACTTCCTGAGCGCTGTTGACAGTCAGTAATTTACGCACCAGTTGTCGGGCGGCCTGCGTACGCATTTCCTGACGAATAATATCCTGCTCGGCATCTTTTGCCAATGCAGTCAATGGGTTATCAAAGAAGGTGCGGAACACCGTCACATTGAGCGGATAAATGTCCTCGCCCGGCATCAGTACCTGTGCACGTAACGTCAGCACCATCTGATATTCCGCCGTTTTCCCGTCCTGGAAAATGGAAACGGTGTCTTTCGTCTCAGAGAAACTCAGTAAACGCAGGGAAGGGATATCCTGCCGTGTCGCATCGTCGACGATTTTCACGTCGCTTAAGCGTAACTCTTCACGTACCGAACGCGTCACTGGCCCATAGGGGTCGCTGCTGTCCAGTACCAGAGTTTGTAACTGCGCGGGTACTTGTGTCGTACCGCGCAGATGAAAACCGCAGCCGGCGGTGATTAACACCGTCAGCCCCAGCAACAACATGAATAGACGATGTCGCACAGTTCCTCCTTGCCTTAACCCACAACCAGGTTAAGCAGTTTGCCAGGGACATAAATCACTTTACGTACAGTGACGCCGTTCAGGTATTTCGCTACCAGAGGTTCCTGCGCAGCACGTTCACGAACCTGCTCTTCACTGGCGTCAGCCGCAACGGTGACTTTACCACGAACTTTACCGTTCACCTGAACGACGACCAGTTTTGAGTCTTCTACCATTGCATTTTCTTCTGCCACCGGCCACGGCGCCGTATCAATATCGCCCTCACCCTGCAATGCGCGCCACAGTACAAAGCAGACATGCGGTGTGAACGGGTACAGCATGCGCACAACGGCCAGCAACGTTTCTTGCGTCAGTGCGCGATCCTGATCGCTATCCTGTGGTGCCTTAGCGAGTTTGTTCATCAGTTCCATGATAGCGGCGATCGCGGTATTGAAGGTCTGCCGACGGCCGATATCATCCGTCACTTTGGCAATGGTTTTATGCAGATCGCGGCGCAACGATTTCTGATCGTCCGTCAGGGTAGCGATGTCCAGCGGCTGAGTCGCGCCTTTCTCCGTATGATCGAACGCCTGTTTCCAGACGCGTTTGAGGAAACGGTTAGCCCCCTCAACGCCGGATTCCTGCCATTCCAGCGTCATTTCGGCCGGTGAAGCGAACATCATAAACAGGCGCACCGTATCCGCACCGTATTTTTCAACCATGACCTGGGGGTCGATACCGTTGTTCTTGGACTTCGACATTTTGCTCATGCCGGCGTAAACCACGTCGCGTCCTTCATTATCGGTCGACTTAATGATGCGGCCTTTTTCATCGCGCTCAATGGTGACATCCAGGGGGGGAACCCAGATGCGCTCACCGTTAGTACCCAGGTAATAGAACGCATCCGCCAGTACCATGCCTTGACACAACAGACGTTTGGCCGGTTCGTCGGATGTTACCAGACCGGCATCGCGCAGAAGCTTGTGGAAGAAGCGGAAATACATCAGGTGCATGATGGCATGTTCAATCCCGCCGACATACTGGTCGACCGGCAACCAATAGTTAGCCGCCGCCGGCTCCAGCATACCCTGATCGTACTGCGGACAGGTGTAGCGCGCATAATACCAGGAGGACTCCATAAACGTGTCGAAGGTGTCGGTTTCACGCAGCGCGGGCTGACCATTCACTGTTGTTTTGGCCCACTCAGGGTTGGATTTGAGCGGGCTGGTAATACCGTCCATGACCACGTCTTCCGGCAGCACGACCGGCAGTTGATCCTCCGGCGTGGGGATAACGGTGCCATCTTCCAACGTCACCATCGGAATAGGGGCGCCCCAGTAACGCTGACGGGAAACGCCCCAATCGCGTAAACGGTAGTTGACCTTCCGCTCGCCGACTCCCAGTGAAACCAGCTTGTCGGCAACGGCGTTAAAGGCAGCCTCAAAATCCAGACCGTCAAATTCCCCTGAGTTGAACAAACGGCCTTTTTCCGTCATCGCTTGCGAGGACAGATCCGGTTCGCTACCGTCGCTGTTCAGAATGACCGGTTTTATTGACAGGTCATATTTGTTGGCGAATTCCCAGTCGCGCTGGTCGTGACCCGGCACGGCCATCACCGCGCCTGTACCGTAATCCATCAGAACAAAATTTGCGGCCCAGATCGCGACTTTTTCTCCGTTGAGCGGATGGATGGCATACAGGCCAGTGGCCATGCCTTTCTTCTCCATCGTCGCCATGTCCGCTTCCGCCACTTTGGTGTTGCGGCATTCGGCAATGAAATCAGCCAGCTCAGGATTGTTTGCAGCGGCTTGCTGCGCCAGAGGATGACTGGCGGCAACGGCAACGTACGTCACGCCCATGAATGTATCGGGACGCGTCGTATAGACGCTTAATTTCTCCTGACTATCCGCGATGGCAAAGGTGATTTCCACGCCTTCGGAGCGTCCAATCCAGTTACGCTGCATGGTTTTGACCTGCTCAGGCCAACTTTCCAGCGTATCCAGATCATTCAGCAATTGGTCGGCATAGTCGGTGATTTTGATGAACCATTGCGGGATCGCTTTGCGTTCGACTTTGGTGTCGCAGCGCCAGCAGCAACCGTCAATGACCTGCTCATTTGCGAGAACGGTCTGATCGTTCGGGCACCAGTTCACGGCGGAAGTCTTCTTATAAACCAGACCTTTTTCATACAGTTTGGTGAAGAACCATTGTTCCCAACGGTAATAGTCTGGCTTGCAGGTGGCGACTTCACGATCCCAGTCGTAGCCAAAGCCCAGCGATTTCAACTGGTTTTTCATGTACTCGATATTGGCGTAAGTCCACGGTGCGGGCGCGGTATTATTTTTAACGGCGGCGCCTTCGGCTGGCAAACCGAATGCATCCCAGCCAATGGGTTGCAAGACGTTTTTACCCAGCATACGTTGATAGCGGGAAATGACGTCGCCAATCGTGTAGTTGCGGACGTGTCCCATGTGAAGACGGCCAGAAGGATAGGGCAGCATAGAAAGGCAGTAGTACTTTTCCTTGCCGGGCTCTTCGGTCACTTTAAATGTCTGCTTCTCTTGCCAGTGAAGCTGGACGTGCGCTTCTATCTCTTCTGGGCGGTATTGCTCTTGCATGGCTGCCGGGGGTCCTATTGAGTGAAGAATAGCTACGCCAGTAGCGTGCTCTGATTCATAACGAAAGATCCGCATAGCATAGCTGATAAGCGACTGGGGCAACAACACCCTGTATTCGACTGGGGAATATTTCTGCGCTTTATGCTGAAAGTGCGGGGAAATTACGCAAATATGCGTTTCGTCACCCGTTTTGAACAAAAAACAGTCTAAAATAGAGGAAGATAGATCGACTTTTGGCTTGGCTCAGGCGCTGAGAGTCCACGATTCATCGCGTATCAATCAGACGATTCAGGAGTAAGCATGAACAAAGTAGCCCGCTATTACCGCGAGTTAATGGCTTCAGTGACAGCCCGGCTGAATAATGGAGAGCGGGATCTTGACGAACTGGTGCAAAGTGCCCGCAAGACGTTGCAGGAAAACACTGAGCTGACGCAAACAGAAATTGAACAGGTCATTCAGGCGGTAAAGCGGGATTTGGGGGAGTTTGCGCGCAGCTACGGTGAAAGCCAGGATGAGTTTTCCGACAGCGTGTTTATGCGAGTCATCAAAGAGAGCCTGTGGCAAGAGCTGGCGGACATTACGGATAAAACACAGTTGGAGTGGCATCAAATCTTCAAAGATGTGAACAACCATGGTGTTTACCATAGCGGTGAAGTGGTGGGGCTGGGGAGTCTGGTGTGCGAGAAATGCCATCACCATATCGAGTTTTATACGCCGGAGGTTCTGCCGCGCTGCCCAAAATGTTCACACGACCAGTTCCATCGGCAGCCCTTTCAGCCGTAACGATTGGATAAATTGTAAAAACTTAAATAGGAAAGCGAGGTTGATGACAAAGTGCGTCGAGCGGTGAGAATGGGTAGATCGTAAAGACGCTGCAAGTACGTCCCTGTAAGCTCGGGCCGCACCATCCCTGGTGCGGGCGCTTTACTCTTCTATCCCATTCTCACCGTTCTGGTTCCGTAGATAGGTTTATCAACAGTCTGAAAGCGTGCCGTCAGGCACGCTTTCGATACATCAGTGCAGGATCTTCGCCAGGAAGTCTTTCGCACGTTCGGACTGTGCATTATTGAAGAAGTCGTCTTTAGGCGTATCTTCAATGATTTTCCCCTCGTCCATGAAAATGACCCGATGGGCGACTTTACGGGCAAAGCCCATTTCGTGCGTTACAACCATCATGGTCATCCCTTCCTGTGCCAGTTCGACCATAACGTCCAGCACTTCGTTGATCATTTCAGGATCAAGTGCGGAGGTGGGTTCGTCAAACAGCATCGCGATGGGGTCCATGCACAGCGCACGGGCAATGGCGACACGCTGCTGCTGTCCGCCGGACAACTGACCGGGGTATTTGTTTGCCTGAACCGCCAGCCCAACACGCTCCAGCAGTTTTTGCGCTTTGACCCTTGCTTCTTCACGATTGCGTTTCAGCACTTTTACCTGGGCCAGCGTCAGATTATCAATGATGGAGAGATGTGGAAACAGCTCAAAGTGTTGGAAAACCATGCCTACTTTTGAACGTAGCTGAGCCAGATTGGTTTTTTTATCGTTAACAATGATACCGTTGACTTCAATTTCGCCTTTTTGGATAGGTTCCAGGCCATTAACGGTTTTTATCAAGGTTGACTTACCTGAGCCTGAAGGCCCGCAAACCACTACCACCTCACCTTTCTTCACTTCCGTGGAGCAGTCGGTTAACACCTGAAATTGGCCATACCATTTAGAAATATTTTTCAGGAAAATCATTAAACCGTCCTTTTTTTCAGGTAACTGACCAGCATTGATGCGCTGATGCTGATAATAAAATAGACAAATCCGGCAAACAGGATCATTTCAACTTGTGTTCCGTCACGCTCTCCGATGGTGGAGGCCGTACGGAAGAAATCAGCCAGGCTGAGCACGTAAACCAGCGACGTGTCCTGGAACAGGACGATACCTTGCGTCAGAAGCAGAGGAACCATGGCGCGGAATGCCTGCGGCAGAATCACCAGCTTCATGGACTGCCAATGCGTCATACCGAGGGCCAACGCCGCTGATGATTGCCCGCGTGAAACGCTGAGTATGCCCGCGCGGATAATTTCAGAATAATAGGCCGCTTCAAACAGCGAAAAAGCGACCATCGCTGAAATTAACCGAATATCGGTTTTCGGCGAAAGGCCAAGCACATTCTGCAACAAGCTTGGCACAACCAGATAGAACCACAGCAGCACCATTACCAGTGGCACGGAGCGGAACAGGTTAACGTATATTTTGGCGAACCAACTGATGGGTTTTATCGTCGACAGGCGCATAACCGCCAGAATCGTTCCCCAGATAATACCGACAATCACCGCGGTTAGCGTGATTTTGAGCGTGACGACCATGCCTGCAAACAGATACGGCAAGCTCGGAGAGATTGAACTCCAGTCGAATTCATACATGGCTTATTTGCTCCCCATATTGCCCGGCAAACGGGTTCTCTGCTCTACCACCTGCATGATTAGCATAATGACCGCATTAATAGCGATATAAAGCAGCGTAATGGCGGTGAAGGATTCATAGGCATGCGCAGAGTAATCCAGTAGTTTCCCAGCCTGTGCCGCCAACTCCACCAGCCCGATTGTCGAGGCGATGGCGGAGTTTTTGACCAGGTTAAGCATCTCGGATGTCAATGGCGGAACAATAACGCGATAGGCATTGGGTAATAAGACATAGCGATAGGTCTGCGGCAGCGTCAGCCCCATCGCCAGCCCTGCCGCCTGTTGACCGCGCGGCAGCGATTGGATGCCCGCTCGAACCTGCTCGCATACGCGAGCCGCGGTAAACAGACCTAGGCAGACCATGGATGACAGAAAGAACTGGATATTGGGATCGAGTTCAGCCTTAAACCACATTCCAATATCGGTTGGTAATAATTCCGGCACCACTAAATACCAGGTAAAGAATTGCACGATCAGCGGTACGTTACGGAATAACTCAACATAGCATGTACCAATTCCCGCAATAAAACGATTGGGGACAGTACGCAAAATCCCAAACAGGGAACCAAGTAAAAACGCGATGATCCAGGCACAGATAGACAATGCGACTGTGACTTGCAGGCCGGATAATAACCACCCCAGATAGGTGGTATTACCGAATGGGGCTGCTTCTAGAAATATGCCCCAGTTCCAATCTATTGACATAGCAAACTCCGGTAAAAAAGGGTAGCGAGGCTACCCCTGAAGATTGATGAGCGGCATATTACCCGTTATCTTTCAAACTACAAATGCGTTAGCTGCCCTGACTTACTCATGTAAGTTCTTGGGGTATTCATTCCGTTGCCGCTTTCCTGCATTTTGAAATCTATTGGATTTTCACATGCGATGGGGAACGATCACCACATGTTGGTCCTGCCACGAATCAGCAATCATAGGGCAGAGATTCTGCCCTTATTTCCTTTATTAATCAGTCTAAAGCCGTATCATTCGGCGTTTTGAACAGGGTTTTCATTTCATCAGAAAGCTCGAAGTTCAAATTAAGATCTCTTGGCGGGATCGGTTGTTTGAACCAGCGATCAAACCATTTTTCCGCTTCGCCAGAGGTTTGTATTTCCGTGATGGTGTCATCGACCAGCTTCTTGAATTGCGGATCGTCTTTACGCAGCATACAGCCGTATGCCTCTCTTGACTGCGGAGTACCTACGATATCCCACTGGCCGGCATTTTTCGATTTAGCGCGCTCGCCAGCCAGCAAGGCATCATCCATCATGAAGGCCACAGCGCGGCCGCTTTCCAGCGTACGGAAGGAGTCACCGTGGTCTTTGGCGCTGATGATACGCAATTTCAGTTGTTTTTCTTCGTTCATTTTGTTCAGAAGAATTTCAGAGGTGGTGCCTGAGGTTACCACCACCGTTTTACCGGCCAGATCGGTAAAATCTTTAATCCCGGAACCTTTTTTGGTTAACAAACGCGTACCGATAACAAAAATGGTGTTGGAAAAGGCGACTTGTTTTTGGCGTTCCAGATTATTGGTCGTTGAACCACACTCCAGATCGTACGTGCCGTTTTGTAACAGAGGAATACGATTCTGAGCAGTAATTGGCAGCAGCTTGACCTGTAGGTTAGGCGCATCCAGTTTTTTCTTGACGGCTTCTACAATTTTGTCCGAATAGGCCTGAGAGTAACCGACAACTTTTTGCTGATTATCGTAGTAAGAAAAAGGAACCGATGATTCGCGGTGGCCGATGACGATAACGCCATTGTCTTTTACTTTTTTCAGAGTGCCAGCGAGATCCTCTGCTTGAGCGAGGCTGACCGTAGTGCCTAGCAGAAGCAGTGATAGTGCCAGTTTTCGCATTTGCATGTTTTAACTCCTTTGCTGTAGTTATGGCGCTGTAATTGTAGATCTAAAATGGTATCGCTAAATTACGGATGACGTTTCGCCACTTCCACTGTACGGCTATGCACCCTTAAAGAGCGAAGTAGCAACGTATACTGTTAAAAAGTAGCTGATTGTAAATGGATTGAAATAGAAATGTTTGTTTTTTGCGAGTTCCGGTGCACCGAATAACGGCATCAAACCCACATGGCGCTGTATTGATGCATTCGTTGCCCCAAAAGCGTGCTTTCCTCCGAGGCCAGCTCGCTAAAAAACGTCGAAACAACCATTTACAGGATAGTAATAGGCAAATACCATGCCAGATATGTCGGTAACTTAATATAAACTATCGCTTTAGTGTAGTGACCGCTTTTATCTCTTTTCGTTTTCGCGTGAGGGCGTTAAGGTCGGTCGCTGCTGCAACTTAGAGATTGAACAGCGTAGTTTAGAAAGGTGAAGGCATTAGCATCCCTTCACCTGTGCGGAAATAACATCAACGGCGTTGCCGGCTGAAAATCACGGCCACAAAACCGCCAAGCAAGGTGAATATCCAAAGCGGCCAGCCGCCAAAGCGGGCATAAGGCGTTAGCCCACTGGCTGGAACAACCTGAGTATCTAACACGGCGCGCGCAAATTGTGGCAGACCGGCGCTGATTTCACCATCAGGAGTGATGACCGCCGTAATACCATTGTTAGTGCTGCGGATCAGAGGACGTCCCAATTCCAGTGCACGCATGCGCGCCATCTGGAAATGTTGCCACGGGCCGATAGAGTGGCCGAACCAGGCATCGTTCGAGATGGTTAGCAGCATGTCGGTGTCCTCACGGAAATTATCACGCAGTTGCTGGCCTAGGATAATTTCATAACAGATGGCGGCGTTGAGTTTAAAACCATTTACGCTGAGCTGGGGCTGTAGATAATTCCCGCGACTGAAAGAAGACATCGGTAAATCGAAGAGCGGTGCCAGCGGGCGCAACAACGTTTCCAGCGGAACAAACTCGCCGAATGGCACCAGATGATTTTTGTTGTAGCGGTTGCTGGTAGGGTAGTGATAAGGCGTTTTATCACCCAGCACAATAATACTGTTGTAGTAATCAACCTGACTACCATGACGGCGTACGTCGACAATGCCTGTGATAAGACTGCTGTTGTGGCCGCGAAGAATATCGTCAATCTGGGTAAGATAAGCCCCTTGCCGGCGCTCAATATCGGGGATCGCCGATTCAGGCCAGATAATGATCGGTGCTTTATCTATATAGGGCAGGCTGTTATTCAGATAAATATTCAGCGTATTCGATAGTTCATTCGGGTCCCACTTTAGGGATTGGGGAATATCTCCCTGAACCAATGCGATATTGACTGCCCGCTCAGGAAGCAGATTAAACCACTGGACATTGCGCAAGGGCCACAGTAATGCCAGCAGAACCAGTGCAATAACGGCGGGGCCGATTTTTCGCTGGTGCAGCGCGAGAACGGTCAGGCCGCTGATACTCATTAGCACAAAGGTAATCGCGTCAACACCGAAGACCGGCGCAATTCCTTTTAGCGGCCCGTTAATCTGACTGTAGCCAAATTGCAGCCACGGAAATCCGGTGAGCACCCAGCCGCGTAAGAACTCGGTGATTTGCCATAAGACGGGAGCAGCAAGAGCTAGACGCCACCAGCTCGCTTTGGGCCATAAACGCGAGATCACTGCGGAAAATAGCAGCGGGTAAAGCGCCAGATAAGCCGCCAGCAACACGACAAGGGCAATATTGATCGGCCCCGGCATGCCGCCGAACTGGGCAATGCTGACATATACCCAGTTAATGCCGCTGCCGAACAAGCCGAATCCCCAACTGAATCCAATCCAGGCGGACTGGCGTGCCGTGCGGTTCAGTGTCAGAGCCTGTAACCCGATTAATGAAACCAGCGCGGCAGGCCAGAAATCAAAAGGAGAAAATGCCAGCGTACCAAAGGCGCCAGACAAAAGCGCCAGCAGGATGCGAACCCGCTGACGTTGCAGTAAAGAAGCGAAAGCCATTGCTTATTTAATCTTCCAATTGCGGTTGAGGAGCGTTGTCAGGAATCCTGACGTGAACCTGGATAATGCGTCGGCTGTCCGCCATCGCGACTTTGAACTGATAGCCCTCTATATCGATAGTTTCACCGCGAGCGGGTAAATGTCCGAAAGATTGCATGATGAGACCGCCGATGGTATCCACTTCCTCGTCGCTGAACTGGGTGCCAAAGGTTTCGTTGAAATCTTCGATATCGGTCAGCGCTCTCACTGTAAAAGTGTGGCGGTTGAGCTGACGAATATCACGATCTTCCTCGTCGTCATATTCATCCTCGATTTCACCGACGATGAGTTCCAAAATATCTTCAATGGTGACAAGGCCGGAAACGCCGCCAAATTCATCAATAACGATAGCCATGTGATAACGCAGTGAGCGAAACTCGTTCAGCATCCGGTCAACACGTTTACTCTCCGGTACCACTACGGCGCTACGCAGCACTTTTTCCATGCTGAAAGCCTCTGAATCGCTGCGCATAAACGGCAGTAAATCCTTGGCCATCAGAATACCTTCAATATGGTCTTTATCTTCGCTAATCACGGGAAAACGGGAGTGGGCGGATTCGATAATGACATCGAGGCATTCTTCCAGTGTCTGATCCCGTTTCAGCGTAATCATTTGTGAGCGAGGGATCATGATGTCACGAACGCGCTGCTCTGCAATATCCATCACGCCTTCGAGCATATCGCGGGTTTCTGGATCGATCAGATCATTTTGTTCGGAATCACGGATCAGGGTCAGCAAATCGTTACGATCTTTAGGTTCGCCGTGAAAAAGCTGATTGAGGATAAGGGAAAAGAAACCCTTCTTGGGACTGGGGCTATCGCTGTTTTGAGAATGGTCGTCGCTCATGGCGTTTTAATTGAAATTACTCATGTTAAGGGAAAATTATCGGAAGGCTTGGGCATTGAGGCCGGGCCTTCTGACGTATAAAAACAGAATTTCTAATTATTGGGCTTATTCGATTAGACCGTCTTTTTCTGCAAGATAAGGGTCAGCATATCCCATATCCTGCATAATCTCGGTTTCCAATGCTTCCATTTCCTCGGCCTCCTTGTCTTCGATATGGTCATACCCTAGCAGATGCAGGCTACCATGGACAACCATATGTGCCCAGTGCTCTTCCGGCGTTTTCTGCTGCTCGGCGGCTTCCTGTTCGACAACTTGACGGCAGATGATCAAATCCCCCAGCAGAGGCAATTCAATCTCCGGCGGCGCCTCGAAAGGGAAGGAGAGCACATTGGTCGATTTGTCTTTATCTCGGTAGGTGGAGTTAAGGTGGCGACTCTCCGCTGCATCGACGATGCGGATCGTCACCTCCGACACTTCCTGAAACCGGGGCAGCACGCCTTCCAGCCAACGCTGAAAATCCTTCTCATCAGGCAAACCCTGAGTCTGTTCGCTGGCGATTTGCAAATCAAGAATGACTTGGCTCATTTGTGCTCCTGTGCTTCACGTTTACGTTGTTCCGCCAGTTCATCTTTACGTTTCTGCTCTGCGTTTTCCCAGTCTTCATACGCATTGACAATGCGAGCGACAACCGGATGCCGCACCACATCTTCGCTGTGGAAGAAGTTGAAACTGATCTCTTCGACATCCGACAGTACTTCGATAGCATGGCGCAAACCTGATTTCTGGTTGCGCGGCAAATCGATTTGAGTGACATCGCCCGTGATCACGGCTTTTGAATTGAAACCGATGCGGGTCAGAAACATTTTCATTTGTTCAATGCTGGTATTCTGGCCTTCGTCGAGAATGATAAAGGCGTCGTTCAGGGTTCGGCCGCGCATGTAGGCCAGCGGTGCGACTTCGATGACGTTACGCTCAATCAGTTTCTCAACACGCTCGAACCCCAGCATTTCGAACAGGGCGTCGTATAAGGGACGCAGATAAGGGTCAACTTTCTGGCTTAGATCGCCGGGCAGAAAGCCGAGCTTTTCTCCGGCTTCCACCGCGGGCCGCGTCAGCAATATACGGCGGATTTCCTGGCGCTCCAGCGCATCGACGGCGGCGGCGACGGCCAGATAGGTTTTACCGGTTCCCGCCGGTCCGACGCCAAACGTGATGTCATGGTCGAGTACGTTGGCAATATATTTGGCCTGATTCGGCGTGCGTGGCTTGATAACACCGCGTTTGGTCCGAATATTGACGGCTTTGCCGTAATCCGGGATGTTTTCGGCTGATTGCTCCAGCACACGTGATTCCTTGAGCGCCAGATGAATTTGCTCTGGATCGATATCACCGATGTCGCCGCGAACCGGAGCCGTATCGACATACAGGCGCTGAAGGATCTCGGCGGCGGCCTGAATATATAGCTCGTTGCCGACCAGTTTGAAGCTATTGTCCCGACGATTAATTTCGATACCCAAACGACGCTCAAGCTGCTTGATGTTGTCGTCAAACGGGCCGCAAAGGCTGAGCAAACGTTGGTTATCTGCGGGTTCAAGGGCAATCTCTTTTGTCGTTACGTTCAAATTATTCCTCTTGGGGTTTATTGAACCTGCTTTAGTCGGCCGGTTCGGAGCTTGTCATCAGAATCGCACTGTTTATGGTTGCGTCGTCTCGGGGATTATTTATCGTGAATGCCCAACGGTGCAAGTAACAATCATGATATTGGGACGCGGTTTCGCAAAACCAAATGTCATGGTGATGATAGCCCGCCATAAAAATGGGCGGCAGCGCCACCCATGATGAGTATGACAAGAAGGTAAAAGGAGTTAGGGCTGGTAAATGCCAACGCCAATTTCATTTTCTTTGCGTGTACGGGCGATAACCTGGGAAGGTGACTCGTGAACACGCAAATCCATTTGGTCTTCTGTACGTACCACGATACCGCGCAGTGAGTTCGGGTAAACGTCGACGATTTCCACATCGACGAATTTACCAATCATGTCCGGCGTTCCTTCAAAGTTGACGACACGGTTGTTTTCTGTGCGCCCAGACAGTTCCATCACGCTCTTACGAGAAGTGCCTTCAACCAGAATACGCTGGATGGTGCCCTGCATGCGGCGACTATATTGCATCGCCTGCTGGCTGATGCGTTCCTGCAAAATATACAGGCGCTGCTTTTTCTCTTCCTCCGGTACGTCGTCGACCATGTCCGCGGCAGGCGTACCCGGCCGGGCAGAGTAAATAAAGCTGTAGCTCATGTCGAAGTTTACGTCAGCAATCAGTTTCATGGTCTGCTCGAAGTCAGCCTGCGTCTCGCCAGGGAAACCGATGATAAAATCGGAGCTGATCTGAATACCGGGGCGCGCGTTATGCAGTTTGCGGATAATCGATTTATATTCGAGAGCGGTATGACGGCGTTTCATCATCGTCAACACGCGGTCGGAACCACTTTGCACGGGGAGATGAAGGAAACTCACCAGTTCAGGCGTATCGTCATACACGCTGATAATGTCGTCGGTAAATTCTATCGGATGGCTGGTGGTGAAGCGAATGCGGTCGATACCGTCAATCGCCGCAACCAGGCGCAGCAGTTCGGCAAAGGAGCAGATATCGCCGTTGTAGGTTGCGCCACGATAGGCGTTGACGTTTTGTCCTAACAAATTAACCTCACGGACACCTTGTTCGGCCAACTGCGCAATTTCAAACAGGACGTCATCACACGGGCGGCTGACTTCTTCTCCGCGGGTATAAGGCACCACACAAAACGTACAGTATTTATTACAGCCTTCCATGATGGAAACGAATGCCGTCGGGCCTTCCGCTTTGGGCTCCGGCAGACGGTCAAATTTCTCGATTTCGGGGAAACTGATATCCACGATCGGGCTACGGGTTCCCTGAACGTGGTTAATCATTTCCGGCAGGCGGTGCAGTGTTTGCGGGCCAAAAATCACATCAACATAGTGCGCGCGTTCACGGATATGCGCGCCTTCCTGTGATGCTACACAGCCGCCAACGCCAATAATCAGATCGGGATTGCTATCTTTCAGCGCTTTCCAGCGGCCAAGTTGATGGAAGACCTTTTCCTGCGCTTTTTCGCGGATCGAACAGGTGTTAAGCAGCAGAACATCGGCCTCTTCCGCGACCTCGGTTAATTCATAACCATGCGTACTTCCCAGTAAATCGGCCATCTTTGATGAATCGTATTCATTCATCTGACAGCCCCAGGTTTTAATATGCAGTTTTTTTGTCATCGACTTGCCATTACTCAGTGCGGGTAAGAAAGATTCCCTTGATTCGGGGCGGGTATTGTAATCGTTCGCTGACGTTGTGACCAGTGTCTGAAAACGGCCGATCGGGTAACGTTTTCACTTTTATAAAATAACCGCTTTTCTGAAAAGTTAATCCGAAATCCAGTACACTGTTTTAGGTGTTTCCACGAGAGTTAACGACGATAGCTACAGAGGAAGAAAACCATTATGCATTATGATGCGATCGTTGTCGGGGGCGGTATGGTCGGTGCCGCCGCCGCATTGGGTCTGGCTCGGGATGGCTTTCAGGTTGCGGTTGTCGAGCAGGAAGAAGCGCCTGCGCTTTTTGATAGAGAAAGCGCGCCCGATCTCCGCGTCTCGGCGGTTGGCTATTCCTCTGTCGCGTTTCTAAAAAAGCTCGGCGCCTGGCAGCGGGTCGAACGGATGCGCAGCGCGCCGTATCGTCGCCTTGAAACCTGGGAATGGGAGAATGCCCGCGTGGTGTTTGATGCGGCGGATATCCATCTGCCTGAGCTGGGATTCATGGTGGAAAACCGGATTTTGCAGTTGGCGCTTTGGGAATGTTTGAGCGAAGAGGATAATTGTCAGCGCTATTACCCGGCGGCGCCTGAATGCTTACAACAAACCGGTCAGGGCTGGAGTTTGCAGCTTGAAAATGGGCACACGCTGAGCGCGTCACTGGTGATTGGTGCTGATGGCGCAAACTCTCAGGTGAGGCAGTGGGCCGGTATCGGCATCAGCGGCTGGCAGTATCGCCAAGCCTGTATGTTAATCAGCGTCGAAATGGCCTATCCGCAACAGGATGTGACCTGGCAGCAGTTTACGCCCGCCGGGCCACGTGCGTTTTTGCCGCTGTTTAACCATTGGGGCTCGCTGGTCTGGTATGACAGTCCGCAGCGAATTCGACAACTCCAGGCAATGCCGCTGGCACAGTTGGATAAAGAAATTGCGGCGACTTTTCCTGCGCGTCTGGGGCCGGTCAAATCGTTGGCGGCAGGCTCGTTTCCGTTGGTGCGACGCCATGCGCAAACCTATGTTCAGCCGGGGCTGGCGCTGCTGGGGGATGCCGCGCACACCATCAATCCTCTGGCCGGTCAGGGGGTGAATTTGGGGTATCGGGATGTTGAGGCGCTGCTGGATGTGCTGAGGAGTGCACGCGATACAGGAGAAGAGTGGTATTCCGAGCGGGTGTTGCGTCGTTACCAGCATCGTCGCAAGCCTGATAACCTGATGATGCAAGGCAGTATGGATCTGTTTTATAACGCGTTCAGTAACTCGCTACCGCCGCTCAGTTTGGCGCGTAATCTGGCGCTAATGATCGCCCAACGCGCAGGCAAATTGAAACAGCATGCCCTAAAGTACGCGATTGGGGTTTAAGCCTCGTTTGTTTAGCACACTATTCTTCTGCGCCGCTGATATTGCGGCGCAGAAGAGTGTGCTGATCGGATCTTCAGACGTAAAGAAGCCCGCATTTTACTGCGGGCTTCTTTATTTGGCTGGGGTACGAGGATTCGAACCTCGGAATGCCGGAATCAGAATCCGGTGCCTTACCGCTTGGCGATACCCCAAAAATGTGGTGGCTACGACGGGAATCGAACCTGTGACCCCAGCATTATGAGTGCTGTGCTCTAACCAGCTGAGCTACGTAGCCAAATCTTACTGCTCTTTTTGCTATGCTTCAAAAACCTTAAACATCAATGATGATGGCTGGGGTACCTGGATTCGAACCAGGGAATGCTGGTATCAAAAACCAGTGCCTTACCGCTTGGCGATACCCCAAAAGGACAGCGATTTTCCAGCAATGCAAATTGAATATGGCTGGGGTACCTGGATTCGAACCAGGGAATGCCGGTATCAAAAACCGGTGCCTTACCGCTTGGCGATACCCCATCAATAACAAAACACTATCAAGCTTCAAAAAGCGATGTCAAACCGTGAAAGTAATGGTGCGGGAGGCGAGACTTGAACTCGCACACCTTGCGGCGCCAGAACCTAAATCTGGTGCGTCTACCAATTTCGCCACTCCCGCAAAAAAGATGGTGGCTACGACGGGAATCGAACCTGTGACCCCAGCATTATGAGTGCTGTGCTCTAACCAGCTGAGCTACGTAGCCATCTTTTCCGCGTCACCTTCATCGGCGTTGCGGGGCGCATTATGCGTAGTTGACCTAATTGCGTCAACAAATTTTTTCCCGAAAAGTGCATACCTTGTACCGTTTGTTTGGGTTGTGAACAGTATGGTGAGAAAAGCGTCAACAAGCAGGTTTTACCGATAAATTGAATAGAAAAAACGGGCCGCTAACGACCCGTTTTGTAGGGCAAATAATCAGATTATTTATAGGCGGACTGGTGTACGCCAACGGCCCGGCCCGAGGGATCATCCATCTTTTGGAAGGACTCATCCCACTCAATGGCTTTAGCGGACGAACAGGCTACTGACGGGCCCCCTGGAACACATTCAGCCGCACTTGGAACCGGGAACAATTCTTCAAAGATTTCTCGATACAGATAGCCTTCTTTGGAGTTCGGCGTGTTGTATGGGAAACGGAAGTGTGCGGTTTCCAGTTGCTGATCGGTAACCTGCTGCGCGGCAACTTCTTTCAGTGTGTCAATCCAACTGTAGCCCACGCCGTCAGAGAACTGCTCTTTTTGACGCCATGCGACGCTATGCGGAAGATAGGATTCGAAACATTCGCGCAGAATGTGTTTTTCCATTTTGCCGTTGCCGCACATTTTATCGCGTGGGTTGATGCGCATGGCCACATCCAGGAAGCTTTTATCCAGGAACGGTACGCGAGCTTCCACTCCCCAGGCTGACATCGCTTTGTTGGCGCGGGCGCAGTCATACTGATGCAGGGCCAGTAATTTGCGCACGGTTTCTTCGTGCAGTTCTTTGGCGTTTGGCGCTTTGTGGAAATACAGGTAGCCGCCGAACACTTCATCAGACCCTTCGCCCGACAGCACCATTTTAATGCCCATTGCTTTGATCTTACGGGACATCAAATACATTGGCGTTGAGGCGCGAATGGTCGTTACGTCATAGGTTTCGATGTGATAAATCACGTCACGAATGGCATCCAGACCTTCTTGTACGGTGAAGTGGATTTCGTGGTGAACCGTACCCAGATGTTCGGCCACTTCCTGAGCGGCTTTCAAGTCTGGGGAACCTTCCAGACCGACCGCGAAAGAGTGCAATTGCGGCCACCAGGCTTCGCTACGTTCATCGTCTTCGACGCGGCGAGCGGCGTATTTTTTCGTAATGGCGGAGATGATGGAAGAATCCAGACCGCCAGACAGCAGCACGCCGTAAGGGACGTCAGACATCAGGTGGCTTTTCACGGATTCTTCCAGCGCGTCACGCAGCGCTTCAGCGTCGGTTTCGTTGTCTTTGACGTTTTCGTAATCGAACCAGTCGCGGCGATAGTATTCGCGGATTTCTCCGTCTTGGCTCCACAGATAGCTTCCCGCCGGGAATTCTTTAATGGTGCGGCATACCGGAACCAGCGCTTTCATTTCAGAAGCGACATAGAAGTTGCCGTGTTCGTCATAACCCATGTACAGCGGGATGATCCCCAAGTGGTCACGGCCAATCAGGTAAGCGTCTTTCTCGCTGTCATAGAGGACGAAAGCAAACATACCACGCAGATCGTCCAGGAATTCAGGGCCTTTTTCCTGATATAACGCCAGAATCACCTCACAGTCGGAACCGGTCTGGAACGCGTAGCGGTCACCGTATTGCTGGCGCAATGCCTGATGGTTATAAATTTCGCCGTTAACGGCCAGAATGTGGGTGTGCGCAGCGTTGTACAGCGGTTGAGCACCGGTATTTACGTCAACGATAGACAGGCGCTCATGAGCCAGAATCGCTTTGTCGCCAGCATAAACGCCGGACCAGTCAGGACCGCGGTGGCGCATTAGACGCGATGATTCCAGCGCTTTTTTACGCAGTTCAACAGGATCGGTTTTAAGATCGAGCACACCGAAAATAGAACACATAAATGACTCCCTCAGTTCACTTGTATCGCCAAGTGAAGCATTGTTTTCAGATTAGCCAGATGCGGTTCACGTGGCGAACAAGGCATTTCGTGTTTCCGCATCACGATTACGGATGCTGTGTTAGTAGCGATGATTTAGCATCAAAATGCCACTATAATTCAATATTACATAATGAAAAAAGCCATCTTAATGTTGTTTCGATAATTTATTCTATTATTTGATGAATAATCGATAAATTAATTCAGTGGAATAAACGAATTTTTAGGGATTACATAATCCGGCATAGCGCGACAAATTGGATAATCAGTGATTTTCAAGCAGATGTTGCAGCAAAATACCCTTCAGCATCGCGCGTTTTACCAGCGCAAAGGCGCCAATCGCTGAGAGATGATTCAGGGTGGACACTTCAACCGGCAGGTTGATACGGAAATCTTTTAATACCTGCGTGTTGATGCAACGCTGTATGGCAGGCAGCAAGATTTTTTCAGCTTCCGTGATTTCACCGGCAATCACGACTTTTTGCGGGTTGAACAAATTGATGGCGATGGAAACCGCTTTGCCCAAGTAGTGTCCGGCATGTTCGATAACTTCCTCGGCCAGCGTATCGCCCCGATTAGCGGCTTTGCAGATGGTTGTCATGGTGCAGTTGTCGGGGGAAATTTTGCTTGGATAGCCTTGTTGCAATAAGCGCTGTATCCGTTGCTCAATTGCCGCATTGGAGACAACCGTTTCCAGACAACCGAAATTACCGCAGTGACAGCGTTCCCCGAGCGGATCAATCTGGATATGGCCGATTTCCCCAACGTTACTGTTATTGCCGAGAAAGATTTGTCCGTTGACCAGAATACCCGCCCCGGTTCCGCGGTGAACGCGCACCAGAATGGAGTCCAGCGAATCGTGAGTGACGCCGAAGTAATGTTCCGCCAGCGCCAGACTGCGAATATCGTGTCCGACAAAGCTGGTGACGTGGAAATGACGTTGCAGGTTTTCGACCAGCGGCCAGTTGTTGACGTTGATATGCGGCATGTAACGAATAATGCCCGCATTCGGATCAACCAGTCCCGGTAATGCAATGGAAATGGCGATCAGTTCGCGGATTCGGCGCTGGCGGCTGTCGATAAAGTAGTCGATAGCTTTGAACAACGCGGTTTCCAGCGTTTCCTGCGTGTTTTCCGGCAGATTATAGTGTTCTTCCTCCAGCGATTTTCCTTGCAGGTCGTACAGCGCGATGGTGGCATCGTGGCGGCCGAGCCTGACGGCGATAGAGTGGAAAGGACGGGTTTCGGTGACAATCGATATGGCGCGTCTGCCGCCCGTGGAAGCCTGTTGGTCTACTTCTTTAATCAACCCGCGTTCCAGAAGCTGACGGGTAATTTTTGTGACGCTGGCGGGGGCAAGCTGGCTTTGTTCTGCAATCTGTATCCGTGAGATGGGACCATGCTGGTCAATCAGACGGTATACGACCGCGCTGTTCAACTGTTTAACGAGATCAATATTGCCTATCTGCGCCTGTCCGCCTGTGGTCATGAAAAAGTTACTCGCTTGTAATCAGGGCTTTGTTAGCGCCAACATATCGTCACCGTTAACAAAGGTATTGAGAATATGGTAATCACGATTGAACACTGTCAAATTAGCAACTTTACCACCTTCAATACTGCCTAACTGCTTGTCCACGCCGATAGCCCGGGCAGGGTAGAGCGTTGCCATGCGGATGGCTTCATCCAGCGGAATACAGGCATGTTCCACACTGTTGCGTACGGCCTCAATCATTGTGAGGGCGGAGCCGCTTAAGGTGCCGTTATCATCCACACACCACCCGTCGCGGTAGTATATGGTTTTACCAGCAAAAATGAACTGCTCGATGTCCGCGCCGGCGGGTGCCGTGGCGTCAGTGACCAGCACCAGTTTGTCACCTTTGATCCGTTTACTGTTACGGATGTTTGCCCAGTCAACGTGTAAACCATCAGCGATAATACCGCAATAGACTTCTGGCGCATCGTAGATGGCGCCGACCAGACCCGGCTCACGCCCCGTCAGGCAAGGCATGGCGTTAAATAGGTGTGTGGCAAGGGTGATACCTGCGGCAAATCCTTGTTTGGCCTGTTCCCAGGTCGCGTTGGAATGCCCTGCTGAAACCACAATCCCCGCATCCGTAAGCTGACGGATGATCGATGATTTGACTTTTTCCGGCGCCAGCGTGATTTTTGTGATGACATCTGCGTTTTGACACACGAAATCAACCAGTTCTTTCCCCGGCTGACGAATAAAGGCGGGATCGTGCGTGCCTTTTTTGATGATATTCAGCCAGGGACCCTCAAGATGCAACCCCAGCGCCTGATGACGGTTTTTCGCGAGATAGGCCCGCATGACGCCGACGGCATGCTTTATAAACGCATCGCTGGAAGTGATAAGCGTCGGTAAAAAGCTGGTGCAGCCTGATTTCTGATTGGCCTGCTGCATTATCTCCAACGTTTTGATGGAAATGGATTCCAGTGAGTCATTAAACTGGACGCCGCCGCAGCCATTGAGTTGCAGGTCGATAAATCCAGGGGCAATCGACGCACCGCCCAAGTCATGCTTTTCCAGATCGGCGGGAAGCGTGTCAACGTGGCAGACACGCTCTATCAGACCGTTGGCAATCACGACGGCATGATTATCAAGCACCTGGCGACCGGTAAAAATCCGGCCATTTGTTAAAGCAAACATCATCAACTCCCGGCTACAGATTAAAGATTTTTCATATTTTCCGCTTCTAACTCTCGGAAATATTTAACGGTTTTGACCTTCAGTTCCATGGTGGAGGGTTCATCGCAAACCATCAGCGCTTTAGCATGAAGCTGTAGACAACTGATTGTCCACATGTGGTTTACATTTCCTTCCACCGCCGCCCGTAATGCCTGTGCTTTATTGCGGCCGGTGACCAGAATCATCACTTCTTCGGCGTCCAGCAACGTTCCTACGCCTACGGTAAGGGCATATTTCGGCACCAGACTCACGTCACCGCCAAAAAAACGAGAGTTGGCAATGCGTGTTTCTTCCGTCAGGGTTTTGATACGCGTTCTGGAGGCTAAAGATGAGGCGGGTTCATTGAAAGCAATGTGTCCATCGTTGCCCACTCCCCCCATAAACAGGTGGATCTTGCCATAGAATTTGATTTTATCTTCATAGCGGCGACACTCTGCCGCGATATCCTTTGCGTTACCGTTCAACAGGTTAATATTTTCCTGCGAAATATCAATGTGATTGAAAAAATTCTGATACATGAAGGTATGATAGCTTTCAGGATGATTGGCGGGCAGGCCGACATACTCATCCATATTGAACGTCACAACGTGTTTGAAACTCACCAGACCGGCTTGATGCATGACTATGAGTGCTTTGTAGGCTTCCAGCGGCGAGCTGCCTGTTGGGAGACCGAGAATAAAGGGGCGGTTGACGCTGGGGCTAAAATCGTTAATTTTCTGGACGATATAATGTGCGGCCCATTTGCCAACGTCAGCAGCCGTATTTAAGGGGATGAGTCTCATCAGTGCTCTCCTGGTTAACTTAATAAGCGGTTACGTCATCTACAATTCGCGGTTGTGCGGGCATTTCTCGTCCCTCCCTGTCTTCAGGTTATCCAGGTTTCTGTGAGTGGGTTCCGTTGCCGCCATACCGCGCCTTGATAGCGACAGGACTAAAATAAGTATTAGGCGAAATCGCGCTGTCAGCGCGTTTCAGTACCGAGTTTAAAACCGGACCTCAGTGTACCTTGTTTTTTTTTATCTTAAAATAAGTGGGTGTTTTATTCAGGTATAAACTTTTTATATGCGATTTTTTAGCGATTGCTATCACATAATGCTTGGGTTTAATTTGCGTTGCGAAATATTTTTCTTACACTCCATGCCAAAACCACGCCTCATGGTTTTTCTGGGCAGTGAGCAAGTTTAACTGGCGGTATTGTTTGCCCCACAGGGGAAGAGAGGGAAAGGTGAGTATTCTTAACTATTTACAGAAGGTTGGGCGGGCACTGATGGTGCCTGTCGCTACGCTGCCTGCCGCCGCCATCCTGATGGGCGTCGGCTACTGGATTGATCCGGTCGGTTGGGGAAGTGAAAACGCGCTGGCGGCTCTGTTTATCAAATCAGGCGCAGCCATTATTGAGCATATGGCGGTGCTGTTTGCCGTGGGTGTCGCGTATGGCATGTCAAAGGATAAAGATGGCGCCGCCGCACTAACCGGTTTTGTCGGCTTTCTGGTGCTGACCACGCTCTGCTCACCCGCGGCAGTGTCTATGATTCAGAAGATCCCGGTCGATCAGGTGCCTGCGGCTTTCGGGAAAATTGAAAATCAGTTCATCGGTATTCTGGTCGGGGTTATTTCTGCGGAACTGTATAACCGCTTTAGTCAGGTGGAATTGCCAAAAGCCTTGTCATTCTTCAGCGGGCGTCGTCTGGTTCCAATTCTTACCTCATTCCTGATGATTGTGGTGGCGTTCATTTTAATGTACGCTTGGCCGATCATCTATAATGCGCTGGTGGCTTTTGGCGAGAACATTCAGCAATTAGGTTCGATTGGCGCTGGTGTCTATGCGTTCTTCAACCGCTTGTTGATTCCTGTCGGTCTGCACCATGCGCTGAACTCGGTATTCTGGTTTGACGTGGCCGGGATTAACGACATTCCGAATTTCCTGGCTGGACAACAGTCTATCGACGCCGGTAAAGCGGTTATTGGAATTACCGGACGATATCAGGCCGGGTTCTTCCCGATCATGATGTTTGGTCTGCCCGGCGCCGCGTTAGCCATCTATCACTGCGCGCGCCCTGAGAATAAGAGTAAAGTCGCCGGGATTATGATCGCGGCCGCATTTGCTTCCTTCTTCACCGGGATCACCGAACCGCTTGAGTTTTCATTTATGTTTGTCACGCCGGTGCTGTATTTCCTCCACGCGCTGCTCACCGGGATTTCGGTTTTCATTGCGGCCAGCATGCATTGGATAGCAGGTTTTGGCTTTAGCGCCGGACTGGTGGATATGATACTGTCATCGCGCAACCCGCTGGCAACGCACTGGTATATGCTGATACCGCAAGGGCTGGCGTTCTTCGTGATTTACTATCTGGTATTCCGTTTTACCATCACCCGTTTCAACCTACTGACGCCGGGGCGTGAACTGTCCGTCACGGGTAGCGAGGCCGATGGAGATATTGTCAATACGGCGTCAGCGGCACCCACGGCCAAAGACAGCCATCAACTGGCGCGTGGCTACTTGCAGGCGCTTGGCGGCAAAGATAATCTGGTTGGAATTGATGCCTGTATTACGCGTTTGCGTCTGAATGTCGCGGATTCCGGCCTGGTTGATGAAGCTCAGGTCAAACGGCTCGGCGCGGCGGGCGTTGTCCGTCTCAATAAGCAGAGCGTCCAGATTGTGGTGGGGACGCAGGCAGAATCCATCGCTTCCGCGCTGAAGAAAATCAGTCAAGAGTGACGCCATTTGGCGCCATGTGAATGGCGGTCCGTTATATTCAGTAGCGTCATATCGGTTAAATATGCGGGGTGAGATCACTGTCTCACCCTTTTTTTTCATCATTGATAATTTAATGAAACTAACGGTTGTTTCCAGGCGTAGCTTGTTGGATCATTAACGGTTATAGGTCGTTTTAGCATTGAGGAATCGAGAATGAGTGAGGCTGAAGCCCGCCCAACTAACTTTATTCGCCAGATTATTGATGAAGATTTGGCATCCGGTAAGCACGATCGCATTCAGACGCGCTTTCCACCGGAGCCTAATGGTTATCTGCATATCGGGCATGCGAAGTCTATCTGCCTGAACTTTGGTATTGCCCGTGACTACCAGGGGCAGTGTAATCTGCGTTTTGACGATACCAACCCGGTAAAAGAAGATATTGAATACGTCGAGTCAATCAAACGTGACGTAACATGGTTGGGTTTTTCATGGAGCGGTGATGTTCGCTATTCTTCCGATTATTTCGATCAACTGCATCTGTATGCGGTTGAGTTGATCAGCAAAGGGTTGGCGTATGTTGATGAACTGACGCCGGAGCAGATTCGTGAATACCGTGGATCGCTGACGTCGCCGGGTAAAAATAGCCCTTATCGTGACCGTACCGTACAGGAGAACCTGGAGCTGTTTGAAAAAATGCGTAACGGGGGTTTTGCCGAAGGAACCGCCTGTCTGCGCGCTAAAATTGATATGGCATCGTCGTTTATCGTGATGCGCGATCCGGTTCTCTACCGTATCAAGTTTGCTGAGCATCACCAGACCGGTAATAAGTGGTGCATCTACCCGATGTATGACTTTACCCACTGCATTTCCGATGCGCTGGAGGGGGTGACCCACTCCTTGTGTACGTTGGAGTTTCAGGATAACCGCCGTTTGTATGACTGGGTTCTGGACAACATCACCGTTCCCTGCCATCCGCGTCAGTATGAGTTTTCTCGTCTGAATCTTGAATATGCCATCATGTCTAAGCGTAAGCTCAATCAACTGGTCGAGGAAAAGATTGTCGAGGGATGGGATGATCCGCGAATGCCGACCATTTCCGGTTTACGTCGTCGCGGCTATAGCGCCGCGTCTATCCGCGAGTTTTGTGCGCGTATTGGCGTCACCAAGCAGGACAACATTGTCGAAATGGTGGCGCTGGAATCCTGTATCCGTGACGACCTGAACGAAAATGCACCGCGTGCTATGGCAGTTCTGGAACCGGTGAAACTGATTATCGAAAATGTGCCTTCAGACCATGAAGAGTGGGTCATCATGCCGAATCATCCGAACAAACCGGAGATGGGCACGCGCCAGGTGGCGTTCAGCCGTGAGGTTTATATTGATCGCGCTGACTTTCGTGAAGAAGCCAACAAGCAGTACAAGCGTCTGGTGCTGGGCAAAGAAGTTCGTCTGCGTAACGCTTACGTGGTCAGGGCCGATCATATTGAGAAAGACGAGCAGGGCACGATCACGGCCATTTATTGCCGTTACGATCCTGAAACGCTAAGCAAAGATCCGTCAGATGGTCGCAAAGTGAAAGGGGTTATTCACTGGGTGTCGGCCGCACACGCGCTGCCAGCGGAATTTCGCCTGTACGATCGTCTGTTCAGCGTCGCGAACCCGGCAGCGGCGGATGATTTTCTGTCCACCATTAACCCGGATTCACTGAAAGTCGTTCACGGTTTTGTTGAAGCAAGTCTGGCGCAGGCTGAAGCCGAAAAAGCCTATCAGTTTGAACGAGAAGGTTATTTCTGCGCAGATCGCGTTTACTCTCGTGCTGGGCATCTGGTGTTCAACCGTACGGTAGGCTTGCGGGATACTTGGGTTGGCTAACGCCGGGTAGATTGGTCAGATGAGGTAAAAAATAAAACCGCCGCGGCGGTTTTATTATATGCGGTAGATTTATCTTTTTGCGTCGTGCAGGGTTTCGTTTTCACGGCAATCCCCGTTACTGCAATGCCCATATAGATACAGACTATGGTTAGTCAGCTTGATGCTGTGTCTTTCAGCGATTTCGCGCTGGCGCCCTTCAATGTATTCATCACGAAATTCAATGACTCTGCCGCAATCCAGGCAAATCAGATGGTCATGATGATGTTGTTGGGTCAGTTCAAAAACTGACTTGCCACCTTCAAAGTTATGTCGGGTTACAATGCCTGCGTCATCAAACTGATTCAGTACACGGTAGACAGTCGCCAGACCAATCTCTTCGCCCATATCAATCAGTTTTTTATATAAATCTTCCGCACTGACGTGGTGGCACTCAGGGTCCTGTAGTACTTCCAAAATTTTCAGTCTTGGAAGAGTCACTTTCAGGCCGGCCTTCTTTAATGCGGAATTATTGTCAGTCATGCGGATTTAGTCCTGTTGCTTACTTATCAATGGAGGCTATCTAGCATCTAGCCTATGACATCGGTCGGCTCAAAAGATAGAGCTCAAAAGATAGAATAGTGCCTCATTATAGAACCGTGCATTCAAAATGAAAACAATGGAATGTTAACAATATTATCCCTATCTATACTATAGACATTCAACGCAATGTATTGTTGATAAATGGGGAAATATTTATACACGTACAAAACCGATGGGTATATTGTACAGGTTAATGAAGGGAAGTTAAAAAAATGTGTCAATCATTATAAAAGGTTTTTCCTATCAATTTGGCTCTGATCAGGGTATCAGAGCCAAAAGCCTCATTAACTGACCAGATCTTTCAGACTCAGCTCTTCACTGATCTGTTTTACCCAGGCAGAGACGCGATCGTTGGTCAACTCAGGTTGACGATCTTCGTCGATAGCCAAGCCGATGAAATGGTCATCATCAGCCAAGCCTTTGGAGGCTTCAAAGTAGTACCCTTCTGTTGGCCAGTGGCCGACAATGGTTGCTCCGCGCGGCTCAATAATATCGCGGATAGTCCCCATGGCATCGCAGAAATATTCCGCATAATCTTCCTGATCGCCACAGCCAAACAGGGCAACCAGTTTGCCCGTGAAATCGATCTCCTCCAGCGTGGGGAAAAAGTCATCCCAGTCGCATTGGGCTTCACCGTAGTACCAGGTGGGGATACCCAGGAGTAGAATATCGAAAGCCTCAAGGTCTTCTTTACTGCTTTTGGCGATGTCATGAACTTCAGCAACACCGGCGCCCAGTTGCTGTTGGATCGTCTTGGCAATGTTTTCCGTATTGCCAGTATCACTGCCAAAGAAAATTCCTATCAGTGCCATGAATTAGATAACCTCTTGATTCTTAATGATATGATGCCATACCTCATCGACTTATCGGCTCATGATAACAGACACTACCTGCATGAGAAACTCGTATCGGTAAGGATAACTCAATTGGACAATGTATTTTGCTTTGTCATCATTCATAACCGCAGGAACGGATGCTCTTGATGGAATCAATGAAAGAATGGCTGAGTTCTGAAGAAGTGATACCGATTTCATTTGGTCATGTCACGCTCTTCCTGGCCATATCTTGATATCCTCCATTCCCTTATATTTTGCGGAAAAGAAACATTCAAATTGGTAGCCCTTTTAAAAATGAACTTTTGTTTATGTGAAAGTGTGTCAAATGTAATGAAGCTGCATTGTTTTACTCTTTATAATGCTAACTCACTTAGCAGATAAATTAAAAAGCTGATAAATTTTAAGAAATTTCGTTAGTGTCGGTTTTGGCAAGAAATAATTAGTAGGGTAATTAAGTGTTACAATAAATATCGTATTGCCAGCGTATTAACATACTCAATTCTTGGAGAAAACTCACGGTAAAATATCGAATTCTCCAGAATAGTGAGAACGCGTAGGACGTTCCGGTACAAGGCGGGATGCCCGGTTACCCCGCGGCGCGGTTTTCACTACTCTTGAACGAAGCGGGCACTTAAATGTTGATGGTCAGTAAACGGTTTTTGGTATAACTCAATCAGATAAATAGCTTAATTCATATAAAACTATGAGATTGTTCACGGAATGGAAAAACAGTCGTCGAAAAGATATATCCAGCTATAAATATTCTCTGAATTTTGTCGATTAATAGCGTGATCCTGTTGGGTTTAATATCGTGAAATTCGGGTGCCGGAGAGAAAAGGCATATTTCGTAGTATGAATTTTCCAGACTCTGTATGTCGAACAACGATAAAAACCATCCTTATTATATTTTACCGCCTAGAGTTGGAGTGAGCTATGAGTTCTATAAAGAACATTACCATTAGAACGGCAATGCTGTGGGTGCTGGGCACCTTTTGCGTGCTGTGGGGAGGCGTGTCGATATATACCATGTTCTCTTTTAAAGAGATGACAACGACATCCAAGACCAGCACTCTGCTGGTGCAGAACATGAACTTTGTGAATCAGGGGAATGATCAATATTTCCGTATGGTAACGCGTTTGGCCCGATCCGTTGATGCCCGGCGCAGCGGCGACAATACGACGGCGGAGCAGGAGCAGGCTTCGGCATTGGCGGCCCTTAACACGTTGAAATCGGATTTGGCGACATTCAATACCATCGACCATGCAGGACTGGATGATGAACTGGTCCAGGCGGTCAGCCGCGACTGGAATGACCTGATTGTTCAGGGCATTGAACCGTTGTATCAAAAAGCTGCTGGAAATATGCTGGATGATTATCAAAATCTGGCCAGAGATGGTGTACCGCCATTAAGCCGTAAGTTTGGGGCATCGCTGAGCGCCTTTAATAAAGCCGGCTCAGAAAAGTTTGCTGCCGCAGGTGTTCGTTTTGAGGAAATCACCTTCATCGGCCAGGTTATTTTGCTGGCGGGGTTGATCATCGGTCTGGTGCTACTGTTTCTGACTGACCGTTATCTGGTGGTCTGTCTGGTGCGTCCTTTGAATGTTCTGCGCGATCATTTCGGCGTGATTGCCTCGGGCCAACTGGGTAAACCGATTGTTGATTTTAGCCGTAATTGCGTTGGCAGATTGTTCCCGCTACTGCGCGAAATGCAAGCCAGTTTAGCAAATACTGTCAGCATTATCCGAGGCAGTACGGATTCTATTTATCAGGGGGCGTCGGAAATTGCCGCTGGCAATAATGATTTGTCATCACGCACGGAACAACAGGCTTCCGCACTGGAAGAAACCGCGGCCAGCATGGAACAATTGACGGCAACGGTGAAGCAGAACGCGGAAAACGCCAGTCATGCCAGCCAGTTGGCGCTGCAAGCTTCCACAACTGCGAAGAAAGGCGGTGGTATCGTTGAAAATGTGGTGAAAACCATGGCGGAAATCTCTGGCAGTTCAAGAAAGATTGCAGAAATCACCACCGTGATTAACGGTATTGCCTTCCAGACCAACATTCTGGCGCTTAACGCCGCGGTAGAGGCGGCACGGGCCGGTGAGCAAGGTCGTGGCTTCGCCGTGGTCGCAGGGGAGGTTCGTAGCCTGGCGCAACGCAGCGCGCAAGCCGCGAAAGAAATTGAAGGGTTGATCGCCGAATCGGTACGCTGTGTGGATACCGGCTCAAATCTGGTTGAAGATGCCGGTAGCACCATGAATGAAATCGTGCGGGCGGTTACAAACGTAACGGATATCATGGGCGAAATCGCCTCCGCTTCGGAAGAACAGAGCAAAGGGATTGCGCAGGTTGGTCAGGCCGTCGCGGAGATGGATAGCGTTACTCAGCAGAATGCGGCGTTGGTGGAACAGGCTTCGGCTGCCGCACGGTCGCTTGAGGAGCAGGCTGCGTTGCTCAACCAGACGGTTTCTTTATTCCAGTTGTCCGAGCAGCATTCACAACCGCAGGTCGCGGCAAAATCAGCGCAGGCGCCCCGGGCCGTCGCTGCTGCGCCTGCCAGGAAAGCGCTGCCGCCTGGCAAGGATAATTGGGAAAAATTCTGATCCTGATCTTTATCGGTGTCAGGGATGACGCCACACAAACCTTAGACATCGCTATCTTGAGAGGTTTGTCCGGCCAACTGAGCCAGCAGTATTTGCTCAATCAGTTCGCTACGGCTGATATTCTGTTGTTCTGCCAGGCTATTTAGTATATCCACCGCCTCGCTATTGATTTTTAATTCAATACGCCGCAACCCGCGAACTTTATCGCGCCGCAGTTGGTTGCGCTTGTTGATTCTTAGCTGTTCATCACGTGAAAGCGGGTTGGTTTTCGGGCGACCTGGGCGGCGCTCATCTGCGAACAGATCCAGCGTGGTGCGATCCGTTTGTTCTTTTGCCATAAGTAGTGATAGTGCAAGGTATTCGGACCAAAACGCGCACATCCTTATTTCCTTTACCTCTCATCAGGCAGTTGAACCGGCTTGCCTGCATGATGAAATCTACGGATATATAACGCGTGCATTTTGATGATGTGGTTACAATGCTTGTGGCTTATCAGCCATCCCTCTACTGCGGGCGCCATCATACCCTAGCGGTACTGACGGCGACAACGGATAACTTAGGCCGTTTGCGAGCCTGGTTAACCGGCATCCAGAAAACGATGAATGGCCCGCAAAACAGCATTCGGTTTCTCTGAATGAACCCAGTGACCAGCGCCGCCGATCACATGAGCGCGGGCGGCCGGGAACTGGCTCAACAAGGCATCACGGTGGATATCGTCCAGATACGGCGAGTTTTCACCACGAATAAACAGAATGGGTCCCTGCCACGCGGGGATGGCCTGCCAACCGACGATATTTTCATACTGTTCCCGCAATACCGGCACATTAAAACGCCATTCGCCTTGATGGAAAGATTTCAGCAGAAACTGAATCACGCCTTCTTCTTTAATGAACTGGCGCATCAATCCGGCGGCGTCTGAACGTGAGGTGATCCCCGCCTCGGTGACCGCGCTGAGCGCGGAGAAAATCGCATCGTGCCTGCGTACCTGATAGCCCACCGGCGCGATATCAATCACCACCAGTTTTTCCAATCGCTCAGGGATCAGCGCCGTGAGCGACATGGCGACTTTTCCGCCCATGGAATGGCCGATAACGGCAGCCCGTTCTATGTTTAATTCATCCATTAGCGTCGAAACATCCTGCGCCATGGCCGGGTAGGTCATCTGTGGCGAACGTGGCGACAGACCGTGATTGCGTAAATCGATTTGTAGTATCTCATGCTGATTTTGCAGTTCCCGGCCCACTATCCCAAGATTATCCAGATTACCAAACAGGCCGTGAATAAGGATCACGGGTAGCTTGCCCTGCGGCTGATGAGCATAATATCTGCGATAATTCAATTTCATGGTGAAGTTCATTCAGAGAGACAGACGCTTAGGGTATCATGACTTTACGACGTAATGCTGTCGCCGGAGAAACAGGTATGACCACTTGAGCAGATGCCGGGATATTGGGGCATAGTCCGACTTTTCGCATTGTCCGCGCTATGTCGCTGTTCGAGAGCGTTTAATCGCTTGTATACTCCTTGACGATTGATTTGGATAATAAAACAGTACTGGATAAAGATGAAAACTATTGAGGTCGACGAAGAGCTTTATCGTTATATCGCCAGCCACACACAGCATATTGGCGAGAGCGCATCGGATATTTTACGGCGTATGTTGAAATTTACCGCCGGCCAGGTTGTCTCGCCGCAGGCGCGAGAGCCGATAGCCAGTGCTAAGCCGCTCTCGGCGCCGGGGCCGAGCGATCGGGTCCGTATGCTGCGTGAGCTGCTGCTGTCGGACGAATACGCTGAACAGAACAAAGCCATCAATCGCTTTATGCTGGTACTGTCCACGCTGTATACCTTGTCGCCGCAGGCGTTTGCGGCAGCGACGGAATCACTTCACGGCCGCACGCGGGTGTACTTTGCTGGCGATCAGCAAACCTTACTTCAGCATGGCACGCACACGAAACCCAGGCATATTCCGGGTACGCCATACTGGGTTATTACCAATACCAATACCGGTCGTAAACGCGGCATGATTGAGCACATCATGTTGACAATGCAGTTCCCAGCCGAACTGACAGAGAAAGTTTGCGGTACTATCTAACCTTTAATTTGATAGCGTCAGGGAGAAATGCCAATGGCTAATCACCCCAGAGCAGGGAAACCCACCCTGCAAAGCGATTTAATCAATGTGGCGCAGTTAACGTCACAATATTATGTTTTGCGGCCGGACGTCGGGAATGCCGCACACGCGGTGAAATTCGGTACGTCCGGTCACCGTGGCAGTGCAGAGCGTCACAGTTTTAATGAAGCGCATATTCTGGCGATAGCGCAGGCGATTGCGGAAGAGCGCAAAAAGCAGGGCGTCAGCGGCCCGTGCTATGTCGGCAAAGACACCCATGCCTTGTCAGAGCCCGCATTTATTTCGGTGTTGGAAGTGCTGGCGGCCAACGGCGTGGATGTGATTGTTCAGCAAGACAACGGTTTTACGCCGACGCCTGCCGTTTCCAATGCAATTCTGGTGCACAACCATCAGGGAGGCGCATTGGCTGACGGTATCGTCATTACGCCGTCTCACAACCCGCCGGAGGACGGCGGGATTAAATACAACCCGCCAAACGGCGGCCCTGCGGATACCAATCTTACCAGCGTGATTGAAAAGCGTGCGAACGCGCTGTTGGCTGATGCGCTGCGGGAAGTAAAACGCATTACGCTGGATCAGGCGTGGAAAAGCGGCTACCTGCACGAACAGGATTTGGTACAGCCGTATGTGGAAGGGCTGACCAGCGTGGTGGATATGGCTGCTATTCAACGTGCCGGCCTGAAGCTGGGCGTTGATCCGCTGGGCGGTTCCGGTATCGCCTACTGGCAGCGTATTGCCGAGTATTACAAGCTGGATCTGGCGCTGGTGAACGATGCCGTCGATCAGACGTTCCGCTTCATGACGCTGGATCACGACGGCGTGATTCGCATGGATTGCTCGTCGGTATCGGCGATGGCCGGGCTATTGGCGCTACGTGATAAGTTTGATCTTGCCTTCGCCAACGATCCTGACTACGACCGCCATGGCATCGTGACGCCTGCGGGGTTGATGAACCCGAATCACTATCTGGCGGTATCCATCGACTACCTGTTCCGGCATCGTCCGCAGTGGGGCGACGCTGTCGCCGTCGGGAAAACGCTGGTTTCCAGCGCCATGATCGACCGGGTGGTGGCCGATCTGGGGCGTAAGCTGGTGGAAGTGCCGGTCGGTTTTAAGTGGTTTGTCGACGGCCTGTTTGACGGCAGCTTTGGCTTCGGCGGTGAAGAGAGCGCGGGCGCCTCGTTCCTGCGTTTTGACGGTACGCCCTGGTCAACGGATAAAGATGGGATCATCATGTGCCTGCTGGCGGCGGAAATTACTGCGGTGACGGGTAAAAACCCACAGCAACATTATGACCATCTGGCGCAGCGTTTTGGCGCGCCGAGCTATAATCGTATTCAGGCGCCGGCGACGCATGCTCAGAAGGCGGCGTTGTCCAGGTTATCGCCACAACAGGTTTCGGCGAGCACGCTGGCGGGAGATGCGATTACCGCTCGCCTGACGACGGCGCCGGGCAATGGCGCGTCTATCGGCGGTTTGAAAGTGATGACCGATAACGGCTGGTTTGCGGCGCGTCCTTCCGGTACGGAAGAAGCCTACAAAATCTACTGCGAGAGCTTCCTCGGTGCGGAACATCGGGAGCGTATAGAGAAAGAGGCGGTAGAGATTGTCAGTACGGTGCTGGCGAATGCCAAATAAGTCAAACGCAGGCGCTGTTTACAGCGCCTCAGCGCCTTTTTTACCACGAGCCGTCGCAAGCGAGGTTTGAAATGGCACCCGGCGATTTTTTATCCCAGCGCCACCATTAACGCCCCCGCCGAAATCAGGGCCACGCCTGCGCCGGCCAGCAGCGAAATCTTTTCCCCCAGCAGCAGTACCGCCAGAACAACGGCAAACACAACGCTGAGTTTATCGATAGGCGCAACCTGGGCGACGTTCCCATGTTTCAGCGCCATAAAGTAAAACAGCCATGACATTGCGCCTGCCACGCCGCTCAGCAGAATAAACAGCAGCGCTTTTTTATTGGCGAGAATGTCGCCAACCAGCGCGGTTTTTCCCTGTGCAACCACGACACCGATAAGAAAGAGCGCCATGACGACGGCACGGATCGCCGTCGCGGTATTGGCGTCAAGGTTTTGCAGGCCAATTTTGCCAAACAGTGCGACCAGCGAGGCACAAAGCGCGGAAAGCAATGCATAGATCAACCAACTGCTCATGACGACATATCCCTGTAAGTAATAAAAAAAGAGGTCAGTAACGTTGTGACGCATAAAACGGAAATGTTACGCCCTGTGGCGGCCGATCGCCAGAGTCGGGGCGGAGATGGCGTAAAACACCTTATGGCATAAACCGGTAGCCGATGGCGGTTTCGGTGAGCAGATGCTGTGGCCGCGACGGATCGCTTTCTAATTTCTGACGCAGATGTCCCATGTAAATTCGCAGATAATGGCTGTGTTCGACCGCATTGGGGCCCCACACCTGACTGAGTAACTGGCGTTGCGTCAGCACCTTGCCGGGATTGGATACCAGCGTCGCCAGCAGCCGGAACTCAAGGGGCGTCAGGTGCAACGTCTGTCCGTCCCGGCTGACCAAATGATTAAGCAGATCAACCGTCACATTGCCGAAACTGACGAGCGGCGTTTCCTGTTGATCACTGCCGTGACGACGTAATGAAACCCGCACTCTGGCCAGCAATTCACCAATGCCAAACGGTTTGGTCAGGTAGTCATCGGCGCCGACATCAAGTGCATCGATTTTGTCCTGCTCGTCGGTCCGGGCGGAAAGCACAATAACCGGCATGCCGCTCCATTGGCGTAAATCACGGATATAGTCGATGCCGTTCCCATCGGGCAGGCCGAGATCGAGGATCACCAGATCGGGTTTACGCGTTGCCGCTTCAAGCAGGCCGCGTTGCAGCGTCTCTGCCTCGAATACGCGGCAACCTTCACCCTCCAGCGCCTGACGGACAAAACGGCGGATCTCTTTTTCATCTTCCACGATCAGAATTGTGGCCTGCAACGGGATCAATGCTCCTCAAGTCTCAAGTTCTTCCGGTTCGACCGCCGGCGGGGCGGACAACGGCAGCGTGAAGTGAAATGCGGCGCCGCCTGTTTCAACGTTGGCAGCCCAGATCTGACCGCCGTGAATCTCGACGATGGCGCGGCAAATCGCCAGTCCCAGCCCGACGCCGGGGATGGATGACTCTTTGTGACCGCGCGCGAATTTATCAAAAATAACGTTTTCCTGCCCGGCCTCGATACCCGGCCCATCATCTCGTACAATGGCTTCCAGCCAGCCCTCGCCAGTCTCCGGCCGGTGTTCGATCCTCGTTTCAATGACGATGGTTGCCTGCTCTCCCGCGTATTTAAGCGCATTTTCCAACAGATTAATGAGCACCCGTTCAATCAGGCTGGCATCGCAGTAAACCAGAATCATCTCATCGGGCAGATTCACCTGAATAGTATTCTTTGCCAGCGAGCTTTCCAACTGTTGTAACGCGCTGCCAATCAACTCTTCCAGCGACTGCCACGCTTTGCGCAGGTTGAAGCCATCGGACTGGATTCGCGCCATATCCAGCAAATTGTTCACCAGTCGCGTGGTGTTGAGAATTTGCTGGCGGATTTGGCTGGCCTGAGGCGCATAGGGAGATCCCTCGCTGGCCAGATTGAGCGTCAGAATCTCCGCCTGGCCGAACAGGACCGTCAGCGGCGTTCTCAGATCGTGCGACAGCGCGGCGAGCAACGAGTTACGCAATTGCTCGCGCTCCGCGTCCAGGCGGGCATTTTCCGTGCTTCGCATCAAATGCAGACGCTCCAGCGCGTTGGCGATCAGCACGGTGAAGGTTTCCAGCAGGCGCTGTTGCTCCGGGATCATCAACTGGCGGGCATTATTTGGCTCAATGGCCAGTACGCCGAAAATCTGCTGTGTCGTGGCTAACGGCAGGATCTGGTAAGGCACGCCGGGTAAGGTGCTGGTGCCCGCGCCGGCGGGCGCACGGTGATCGTAGCTCCAGCGGGCAATGGCTTTATCCACGATCAACTGTTCCTGCCCCTCGATAACCGGCTGGTGTAACTCAGGAGAGGAGGAATGAGTTTTATCCGCCAGTAGCAGGGCGATTTTGGCCTGAAAGGTGGTTCGCAGAAAATGATGGCTGGCCTTAACGATATCCAGACTGGACAAACTACTGTTAAGCGTTTTCGACATTTCATACAGATGACGTACCCGTTGTTCGCGGTAGCGCGCGACCCTGGCCTGATAGCGAACCCCGGCCGTCAGGTTACCCACCAGAATCCCGACACCCAGCATCACCGCGAAGGTCACCAGATATTGCGCATCCGACACCGCCAAGGTGCCACGCGGCAGGATGAAGAACAGGTCAAAGCTGGTGACGTTAATGACCGCGGCAAAGACGGAAGGCCAACGACCGTAAAACAGCGCGATGATCACCACGGCCAGCAGATAGACCATCACCAGATTGACAGGTTCCAGCGTCGAAAACGGTGACCAGGAGGCCAGCAACGTGATCAAAGCGCACAGCAACATCGCCATTACGCACCCATAAAGCTGCATGCGCCATTTTTCCGCCAGTCCGCGCGTATCTGGCGTTTTCACCGACGCGGCGAGAGGCTCATCCTGAACAGAGACGACGACCAGATCCAGATCCGGACCCAGCCGCCCAAGACGCTCGGCGAAGCGCGTACGCCACCACCAGCCGAAACGCTGTTCAGTATGGCGGCCGATAACGATTTTCCCCAGATTGTTCTCCCGCGCATAGCGCAGGACGGCGTATTCCTCATCGGGTTCGGACAGCGTGGTGGTTTCCGCGCCCAGATCCTGAGCCAGCTTGAGCGCGCGCAAAATGGCGCGCCGCCGCGGTTCCGGTAATTGGTGCAGCCGCGGGGTTTCAACGTAAACCGCATGCCAGGCGCTGCCTAACCGCGCCGCCAGCCGAGCGGCGGTGCGCACCAGCTTTTCATTCCCGGTACCGTGCCCGATGCAGAGCAAAATGGCGTCCCGCGTATGCCAGACATGCTCGCGGCCCTGACCGGCACGCAGCGCCCGCATTTGATCGTCAACCCGATCCGCCATGCGCCTCAGTGCCAGTTCACGCAACGCGATCAGGTTGCTTTTGCGAAAAAAATTCTCCACGGCGCGCTCGGCCTGCAATGGCAGATACACTTTGCCTTCGTCCAGACGCTGGCGCAGATCGTCCGGCGGCAGATCGACCAGGATGACTTCACTGGCGTGATCGAAGATGGGGTCGGGCACGGTTTCCCGCACCCGAATGCCGGTGACGCCGCCGACCACATCGTTCAGACTTTCCAGATGTTGCACATTGACCGTGGTAAACACATCAATACCCGCGTCCAACAGCTCCTGAACATCCTGCCAGCGTTTGGGATGACGGGAACCGGCCGCGTTGCTGTGCGCCAGTTCATCCATAAGGATCAGGGCCGGGCAGCGCGCGAGTGCGGCATCGAGATCGAATTCGGCGTTATGGCGGCCACGATGATGAATACGCTTGAGCGGAAGCTGCGGCAAGCCTTCCAGCAGCGCCGCGGTTTCACTGCGACCGTGGGTTTCAACTACGCCAACCAGAATGTCCAGCCCCTGGCGCCGCAGCCGTTGGGCTTCCTGTAGCATGGCGTAGGTTTTGCCGACGCCGGCGCAGGCCCCGAAAAAGATTTTCAGCTTACCGCGCGGCGGATCGCCAATTTGCGCCAGCAGGTTGTCTGGATTCGGGCGACGATCTTCACCGTCAATCATGGTTTGTCCTTGTCAGGTACGTCATAAAACATCATTAATCATAGTGTATCAGGGAAGCGGTTTTTCCTTATCCAAGGCCAGATTGAGCATCAGGACATTCACGGTCGGTTGACCGATAAACGCGGGTTTGCCGGTTTGGGTCAGTTGGTCAATCAGTTGCTGAACCCGTTGCAGCGAAATCCCTCTGACCTGAGCAATGCGGCTGGCCTGATAGCGCGCGGCGTCTGGTGAAATATGCGGATCAAGCCCGCTGGCCGAGGCGGTCAGTAATTCAACCGGTATCGGCTGGACGCCGCCGCTCAGTTGGCGCCACCCAGCCGCGCGTTGCTCCAGTAACTTATCCAGCGCCGGGTTGCTGGCGGCCAGATTACTGCCGCCGGACGCGAGGGGATTATAGGATGTATCCGCGGTTGCAGATGGGCGTCCCTGAAAATAGCCTTTGTGCGTGAATGCCTGACCGATCAGGGAAGAGCCTACCGCCGTGCCATTGCGATATACCAGCGAACCGTTGGACTGCGACGGAAACAGCCATTGGGCCAATCCGGTGGTCAGTAACGGATAAACCCCGCCGGTCAGCAGTATCAGCATCAGTAAAAGAAACAGTGAAGAGCGTAAATAGCGCATAGTATTACCTGTCAACGGTTAAACCAGATTCAATCCGGTCAGCAATAAATCGATGAGCTTGATACCGGCAAACGGCACAACCAGTCCCCCAAGACCATAAATCCACAGGTTGCGGCTCAGCAGCGCCGCCGCACTCATCGGCCGGTAGCTTATGCCCTTAAGCGCCAGCGGGATCAGAAAGACGATAATCAGTGCATTGAAGATCACGGCGGAAAGCATGGCCGACGCGGGCGAATGAAGCTGCATGACGTTCAGCGCGTTGAGCTGCGGATAGGTCGCGGCAAAGGCTGCCGGAATAATGGCGAAATATTTTGCGACATCGTTGGCGATGCTGAATGTGGTTAACGATCCCCGCGTCATCAGCATCTGTTTACCGATATGCACGACTTCAATCAGCTTGGTCGGATTGGAGTCCAGATCAACCATGTTGCCCGCTTCCTTTGCCGCCTGCGTGCCCGAATTCATGGCAACCGCCACATCCGCCTGCGCCAGCGCGGGGGCATCGTTGGTGCCGTCTCCGGTCATCGCCACCAGACGGCCTTCAGCCTGATATTGGCGAATCAGAGCCAGTTTGGTTTCAGGCGTGGCTTCCGACAGAAAATCGTCCACACCGGCTTCCGCCGCAATCGCGGCGGCCGTCAGTGGGTTATCCCCGGTGATCATCACGGTTTTGATCCCCATGTTGCGTAACTCGGCGAAGCGTGCCTTGATGCCGCTTTTCACAATATCTTTCAGCTCCACCACACCCAGCACGCGTTTGCCTTCCGCGACCACCAGCGGCGTCCCCCCGCGGCGGGCTACCTGGGAAACCAGTTCTTCTACCTGATGGGGAAACGTCCCCCGATTGGCTTCGATGTACCGGCGCAGCGCGTCGACCGCGCCTTTACGGATGATACGTTGATCGATGTTCACGCCGCTCATGCGGGTCTGGGCGGAAAACGGGACAACGGTCGCATCGGGCGTCCGCGCATCTTGTTCACTCAGGTTGAAGCGCTGTCTTGCCAATACCACGATACTACGGCCTTCGGGCGTTTCATCGGACAGCGACGCCAACATAGCGGCTTCAGCCAATGCCTGCTCTGTGACCTCCGGGGCGGGTAGAAAAGCCGATGCCTGACGGTTTCCCAGCGTAATGGTGCCGGTTTTATCCAGTAACAGTACATCGATATCGCCTGCGGCTTCTACCGCACGGCCGCTGGTGGCGATCACGTTGGCACCCAGCATCCGGCTCATGCCCGCCACGCCGATGGCGGAAAGCAAGCCGCCGATGGTGGTGGGGATCAGACACACCAGCAGCGCCACCAACACCGTAATCCCGACGATCTCGCCGCTGCCGTTGGCCTGAACGCTGAACCAGGAGAAGGGATAGAGCGTGGCGGTCACCAACAAGAAAATGATCGTCAGTTCAATCAGCAAAATGGTCAGAGCGATTTCGTTCGGTGTTTTACGCCGCTGTGCGCCCTCGACCATGGCAATCATGCGGTCAAGAAAGGTTTCTCCGGGATTCACGCTGCACTCGACGACCAGCCAGTCGGACAGTAAACGCGTCCCGCCCGTCACGGAGGCGAAATCGCCGCCGGATTCGCGGATAACCGGCGCGGATTCCCCGGTGATGGCGCTTTCGTCTACCGATGCGCCCCCTTCAAGCACTTCGCCATCGCAGGGGATGGTTTCCCCAGCCTTCACTAAGATGATGTCCCCTTTACGCAGGCTGTCGGCGGTGACTTTCTCCACGTCGGCCGTAGGGTGCGGCGCGGAGAGTTTGTAAGCCCAACTGGTTTTTTTCACGCCTTTCAGGGCGCTGGCCTGCGCCTTGCTACGGCCCTCGGCCAGCGCTTCGGCAACGTTGGCGAACAGCACGGTAATCCATAGCCACAGTGACACCAGCCCGGTGAAAAGCGCATCGCCGGATGTTGATCCGGTCAGCATGGTTAACCAGATAATGGATGTCAGCAGGCTGCCGAGGTAGACCACGAACATCACCGGGTTGTGCCATTGTACGCGCGGATCAAGCTTTTTCACGGCATCGATCAGCGCCGAGCGAATGAATGCCGAATCGAACAACGTTTGCGGTTTGCGCGGGTGAGTAGAGTGACTACGATTGTTCGGATGTTCTGTCACTGCCGGTTGATTCATCGTTTGACGAGTCATAAATTTTCTCCAGCCTTAGTGCGTCAAGCTGAGCTGTAAATGTTCGGCTACTGGCCCGAGAGCCAGCGCGGGAATAAAGGTCAGCGCGCCAATCAACAGGATGATGACGCTCAACATGCCGATGAACAGCGGGCTGCGGGTAGACAGCGACCCTTTACTTTCCGGCTGGCGTTTCTTTTCTACCAGCGAACCCGCGATGGCCAGCACCGGGATCATAACGGCAAAGCGCCCCAGCAACATGGCGACAGCCAGCAGGGTGTTGTAGAACGGCGTGTTAACGCTCAGCCCGGCAAAGGCGCTGCCGTTATTATTGGCGGCGGAGGAAACGGCGTAGAGCACTTCACTAAATCCATGCGCGCCCGGATTCAGAATACCGCGGCGGCCCGCTTCGGTACTCAGCGCCAGCGCAGTACCGAGCAACACCAGAGCGGGCGGGATCAGCAGGGCCAGCGCGGTCATTTTCATCTCAAAGACATCGATCTTTTTCCCCAGATATTCGGGAGAGCGGCCAATCATCAGCCCGGCGATAAACACCGTCAGCAAAACGAACAGCAGTATGCCGTACAGACCGGAACCGACGCCGCCGAACACCACCTCGCCGATCTGTATCAGCCATAGGGGCACCATGCCGCCCAGTGCGCTAAAGGAGTCATGCATGGCGTTGACCGCACCTGTCGAAGTCGCGGTGGTCACCACGGCGTACAGGCTGGAGGTCAGAATGCCGAAACGGGTTTCCTTGCCTTCCATGTTGCCCGCACTGTCTGCTCCCCAGGCCAGCAAGTGCGGATTACCGTTGAGTTCCGCATTCATCACCAGCGCGGCGGCGGCGATTAACATCAGCGTCATGGCCCACAGCAAGGCATAGCCCTGGCGGTTGTCGCTAACCGCTTTGCCGAAGGCGAAACAGAGTGAGGCGGGGATCAGCAGGATCGCCAGCATCTGAATGAAGTTGCTGAGTGCGGTTGGGTTTTCAAAGGGATGGGCGGAATTTGCGCCGAAAAATCCCCCGCCGTTGGTGCCCAGCATTTTGATGGCTTCCTGAGAGGCGACCGGGCCCATCGGCAAGGTTTGCGCTACCCCTTCCAGGGTCGTCAAGTGTTGGTAAGGCAAAAGATTTTGCAAAACGCCTTGACTGGCGAAAAACAGCGCCAGCAGCAGTGATAGCGGCAACAGGATATAGAGCGTGATACGCAGCAGGTCGATCCAGGCGTTGCCCAGCGTGCTGACGGCACGACGAGAAAATGCGCGGATCAAGGCGAATGCCACTGCGATACCGCTGGCGGCGGAGAGGAAGTTCTGTACCGTGAGTCCCGCCATCTGACTCAGATAACTCAGCGTATTCTCCCCGCTATAAGCCTGCCAGTTGGTGTTGGTGACAAAGCTGACCGCGGTATTCAGCGCGAGATGCCACGACAGACCCGGTAGCGCTTCCGGGTTCAGGGGCAAATTTCCCTGAGAAATCAGCAGAGCAAACAGAAAGACAAAGCCGAGCAGGTTAACGGTAACAATGGCCAGCGCATACTGCCGCCAGCGCATTTCACCGGCATAGATACCCAGACCGCGCGTCGCCGCCGCCTCGAATTTTTGCAGTAACGCGCCGGTTTCACCTTCGATCAAACGGGCCAGAACGCTACCCAGCGGTTGCGCCAGTAACATCAGGATCAGCAATAAGCCGAAGATCAATAAGAATGCATTGGCAGCCATCAAAAACGCTCCGCTTTCAACAGGGCATAAACCAGATAACCCAATAAAAGCAACACTAGCAGGCTGCCTAACAGGATGCCTAAATTCACGAAACACCTCCACAGGCGTAAATCAGAATGAACATCGTCAGGCTACGTAAGGGCGGGAAAAGAAAGTGCAAATTTTCACAACGGTGGCGTAAATAAAGTATAAAAATGCTCGGTAAAAAGGCGGTTTATTGGACAAACAGCGGATAAGAAATGGCACTGAAGCGAGTAAGGGCGTTGAGCGGGCGATAAAACATAATTTAACCAGTTAATCTTGATTCTTAACTATTAAGTCACTTGGTGACGAGGTAATGAGAAAATCTGTCGATTATTTGATGTTTTTTCTGGTCGGATGAGTAGTAAAGTGTCACTGAAGACGATAAAGTTTTAATCAATATCCCGGCGTAAATTTTATGGTTCATGCAGGCCACGCTGCTTGCGTTACCGAAGGAGGATCGTTATGCCACATTACACCGCTTATCCTTTATACCGTATTCTCCTGCGTCGTATCGCGGTTGTATTCGTCGGTATTGCAGCGTTGCCGGTTATGGTATTCCGCCGCGATCGGGCGCGTTTTTACAGCTATCTGCATCGCGTGTGGCTGAAAACCAGCGATAAACCGGTATGGATGGCACAGTCCGAAGCGACGGCATGTGAGTTTTATTGACAGCCCGTTTTCCCATTCTTGTTTAACCCTTGCTGCGGCAGGGGTTTTTTCTCCCCGCTACTTTATCAATATCCTGATTTTGAGCCCTATTTTCGCCATCCACTGCACAGAAAATAGGGGGAATCCGCTATGCTGAACAGAGAAGTGTATTTTCTGTAAGGGCGAATCATGAAGCTTGAACTTATCCCGGTGGGCATCAGCGCCTGCCTGCTTGGTAATCCGGTGAGGTTTGACGGAGGACACAAGCGTCTGGCTTTTGCCGTTGAACAACTGGCGCCGTATTTTCGCTTTGAACCGCTTTGTCCTGAGATGGCAGTGGGATTGCCGGTGCCGCGTCCTGCGTTGAGATTGGTCAAAGCGGACGAGAATAAGGTTATGTTGCGCGCCAGTAACGGTTCACCGCTGGATGTGACGGAGAAAATGCTGACGTTTTCCGCGGAAAACGTCAGCCATTTACCGCATTTATGCGGCTATATCGTCTGCGCCAAATCCCCCAGTTGCGGCATGGAACGGGTAAAGGTCTATGACGAATCGCAGAAGAACGCACGCAGAAGCGGCGTGGGTCTGTTTACTCAGGAATTGCGGCACCAGATGCCCTGGCTGCCGATTGAGGAAAATGGACGATTGCACGATCCCGCGTTGCGAGAAAATTTTATCGAACGCGTTTATACACTGCATGAATTGCAGCAACTCTGGCGACAGGGACTTAGCCGGGGTGCTCTGATTGCTTTTCACAGCCGCTATAAGTTGTTGTTGCTGGCGCATTCGCAGCCAGAATACCGTGAATTGGGACGCTTTGTGGCGGGCATTGATAAGTGGGAATCGCTGGATGCGTTTATGACGGAGTACCGTCTGCGGCTGATGACGCTGCTTGCCCGCCCGGCGACGCGGCGTAATCACACCAATGTGCTGATGCATGTACAGGGCTATTTCCGCCGTCAGCTCAACGTACAACAGCGGCAGGAGCTGGCACAACTGATTGACCGCTATCGCCAGGGGCTACAGCCCTTGCTGGCGCCCATCACGTTACTCAAACACTATATGGCGGAATATCCTGATGAGTATCTGGCGCAACAGCGCTATTTCGAGCCCTATCCAGAAGCGCTGAGGCTGCGCTACGGTCACTAACTGGCAGACTGAGGATAATTCATGAACACCCATTTGGTCTGGTTGCGAAATGATTTACGTATTACCGATAATCTGGCGCTCTCGGCCGCCTGTAACGATCCGCAGGCGCGGGTACTGGCGGTATTCATTGCGACGCCGCAGCAGTGGCGGCGACATGCTATGTCGCCGCGTCAGGCGGCATTCTTGTTGGAAAATCTTAAAGCGGTGCGACAGGCGCTGGCTGAAAAAGGGATCGCGCTTTTTTACCACGAATGTCCTGATTTTGCCGAGTCGGTTAGCTGGCTGTTTACGTTCTGCCGGCAGCAGCGCGTGTCGCATCTGTTCTATAACCGGCAGTATGAAATTAATGAGCGTCAGCGCGACCAGCAGGCCGAGACGTTGCTGGAAGGCAAGGTGGCGTGTCACGGGTTTGATGACAGCCTCCTTTTACCGCCGGGAAGCGTACTGACCGGAAACGGTGAAATGTATAAGGTTTTTACCCCTTTTCGCCGGGCGTTTGTTAAACGTCTGCTGGAAACGGACACCCGCTCTGTTCCTGCCCCTGAAGTGCGAAACAGCGGCGTAACCAATATCACGCACTTCACCCCGTTCAGCTATCCCCGGCAGGAGATCGATAAGGATTTCCCCGCCGGGGAACAGACTGCGATACAGCGGCTCAGACAGTTTTGCCGCGAGCAAGTACAGGATTACCCTCAACAGCGCGATTTACCGGCGTTGGCCGGCACCAGCAAACTCTCTCCTTATCTGACGCTGGGCGTGGTTTCGCCACGCCAGTGTTTTAATCGTCTGCGCGCCGAGTGTCCCGAACGACTGGAACAGCGGGAAAGCGGGGCTTCTATCTGGCTTGATGAGCTGATCTGGCGTGAGTTTTACCGCCATTTACTGGTGGCATGGCCGGCGTTGAGCAAGCACAGACCGTTTACCGCTTGGACGAAAAACGTGCAGTGGCGTCGCTCGCCGGCGGATCTGGCGGCCTGGCAACAGGGACAAACCGGTTATCCGATCGTCGACGCCGCCATGCGACAGTTGAATCAAACCGGATGGATGCATAACCGTTTGCGTATGATTTGCGCCAGTTTTCTAGTAAAAGATTTACTTATCGATTGGCGTGAAGGGGAGCGCTATTTTATGCAGCAACTGTTGGACGGAGATCTGGCGGCCAACAACGGCGGTTGGCAATGGGCGGCATCGACAGGCACTGATGCCTCGCCCTACTTCCGTATATTCAACCCGACCACGCAGGGCGAACGTTTCGATCCACAGGGCGAGTTTATCCGCCGGTTCGTGCCGGAGTTGGCGGCAGTGCCGGATACCGGGATTCACCAACCGCATCGGTGGGCCGAGAAACAGCGTTGTACCTTGAATTACCCGCGGCCGATCGTCGACCACAAAGCGGCCAGACAGCAGACGCTGGCGGCATTTGAAGCCGCCAAAAGCGCGAGCGCGGCGAATAATGAACAGGAAGAGAAGGGCAAGTATGCGTAATCGTGATTTGGAAAAACTGATTAACCAGTTATTGAACGCCGAGACGTTTCAAGACTATGCGCCGAATGGTTTGCAGGTGGAAGGGCGTGAGGAGATTGAGCGTATTATTACCGGCGTGACGGCGTCGCAGGCGTTACTGGATGCGGCGGTTGAACTTCAGGCGGATGCCATTCTGGTGCACCACGGTTATTTCTGGAAAAACGAATCCCCGATTGTCAGCGGCATGAAACGTCATCGACTTAAGACGCTGCTGGTCAACGATATTAATCTGTATGGCTACCATTTGCCGCTGGATGCCCATCCACAGTTAGGAAATAACGCGCAACTGGCCGCGCTGTTGGAGATCAATGTGCTGGGGATGATTGAACCGCTGGTGCCTTATGGTGAACTCTCGCAGCCGATGGGCAGCGATGCGTTTTGCCGCCGTCTGGAAAACCGTTTGGGGCGTTCGATGCTGCATTGTGGGGATAATGCACCGCAACAGATACAACGTCTTGCGTGGTGTACCGGTGGTGGTCAGGGCTTTATTGAACAGGCAGCCAGATTTGGCGTGGATGCGTTTATTACCGGTGAAGTATCCGAGCAGACAATTCATATTGCCCGTGAAATGGGGCTGCATTTCTTTGCTGCCGGGCATCACGCCACCGAACGGGGGGGCATCCGCGCTTTGGGGGATTGGTTGGCTCGACACCACCAGTTCGATGTGACATTTATTGATATTCCCAATCCCGCTTAAGCTTGAAACACCTTGCTATTTAAGGCGATAGGACGAAGGTTAAACTAAACGCGGCTTCAAAAGTCATATTGGTATCTTTATTGCATGCTCCCATAACAGGAAGATGTGATGATAGGGTCAGTCAGGAGAAAAGATTGCAACGAGCACGATGTTATCTGCTGGGCGAGAAAACCGTTGTTCTGGAGCTGGAGCCGCCGATGACGCTGGAAAGTCAGCAGCGCATCTGGGGATTGGCGGAGCGGTTGAATCACCACGAAGAAGTGCAGGAAGCGATTCCGGGCATGAATAATCTGACCGTACTACTGGAACACCCGCAACGGATCGCATTGGATGCCATTGAACGTCTGCAACGCTGGTGGGAAGACAGTGAGTCGTTGGCGTTCGATCCTCGTGATATCGATATTCCGGTCGTTTATGGCGGTGAGTCCGGGCCGGATCTGGATCTTGTCGCGCGTCATTGCAATCTGACCGAGCGTCAGGTGGTGGAAACGCACGCTGCCGCCAGCTATGTCGTGTATTTCCTGGGGTTTCAACCCGGGTTCGCCTATCTGGGGGGACTGGACGAGCGGCTGCATACGCCCCGACGCGCGGAACCGCGTTTGCAGGTTACCGCGGGTTCGATCGGTATCGGCGGGGCGCAAACGGGCATTTACCCATTGACGACGCCGGGAGGCTGGCAGTTGATCGGCCGCACCTCGCTAACGTTGTTCAATCCGCAAACCATGCCGCCTACCTTGTTGCGTCCTGGCGATAATGTTCGTTTTGTGCCGCAGAAAGAGGGCATATGCTGAAAATTATTCATGCCGGATTGCATACCTCGGTGCAGGACAGCGGCCGGCGGGGATTCCGTCGTCTGGGCATCAGTCAAGCCGGCGCGCTGGATATTCCCGCATTGAAGCTGGCCAATCTGCTGGTGGGCAATGCGGAAGGCGCGCCGGCGCTGGAGATTACGCTGGGAAAATTTGTCGCTACGTTTACGTCGCCCTGCTGGATTGCGCTAAGCGGGGCTGACTGCCATGCCGATTTGGATGGCAAACCGTTATGGACCGGCTGGCGTTTTGCCGTAAAAGCCGGACAGACATTGAAAATGCATTTACCGCATCATGGTATGCGCAGTTATCTGGCGTTCTCGGGCGGCATTGACGTACCGGAAGCGTTAGGTTCGCACAGTACCGATTTGAAGGCGGGTTTTGGCGGATATGCCGGGCGTTTGCTGGCGGATGGCGACGAGCTTTTGCTGGGCGCCTCCACCCGATTGCCGACCAGGGAAATAGGGGTTAAACAGTTGCTGTTTGGAAACCGCGTGCGGGCGCTGCCGGGACCGGAGTATCAGGAGTTCAGCGAGGAAGCGCAAGAGACATTCTGGCGTACTCCCTGGCACCTGAGTCCGCAAAGCAATCGGATGGGATATCGTCTGCGGGGGCCGACGCTGCAACGAAAGACGCAGCGTGAAATGTCGTCGCATGGTTTACTGCCTGGCGTTGTGCAGGTCCCGCATAGCGGTCATCCGATCGTGTTGCTGGCCGATGCTCAAACCACGGGAGGCTATCCACGCATCGCCTGTGTGATTGGCGCCGATCTGTATCATCTGGCGCAAATCCGGCTTGGCGAACCGATCCATTTCATCCGTTGCACGTTGACCGAAGCTCAGCAGGCGGCACAAGAACAGCAGCGTTATCTGGAACAATTGGCGTGGAGGCTGCATGAATATTGATCTGAATGCCGACCTGGGTGAAGGTGGCGAAAACGATGAAGCGTTGCTGAAGTTGGTCAGTTCGGCAAATATTGCCTGTGGATTTCATGCGGGAGATGCGCAAACCATGCGGCAGTCGGTGCGTTGGGGAATCGACTATGGCGTGGCGTTGGGGGCGCATCCGGGTTTTCCCGACCGTGAGAACTTTGGCCGTAGTGAAATGAATCTTCCCGCAGAGACGGTCTTTGCACAGGTGGTTTATCAGCTTGGCGCGTTGAATGCGATTGTGGAGGCGGAAGGCGGCAAACTGGCGCACGTGAAGCCGCATGGTATGCTCTATAATCAGGCGGCGCGTGAGCCCGCGCTGGCGGATGCCATTGCGCGCGCGGTAAAGGTGATTAATTCGGAGCTGCGTCTGGTGGGATTGGCGGGCAGTGAACTGATTCGTGCCGGGCAGCGTCTTGGGCTACAGACGCGTCAGGAGGTGTTTGCCGACCGGTGTTACCAGCCTGATGGTTCATTGGTTCCCCGCAAGCAGTCCGGCGCGTTGATCAACAGCGATGATCTGGCGCTGGCGCAAACATTGGAAATGATCCAACGCCAGCGGGTGCGCGCCAGCGACGGTTCCTGGGTGCATGTCCAGGCGGATACGGTGTGTGTGCACGGCGATGGCGTACACGCGCTGACTTTTGTACGCAAGTTGCGTAACTGCTTCACTCAACATCAGATAAAAGTGGCGGCGGCGTAGCTATCCCCTTGAGTAAACCAATGCAGAGCGATGTTGCCCGATCAGGCGCTTATGGCCAGATTGGGAAATGACCTCATATTCTACTGATGTCGCCATTGCCACAAACCGTAGGCCGGAAATCCGGCCTACGGTTTGTCTGGCTGAGCGGTTTTAGCCGTTTTTCAGATTGGATTTAAAGTCCCGTTTGCTGTAGCCGGTGTATAACTGGCGAGGACGGGCAATCTTGATCCCTTCGTCGTGCATTTCATTCCAGTGTGCAATCCAGCCGACCGTACGCGCCATGGCGAAGATAACGGTGAACATGGAAGACGGAATGCCCATTGCTTTCAGGATGATACCTGAGTAGAAATCGACGTTTGGATACAGTTTCTTCTCGATGAAGTACGGGTCGTTCAGCGCGATATTTTCCAATTCCATCGCCACTTCCAGCAGGTCGTCTTTACGGCCCAGCTCTTTCAGCACTTCATGGCAGGTTTCACGCATCACGGTGGCGCGTGGATCGTGGTTTTTATATACGCGATGACCAAAACCCATCAAACGGAAGGAGTCGTTTTTATCCTTTGCGCGTTCGATGAAGGCAGGAATATGTTCAACTGAGCTGATTTCTTCCAGCATTCGCAAACAGGCTTCGTTCGCGCCGCCGTGCGCCGGTCCCCACAGGGAAGCTATCCCGGCGGCGATACAGGCGAATGGGTTGGCGCCGGAAGAACCGGCGGTGCGTACGGTAGATGTCGATGCGTTCTGTTCGTGGTCGGCATGAAGAATCAGGATGCGGTCCATGGCGCGTTCCAGCACCGGGTTCACCTCGTATTCTTCACAGGGCGTGGAGAACATCATGTGCAGGAAGTTGCCGGCATAGGACAGATTATTTCTCGGATAAACAAATGGTTGCCCCAGTGAATACTTATAACACATGGCTGCGACGGTCGGCATTTTAGACAGCAGACGGTAGGCGGCAATCTCACGATGACGTTCGATGCTTATGTCCAGAGAATCGTGGTAGAACGCCGCCAGCGCGCCCGTTACCCCGCATAGCACCGCCATCGGATGCGAATCGCGCCGAAAGCCGTGGAACAGACGGGTAATCTGTTCATGGATCATGGTATGGCGGGTGACCGTGGTTTTAAACGTCTCGTATTGCTCTGGTGTCGGCGCTTCACCGAACAGCAGGATGTAACACACTTCCAGATAGTTGGATTTTTCCGCCAGTTGGGAAATCGGGTAACCGCGGTGCAACAAAATGCCTTCTTCGCCGTCAATATAGGTAATTTTGGATTCGCAGGATGCTGTTGAGGTAAAGCCTGGGTCGAAAGTAAACAAGCCATTAGCGCCAAGAGGACGAATGTCTATTTCATCATAGCCAAGCGTACCGGACAGGATATTCAGTTCGATCGGATCTTTACCATCTAGCGTTAGCGTTGCTTTTTTATCAGCCATTTACAGTCTCCTTAGCGCTTTAATTTTAGATTTTTTTTCACCGAAGAAATACCGTCATGCCTGTACACCGGATCCATTACGCGCCGATGAAACTCTGTTGTGACAGATATTGCCAGTAGGGGCACAGAGTAGGGCAGTGGCAATTTAGCCGGCCCCAATTCAGGATGAAAACATTATTCTTCAGGCAATTAACCCTTCTCAGACTTAATTGTTCTCAAAATCAACCGTTCTTAGAATTAATGGTAGTCATTACCTATAATTATTACATGGGTACTCTCTCCACACTGTTACACAAGTTATGTCAGTGTGGAAGAATAACCGCAGTGCTTTAATACATCATAGAGAATTTGGCGCACTAGTTGTAATTTAAATGTTTAATATTTGTCAGTAAATATGGTTTGTTTTATATGAATTGTTAAATTTGTGATATGAATCACTATTCAAAGGAGATTTTACCAAACATTTTGTATGGGAATTGTAATGAGAATGTATGGGAACTATACTTCTAACAGGTCTCCAGAACACCCTGAGAGCACCCAGTATGCATGGATCATGCGCTGTCTGGCACCGGAATGTCGATGTTTGAGCGCGTACGGTAAACCCGGCTATTAAGGTTTCGACTTTCATGCTGTCTGACCTCCTCAGGTCTGGAGTAGGAAACAATAATAAAAGCTGAGTGGGAAAATCCGTGAAAAAACAAAGACCTGTCAACCTGGATCTGCAAACGATCCAGTTTCCCGTTACTGCCATAGCCTCTATTCTTCACCGCGTTTCCGGCGTTATTACTTTTGTCGCTGTCGGTATTTTACTGTGGCTGCTAGGTTTGTCCCTTTCTTCTGAAGTGGGTTTCCTGCGGGCTGCGGAAATAATGGATAGCGTCATCGTTAAAATTATCGTTTGGGGCATTCTCACTGCACTGGCCTACCACATCGTGGGGGGATTACGTCACCTGATGATGGATGCCGGCTACCTAGAAGAAGATCTTGTCGCGGGTAAACGTTCCGCGAATCTTTCTTTTATTATCACTATCGTGCTTTCACTACTGGCTGGAGTCCTCGTATGGTAAGCAATGCTTCTGCGTTAGGACGCAATGGCGTACACGATTGGTTATTAATTCGCGCTTCTGCCATCGTCATCATGTTGTATGTGTTGTACATCGTTGGTTTTATTGTGAGCGCCAACGACATCACTTATGAAGTCTGGCGTGGTTTTTTCGCTATGGCTCTCACCAAAGTATTCACACTGTTAACGTTATTTTCCATCCTGGTACATGCATGGATAGGGATGTGGCAAGTGCTGACCGACTACATTAAACCGCTGGCCCTGCGATTGACTATACAGTTGGCGATCGTGGTTACGCTGTTGGTGTACGTCATTTATGGAACCATCGTGGTGTGGGGTGCGTAATGAATTTGCCAGTCAGAGAGTTTGATGCGGTTGTTGTTGGTGCGGGTGGCGCAGGTATGCGCGCCGCGTTGCAAATATCCCAGATGGGCCTTTCCTGCGCCCTGTTATCCAAAGTCTTCCCGACCCGTTCCCATACCGTTTCCGCACAAGGCGGCATCACCGTCGCGCTGGGCAATACCCATGAAGACAACTGGGAATGGCATATGTATGACACCGTGAAAGGGTCTGATTATATCGGCGATCAGGATGCCATTGAATATATGTGTAAAACCGGCCCGGAAGCGATCCTGGAGCTGGAACATATGGGGTTGCCATTCTCACGTCTGGATGATGGTCGCATTTATCAGCGTCCGTTTGGCGGACAATCCAAAAACTTTGGCGGCGAGCAGGCGGCTCGCACGGCGGCGGCGGCTGACCGTACCGGCCATGCTTTGCTGCATACGCTCTATCAGCAAAACCTGAAAAACCATACCACCATCTTCTCAGAGTGGTATGCGCTGGATCTGGTGAAAAATCAGGATGGCGCAGTGGTCGGTTGTACCGCTATCTGTATCGAAACCGGCGAGGTCGTTTACTTCAAGGCGCGCGCCACCGTACTGGCGACGGGCGGAGCGGGCCGTATTTATCAGTCCACCACCAATGCGCATATCAATACCGGCGACGGCGTCGGCATGGCGCTGCGTGCCGGTGTGCCGGTGCAGGATATGGAAATGTGGCAGTTCCACCCGACCGGTATCGCGGGGGCTGGCGTGCTGGTGACCGAAGGCTGTCGCGGCGAAGGAGGTTACCTGCTGAATAAGCACGGCGAGCGCTTCATGGAACGCTATGCGCCGAATGCCAAAGATTTGGCCGGCCGTGATGTAGTCGCCCGATCCATCATGATTGAAATCCGTGAAGGTCGCGGCTGCGAGGGCCCGTGGGGGCCGCATGCCAAGCTGAAACTGGACCACTTGGGTAAAGAGGTGCTGGAATCCCGTCTGCCGGGTATTCTGGAATTGTCCCGCACCTTTGCCCATGTCGATCCCATCAAAGAACCGATTCCGGTTATTCCAACTTGCCACTATATGATGGGGGGGATTCCGACCAGAGTCAGCGGTCAGGCGCTGACGCTCAACGAGAAGGGGGAAGATGTGCCGATCCCCGGCCTGTTTGCCGTTGGCGAAATCGCCTGTGTCTCGGTACACGGCGCGAACCGCTTGGGGGGCAACTCTCTGCTCGATTTGGTGGTGTTCGGCCGCGCTGCGGGTATGCATCTACAAGAATCGCTGGAAGAACAGGGCGTCAGCCGCGACGCCAGCGAGTCGGATATTGAAGCGTCGCTCGAACGTCTGAACCGCTGGAACAACACGCGTTCCGGTGAAGATCCGGTTGAAATCCGTAAAGCGTTGCAATCCTGCATGCAAAACAACTTCTCGGTCTTCCGCGAAGGGGATGCGATGGCGAAAGGGCTGGAAGAGCTAAAAACGATCCGCGAGCGTCTTAAAAGCGCGCGTCTGGATGATAATTCTACCGAATTCAATACCCAGCGCATTGAATGTCTGGAATTGGATAACCTGATGGAAACCGCTTATGCAACGGCGGCATCTGCCAATTTTCGCACCGAAAGCCGTGGTGCGCACAGTCGTTTCGACTATCCTGATCGTGATGATGAGAACTGGTTATGTCATTCGTTGTATCTGCCGCACGCCGATAGCATGACGCGCCGTGAGGTGAACATGCAGCCTAAATTACGTCCGGCGTTCCCGCCGAAAATACGTACTTATTAATCGCGGAGATAAATGATGAAACTTGAATTTTCTATTTATCGTTACAACCCGGATGTTGATAATGCGCCGCGGATGCAAAATTACACGCTGGAAGCAGAAGAAGGGCGGGACATGATGTTGCTGGATGCGCTGATTCTGCTTAAGGAGCAGGACCCGACACTGTCTTTCCGCCGCTCTTGCCGTGAAGGTGTGTGTGGTTCCGACGGCGTCAACATGAACGGTAAGAATGGCCTTGCCTGTATCACGCCGATATCGGCATTGCGTCACGGAAGCAGTAACATTGTCATCCGACCTCTGCCCGGTTTACCGGTTGTGCGTGATTTGGTAGTGGACATGGGACAGTTCTATGCCCAATATGAGAAAATAAAACCTTACCTGTTGAATAATGGGAAAAATCCACCGGCACGCGAACACCTTCAGTCACCGGAGCAGCGTGAAAAACTGGATGGGTTGTATGAATGCATCATGTGCGCCTGTTGTTCCACGTCCTGTCCGTCGTTCTGGTGGAACCCGGACAAATTTGTTGGACCCGCGGGGCTGCTTGCGGCATACCGTTTCCTGATTGACAGCCGTGATACGGAAACCAAGCCGCGGCTGGACGAACTTGACGATGCTTTCAGTGTTTTCCGCTGCCATAGCATCATGAATTGTGTCAATGTTTGTCCGAAAGGACTCAACCCGACGCGGGCGATCGGCCATATAAAATCGATGTTGTTGCAACGTAACGCGTAATAATTTAACAGTATGAAAATTAAGTAGTAAAAAGATACGAACGTCCCTCTGGGGTTGATATGCTTTAGAGGGATCGCAGGAAACCTTTAAAAACCGGCTTACGCGCCCGAACCGGTTTTTAAAGGTTCCTTAAGGGGCGGGATACCCCGAGTGTACCGAGGTACGACAAGTGAACCGTTTAGGGTAACTGATGTTATACGGCACTTAATGACATGTTAACCACGGCGAAAACTGAAGCTTATTAGCTTAAGGGATCATGATGCAGAACGGCGCAATGAAGGCCTGGCTGGATTCCTCCTATCTGGCGGGCGCAAACCAGTCCTACATAGAAGAGCTCTATGAAGATTTTTTAACCGATCCGGATTCTATTGATCTCAGCTGGCGCACGATTTTCCAGCAACTGCCCACTACTGGGGTCAAGCCCGATCAACTCCATTCTAAAACGCGTGAATACTTCCGCCGTTTGGCGAAAGATTCGTCACGCTTTTCCTCATCAATTACCGATCCTGACATGGATGCCAAGCAGGTCAAAGTGTTGCAGTTAATCAACGCTTTCCGTTTTCGCGGCCATCAACAGGCGAACCTCGATCCGATTGATCTGCGCCCGCAGATACCGGTCGCTGAACTGGATCTGGATTACCATAACCTGACGCAGGATGATTTGCAGGAAACCTTCAACGTAGGTTCCTTTGCGATTGGCAAAGAGACCATGAAGCTGGCGGATCTGTATGAGGCGCTGAAACGCACCTATTGCGGACCCATCGGCGCCGAATACATGCACATTACCAATACGGAAGAAAAACGCTGGATTCAGCACCGTATTGAATCGGTTATCGGCCAACCGTCGTTCAGCGCTGAGGAGAAAAAGCGCTTCCTGAAAGAGTTGACGGCGGCAGAAGGTCTTGAGCGCTATCTTGGGGCAAAATTTCCCGGCGCCAAGCGCTTCTCACTGGAGGGCGGCGATGCCCTGGTGCCGATGCTGAAAGAGATGATCCGTCATGCGGGCAAAAATGGGACGCGTGAAGCGGTGCTTGGCATGGCTCACCGCGGTCGCCTGAATGTGCTGATCAACGTCCTGGGTAAACAATCACAGGATCTGTTCGACGAATTCGCCGGTAAGCACAAAGAACATCTCGGCACGGGGGACGTGAAATATCATCAGGGCTTCTCCGCCGATATTGAAACCGAAGGGGGACTGGTTCACCTGGCGCTGGCGTTCAACCCTTCGCATCTGGAGATCGTCAGTCCGGTGGTGACGGGCTCGGTCCGTGCTCGTCTGGATCGCTTGAATAGTCAGAGCGGTCCGCGCGTACTGCCGGTAACCATTCACGGTGATGCGGCGATCAGCGGTCAGGGCGTGGTGCAGGAACTGCTGAACATGTCGACGGTGCGCGGCTACGAAGTCGGCGGCACGCTGCGTATTGTCATCAACAACCGTATCGGCTTTACCACATCTAACCTGTTGGATATCCGGTCGACGGAATACTGTACGGATATCGGCAAGATGGTTCAGGCGCCGATTTTCCACGTGAATGCCGACGATCCTGAAGCGGTTGCGTTTGTGACCCGCCTGGCGCTCGATTTTCGTAACACGTTTAAGCGTGATGTGTTTGTCGATCTGATTTGCTATCGCCGTCATGGGCATAATGAAGCGGATGAGCCGAGCGCCACGCAGCCGATGATGTATCATAAGATCAAAAAACATCCGACGCCGCGAAAGGTGTATGCCGATCGTCTGGAACAGGAGAAAGTCATTACGCTTGAAGACGCGACCGAAATGGTCAACCTGTATCGTGATGCGTTGGATGCCGGTGAGTGCGTGGTGGAAGAGTGGCGAGAGATGGACATTCAGTCCTTTACCTGGACGCCTTATCTGCATCACGAATGGGATGAACCGTATCCGCATAAAGTCGGGATGAAGCGTCTACAGGAACTCGCCAAACGTATCAGCGATGTGCCGGAAGGCATTGAGATTCATCCTCGCGTCGCCAAGGTTTATAAAGACCGCGGCGAGATGGCGCTCGGCAATAAACCATTTGACTGGGGGGCAGCGGAAAATCTGGCCTACGCGACGCTGGTGGATGACGGCGTTTCTATTCGTCTGTCGGGCGAAGATACCGGGCGCGGAACATTCTTCCATCGTCATGCGGTGATCCACAATCAGAAAAACGGTTCCAGCTATACCCCACTAAACCACGTGCATAACTCGCAAGGTAAGTTCAATGTCTGGGACTCTGTATTGTCCGAGGAAGCGGTGCTGGCATTCGAGTATGGCTATGCCACGGCGGAACCGCGGACGCTGACGATCTGGGAGGCGCAATTCGGCGACTTTGCCAACGGCGCTCAGGTGGTTATCGATCAGTTCATCAGTTCCGGCGAACAGAAATGGGGACGGATGTGTGGCCTGGTCATGCTGTTGCCGCATGGGTATGAAGGTCAAGGCCCGGAACACTCATCAGCCAGATTGGAGCGCTATCTGCAATTGTGCGCCGAACAGAACATGCAGGTGTGTATTCCCTCGACCCCGGCTCAGGTCTATCACATGCTGCGCCGTCAGGCGTTGCGCGGCATGCGCCGTCCGTTAATTGTGATGTCGCCGAAATCGCTGTTGCGTCACCCGCTGGCAATTTCGTCTCTGGATGAGTTGGCTGACGGTCAATTTCAGCCAGCGATTGGCGAAGTTGACGACCTGGCGCCCAAAGCCATCAAACGCGTCGTTCTCTGCTCCGGTAAGGTTTACTATGATTTAGTGGAGCAACGTCGTAAGAACGATCAAAAAGATGTGGCCATTGTGCGTATCGAACAGCTTTACCCGTTCCCGCATCAGGCAGTTCAGGCGGTGCTTGAACCCTTCGCGCATGTGCATGATTTCGTGTGGTGTCAGGAAGAACCGTTGAATCAGGGAGCCTGGTATTGCAGCCAGCATCATCTCCGTGAAGTTATTCCCTTTGGGGCTTCTTTGCGTTACGCCGGACGTCCGGCATCGGCTTCGCCTGCTGTTGGCTATTTCTCCGTACACCAGAAACAACAACAAGCTCTGGTTAATGACGCGCTGAACGTTGATTAAATTTAAAAGGATAGATAATGAGTAGCGTAGATATTCTCGTTCCCGACCTGCCTGAATCGGTAGCCGACGCCACTGTTGCCACCTGGCACAAAAAACCAGGCGATAGCGTCCAGCGTGACGAAGTGCTGGTTGAAATTGAAACCGACAAAGTCATTTTGGAAGTGCCTGCTTCTGAGGCCGGTATTCTGGAGGCTGTTCTGGAGGATGAAGGCGCCACGGTGACCTCTCGCCAGGTGTTGGGCCGCCTTCGTGCTGGCGACAGCTCCGGTAAAGAAACCAGCGAGAAATCACAGAATCAGGAATCTACTCCGGCGCAGCGTCACACCGCGGGGCTGGAAGAAGAAAATAATGATGCGCTCAGTCCGGCGATTCGCCGCCTGATTGCGGAGCATGACCTTGATGCTTCCGCCATTAAAGGCAGCGGCGTCGGCGGACGAATCATCCGTGAAGATGTTGATAAATATCTGGCTGCGCAGCAGAAAGATAAAGACGTTAAGAAAGAAGAAAAGCCTGCCGCGTCCTCTTCCCCTGAGCCTGCACTCGGCGGCCGCAGCGAAAAACGTGTGCCGATGACGCGGTTGCGCAAACGCGTTGCCGAACGTTTGCTGGAAGCGAAAAACAGTACCGCGATGTTGACGACGTTCAACGAAGTCAACATGAAACCTATCATGGATCTGCGCAAGCTGTATGGCGAAGCTTTCGAGAAGCGCCACGGCATACGCCTGGGCTTTATGTCCTTCTACATCAAAGCTGTGGTTGAAGCCCTGAAACGCTACCCGGAAGTGAATGCTTCCATCGACGGCGAAGACGTGGTTTACCACAACTATTTCGATGTCAGCATTGCCGTGTCGACGCCGCGCGGTCTGGTTACACCCGTGCTGCGTGAGGTCGATGCGCTGGGAATGGCGGATATTGAGAAAAAAATCAAAGAGTTGGCGTTAAAGGGCCGGGATGGAAAATTGACCGTTGAAGAACTGACCGGCGGTAACTTCACCATTACCAACGGCGGTGTGTTTGGTTCTCTGATGTCTACGCCGATCATCAACCCGCCACAAAGTGCGATTCTTGGCATGCATGCCATTAAAGATCGTCCGATGGCGGTTGAGGGGCAGGTTGTCATATTGCCAATGATGTATCTGGCGCTGTCATACGATCATCGCCTGATCGACGGTCGTGAATCAGTCGGTTTCCTGGTGACAGTGAAAGAGATGCTGGAAGATCCTACTCGTCTGTTGCTGGACGTCTAATCGAAGCGGGCGGTAAATCTGTAAAGAGTTACCGCCTGAGAAAATAGGTGCTATGCAGGCCGTTTTTGCGAGCGGCGTTATCCAAAAATATCAGAACGTCCAGAGACGAAGGGTCATTATCCCATCCGGGTTATCTCCGGCATGAGTCTTGACTGATAAAGAATTAAGTCCAGCGGCGTATCCCCAAACTTAAATGGATAGAACATCATGAATTTACATGAATATCAGGCAAAACAGCTCTTTGCTCGGTATGGTTTACCGGCTCCGACCGGTTATGCCTGCGCCACGCCGCGTGAAGCGGAAGAAGCGGCATCTAAGATTGGTGCTGGCCCGTGGGTGGTGAAATGCCAGGTTCACGCGGGTGGCCGCGGTAAAGCGGGCGGCGTTAAAGTGGTCAGTAATAAAGAAAATATTCGCGCGTTTGCCGAAAACTGGCTGGGTAAAAACCTGGTGACCTATCAGACGGATGCGCAGGGACAACCGGTGCATCAGATTTTGGTTGAAGCGGCCACCGAGATTGATAAAGAGCTTTATTTGGGCGCTGTTGTCGATCGCGGTAGCCGTCGCGTGGTGTTTATGGCCTCAACCGAAGGCGGCGTTGAGATTGAAAAAGTCGCTGAAGATACCCCTGAACTGATTTATAAAGCGGCGTTGGACCCGCTGACCGGACCACAGCCTTATCAGGGGCGCGAGTTAGCCTTTAAATTAGGTTTAAGCGGCAAACAAATTGCTCAGTTCACCAAAATTTTCATGGGGCTGGCAACGATGTTCCTGGAACGCGATCTGGCCTTGGTTGAAATCAACCCGCTGGTGATCACCAAAGAAGGCGATCTGGTTTGTCTGGATGGCAAACTGGGCGCAGATGGCAATGCGTTGTTCCGTCAGCCTGAACTGCGTGAAATGCGCGATCCCAGCCAGGAGGATCCCCGTGAAGCGCATGCGGCGCAGTGGGAACTGAACTATGTGGCGCTGGACGGCAATATTGGTTGTATGGTGAACGGAGCTGGCCTGGCGATGGGAACCATGGATATTGTTAAGCTGCACGGCGGCGCGCCGGCCAACTTTCTCGATGTGGGCGGCGGCGCAACTAAAGAACGTGTCACCGAAGCGTTCAAAATCATTTTGTCTGATGACAAAGTGAAAGCCGTATTCGTCAATATTTTCGGCGGTATCGTGCGTTGTGATTTGATCGCTGACGGTATCATCGGCGCGGTGGCAGAAGTGGGCGTTAACGTTCCTGTTGTCGTTCGTCTGGAAGGCAATAACGCAGAACTGGGCGCCAAAAAATTAGTGGATAGCGGCCTGAATATTATCGCTGCAACCAGCCTGACGGATGCGGCTCAGCAAGCTGTTGCAGCAGCAGGGGGGAAATAATGTCCATTCTGATCGATAAAAATACCAAAGTTATTTGCCAGGGGTTCACCGGCAGTCAGGGGACTTTTCATTCTGAGCAGGCACTGGCTTACGGCACACAATTGGTGGGGGGGGTAACGCCGGGCAAGGGCGGTACCGAGCATCTGGGGCTGCCGGTTTTCAATACGGTGCGTGAAGCGGTTGAAGCCACAGGCGCGACGGCCTCGGTTATCTATGTCCCTGCGCCATTCTGCAAAGACTCCATTCTGGAAGCGATCGACGCGGGCATTGAGCTGATTATTTGTATCACTGAAGGTATCCCGACGCTGGATATGCTGATGGTAAAGGTCAAACTGGAACAAAGCGGCGTTCGGATGATCGGTCCGAACTGTCCGGGCGTGATCACCCCGGGTGAATGTAAGATCGGTATTATGCCGGGCCATATTCACCAGCCGGGCAAAGTGGGTATCGTTTCCCGTTCTGGTACGCTGACGTATGAAGCGGTAAAACAGACGACGGATACCGGTTTGGGACAGTCCAGTTGCGTGGGTATCGGCGGTGACCCCATCCCCGGTTCTAACTTTATTGATATTTTGAAGCTGTTTGAACATGACCCTCAGACCGAAGCCATTGTCATGATTGGCGAAATCGGCGGGACGGCGGAAGAAGAAGCGGCCGCCTATATCAAAGAGCGCGTGACCAAGCCCGTTGTGGGCTATATTGCGGGCGTAACCGCGCCGAAAGGCAGGCGTATGGGCCATGCCGGTGCGATTATCGCCGGGGGTAAAGGGACTGCCGATGATAAGTTTGCCGCGCTGGAAGCCGCGGGCGTGAAAACGGTACGTAGTCTGGCGGATATCGGCGAAGCGGTAAAAACGGTACTTTCTCGCTGAGCCGGAAATAACGGCAAACGCATTAATGTATCACACGGTTAAAGTTCGACATGTCGGCCACCCAGAGTGGCCTTTTTTTTTGCAGAAAAAATAGTCTATTCAAACGGTTTTCACAATAAAATGGTATTCTCAGTAAAAATAACAATGCAATAACAAAAAGATACGTAAATATCATTGATAACATGCGGAAAAGACAAAAAAACAGAAATAGGTAAACTTAAAATTCAAGATAATTTGTCGAGACTAAAGTAAAAAATATATTGCTGAATTAATTTTTATTTCAACTTTGATATCACATGTATTTAACAATGGAGACATATATCAAATTTATAAAAACCCATGATTAACAAATAGAAGCTAAATTGCGACAGATCAAAATCTACTTCTGGATATATTCTTTAAAATACGCTTAAATTGCGGCAGATCAATTATTGCCTGTTGTGCGTTTTGATGGAAAAGTTGATTTGAAAACAAAAACCCAATCTATGTCACGTAAAAACCTATTTATTGTAGGGGATTACAGGCGTAATATATTTCTACCTGTTCGAGGGTAGGATATTTGTAATATTTATGATCTTTCTTTGGCTTACCGTTGGATTCGCTGAATTATTGGGCGGCGTATGTTAAGCCTGTGCTAAAGCAATTTTTTGTTGTGTTCTTTTTGGGTGTCTACTGCCGGGTTTTTAGTGGCTTGTCAGCTTCTGCAAGCTAAAACCTTCCTGCGAGGAGCAAGGAGTCAAGATGTTTGATATAGTCGAACTGTCACGCTTACAGTTTGCCTTAACCGCGATGTACCATTTTCTATTCGTGCCATTAACGCTGGGGATGGCGTTCTTGCTGGCGATTATGGAAACGGTATATGTGCTGTCTGGCAAACAAATCTATAAAGATATGACCAAGTTCTGGGGCAAGTTATTTGCGATTAACTTTGCGCTGGGCGTTGCAACCGGGCTGACCATGGAGTTCCAGTTTGGTACAAACTGGTCGTATTTCTCGCATTATGTCGGGGATATTTTTGGCGCGCCGCTGGCCATTGAAGGATTAATGGCGTTCTTCCTGGAATCCACCTTTGTTGGCTTGTTCTTTTTCGGCTGGGACCGTCTGGGAAAAGTGCAACACATGGCGGTTACCTGGCTTGTTGCGTTGGGCTCAAACTTTTCCGCGTTGTGGATTCTGGTGGCGAACGGCTGGATGCAAAACCCCGTCGCTTCTGATTTCAATTTTGAAACCATGCGTATGGAAATGGTGAGCTTCGCCGATCTGGTGCTGAACCCGGTTGCTCAGGTGAAATTCGTTCACACTGTCGCTGCGGGCTATACCACCGGCGCCATGTTCATCTTGGGGATTAGCTCCTACTATCTGCTGAAAGGCCGTGATATCGCTTTCGCCAAGCGTTCTTTCGCCATTGCCGCCAGTTTCGGTCTTGCTTCCGTTTTATCCGTTATCGTGCTGGGTGATGAGTCCGGTTATGAAATGGGGGACGTGCAGAAAACCAAGCTCGCCGCGATTGAAGCAGAATGGGAAACGCAACCCGCGCCAGCTTCCTTTACCCTGATTGGTTTGCCGGATCAGGACAATATGGAAAACAACTATGCCATCAGGATACCGTATGTTTTGGGTCTGATTGCCACGCGTTCTACCGACAAGCAAGTGACTGGCCTTAAAGAACTGATGGAAATGCATCAGGTTCGTATCCGTAATGGTATGAAGGCTTACCAGTTGCTGGAAGAACTGCGTGCCGGCAACACCGATCCTGCCGTTAAAGAAGCGTTTAACCAGTCTAAACAGGATTTGGGGTACGGCATGTTACTGAAACGCTATACGCCTAAGGTAACTGATGCAACTGAAGAACAAATTCAGCAGGCAACCAAAGACTCTATTCCACGCGTTGCACCGCTGTATTTCTCTTTCCGTATCATGGTGGCTTGCGGCATCCTGATGTTGCTGATCATCGGTCTGTCCTTCTGGACCGTGCTGCGTGGAAAAATAGGTCAGAAAAGATGGCTGCACCGTGTGGCGCTGTATGGTATTCCATTGCCGTGGATCGCGGTTGAAGCGGGCTGGTTTGTCGCAGAATACGGTCGTCAGCCTTGGGCCATCGGTGAAATACTGCCGACTGCGGTGGCAAACTCATCGCTGACCGCAGGGGATATCCTCTTCTCTATGGCGCTGATTTGTGGCCTGTATACGCTATTCCTGATCGCGGAAATGTATCTGATGTTCAAATACGCACGCCTTGGCCCAAGCAGCCTGAAAACAGGGCGCTACCACTTTGAACAACCCATAGCGGTTGCGCAGGAAGCACGGTAAACAGGAGTCCACTATGTTTGAATATGAAGTCTTGCGTTTTATCTGGTGGCTGTTGATCGGCATCTTGCTGATTGGTTTTGCCGTCACTGATGGTTTTGATATGGGGGTTGGGATACTGGTTCGTTTGATGGGGCGTGGAGATACCGAACGCCGCGTGATGATCAACAGTATCGCCCCGCACTGGGACGGAAACCAGGTGTGGCTGATCACGGCGGGCGGCGCGCTGTTTGCTGCCTGGCCGATGGTCTACGCCGCCGCGTTCTCCGGCTTCTACATTGCGATGATTCTAGTGTTGGCATCATTGTTCTTCCGCCCGGTCGGTTTTGACTATCGTTCAAAAATCGAAGATCCGCGCTGGCGCAACATGTGGGACTGGGGCATCTTTATCGGCAGCTTCGTCCCGCCTGTGGTGATCGGTGTGGCGTTCGGTAACCTGTTGCAGGGCGTACCGTTCCATGTGGATGAATATCTGCGCTTGTACTATACCGGCAACTTTTTCCAGCTCCTCAATCCGTTTGGCCTGCTGGCGGGTATTGTCAGCCTGACCATGATTGTGGCGCAGGGCGCGACCTACCTGATGATGCGAACGACTGGCGATTTGCACGTTCGTTCAAAATCGGCGGCACAGATCTCCGCGTTGGTCATGATGGTGACGTTCGCGCTGGCCGGTGTCTGGGTGATTTACGGTATTGATGGCTATGTCGTAACGTCCGTGATAAACACGGCGGCTGAGTCTAATCCGCTGCACAAAGAAGTAGCGCATCAGGCAGGTGCCTGGTTGATTAATTTCAACAATTATCCTGTACTGTGGGCGATTCCTCTGTTGGGTGTGGTATTACCGCTGCTGACCATCGTGACGGCCAGAATGGAGAAAGGGGCATGGGCTTTCCTGTTTTCCTCACTGACCATCGCCTGTGTGATTCTGACGGTGGGTGTTGCGATGTTCCCATTCATCATGCCATCGTCAACAGCGCCGAATGTCAGCCTCACTCTGTGGGATGCGACCTCCAGCCTGTTGACCCTAAAAGTCATGACCGTGGTGGCGATCATTTTCGTCCCGATTGTGCTGTCTTATACGGCCTGGTGTTACTACAAAATGTTCGGACGGATTACCAAAGAACATATTGAGCAAAACTCTCACTCTATGTACTAAGTAAGGAGCTTATTTTATGTGGTATTTTGCCTGGATACTCGGAACGCTTCTTGCTTGTTCACTGGGGATTATCACTGCCCTGGCGCTTGAGCAGAGCGAGGCAAGTAAAGTGACCGAAGATAAAACGCAATGAGTGATTTGGTCGATAAACTCTATCGTCTGATGGATAAGAGCCCGCTAAGGGCTCTTTCCCTTATCATGGCCCTGCTGGTGGCCGGTTGTGTTTTCTGGGATCCCGCGCGTTTTGCCGCTCGTACCAGTGAGTTGTCCGTTTGGCAGGGTTTTTTGCTGATTTGGGCGGTGTGTGCAGGTGTGGTCCACGGCGTTGGTTTTCGCCCTCGTCGAGTGCGTTGGCGCGCTTTTTTTTCGCCGCTTCCGGCCTTTGTGATCCTGTGCGCAGGTTTGTATTACTTCTTTAGCTAAAATTGCCGCCTGTTCCGTTTAATTATGGGGTGCTTGCTACCCATAATTATTTTCTTTCCACTGTCACAATCCATTCCAAACCTCATATCTCTTGCGTATAGTAGCGATGTTTATTGCATTACCGGGATGCAGAGTGAGTAATACGTTGTTCCGCTGGCCAGTTAGGGTCTACTTTGAAGACACTGATGCAAGTGGTGTTGTTTACCACGCGCGCTATGTTGCCTTTTATGAAAGGGCGAGAACGGAGATGCTGCGTGAACGTAATTTTCACCAGCACGCTTTAATGAGCGAACATGTCGCTTTTGTTGTTCGCCGGATGACGGTGGAGTATCTTGCCCCGGCGCGCCTTGACGATATGTTGGAAGTGCAAAGCGAGGTCGTTTCTATAGGCGGCGCTTCTCTGACTTTCGCACAGCGCATTCTCAATTCGTCTGGTCGCTTATTGAGCCATGCTGAAGTTTTGATCGCCTGTATCGATCCACATCAAATGAAGCCCATTGCGCTTCCTAAGTCTATTGTCGCGGAGTTTAAGCAGTGACTGACATGAATATTCTTGATTTGTTCCTGAAGGCGAGCCTTCTGGTCAAACTAATCATGCTGATTTTAATCTGTTTTTCCATCGCTTCCTGGGCGATTATCATTCAGCGGACCCGTATTCTGAATGCCGCGACGCGTGACGCGGAAGCATTTGACGATAAGTTCTGGTCCGGTATCGAACTGTCTCGTTTGTATCAGGAGAGCCAGACCCGCCGCGAAAGCCTGACGGGTACGGAACAAATCTTTTATTCCGGTTTCAAAGAGTTTGCCCGTTTGCATCGAGCCAACAGCCATGCGCCCGAAGCGGTGGTGGAAGGGGCTTCCCGTGCGATGCGCATTTCCATGAACCGTGAACTGGAAACGTTGGAGACGCATATCCCGTTCCTGGGTACGGTGGGTTCTATCAGCCCGTATATCGGCCTGTTTGGTACTGTTTGGGGGATTATGCATGCCTTTATCGCGCTGGGGGCGGTGAAGCAGGCAACCTTGCAGATGGTGGCGCCTGGTATCGCTGAAGCGTTGATTGCAACGGCGATTGGTCTGTTTGCGGCAATCCCCGCAGTCATGGCGTACAACCGTCTTAACCAGCGTGTGAACAAGCTGGAGCAGAACTATGACAACTTTATGGAAGAGTTCATCGCCATCCTGCACCGTCAAGCTTTCTCCAGCGATAAACACCAATAATCAGGGGGAGGCATGGCACGAATACGCAGAGGACGTCGTGAACTGAAGTCCGAGATCAACATTGTTCCATTGCTGGACGTGTTGTTGGTGCTGTTGCTGATTTTCATGGCGACGGCGCCGATTATTACCCAAAGCGTTGAAGTTGACTTACCGGAAGCGACCGATTCCAAAACGGTTTCCAGTAGTGACAACCCTCCAGTGATCGTTGAAGTTTCCGGGGTAGGGCAGTACAGCCTGGTTGTTGAACAAAACAGAATGGATCTGTTACCGGCTGAACAGGTGGTGGCAGAAGCGCAATCTCGGTTGGCGGCTAATCCCAAGACAGTGTTTTTGATTGGTGGTGCAAAGGATGTTCCCTATGATGAGATTATCAAAGCGCTGAACTTGCTGCATCAGGCCGGGGTCAAATCCGTGGGTTTGATGACGCAACCGATTTAGATGGGCTAACCACCGTAGTGATCGTTGGGCATATTTTTGGCAACACTGTTTTTGGGAATCGCTTGTGCTAAAGGCAACCGAACAAAACGATAAGCTGAAACGCGCCGTTATTATTTCGGCTGTTCTGCACGTCATACTCATTGCTTTGCTGCTGTGGAGTTCGTTGACTCAAACAATGGACGCCAGCGGAGGTGGCGGTGGCTCATCAATTGATGCCGTCATGGTTGATCCCAGCGCCGTCGTCGAACAATACAATCGTCAGCAACAGCAGCAAACGGATGCAAAGCGTTCAGAGCAATTACGGAAAAAACAGGCTGAGCAACAAGCTGAGGAGTTACAGCAGAAGCAGGCGGCTGAGCAACAGCGGTTAAAAGCGCTGGAAAAAGAACGTTTGCAGGCTCAGGAAGAGGCTAAAAAGCAGACTGAGGAGCAAGCGCAACAGCGCAAACAGGCTGAAGAAGCGGCTCAAATGGCGAAAGAGCAGCAGAAACAAGCCGAGGCCGCTGCCGCAAAAGCAAAAGCCGAAGCGGAGCAACAGGCGAAAGCCGCGGCGGATGCGAAGAAGAAAGCGGAAGAAGAAACCAGGAAGCAGGCTGCCGCTGCCGCAGCGAAGAAACAGGCTGAAGAAGCGGCCAAAGCGAAAGCCGCAGAAGCGGCGAAGGCGGAGGCAGCCAAGAAAACGGAAGCTGCCGCTGCCGCCAAAAAAGCGGCGGAAGAGAAGAAAAAAGCAGCCGATGAGGCAAGTAAGCAGGAAAGCGACGTTGATGATTTGTTAGGGGGATTGGCCTCATCAAAAAACGCCCCTAAATCGGGTGGCGGCGCGCCTGCCGGCACAGGTAACAATAAGAAGAGCGGCGCGTCAGGCGCGGCGCTCGACAGTTACGGTAGTCAGGTTCGTGCGGCAATACAGAGCAAATTTTATGACTGGCAGTTGTTTAAAGGCCGGACGTGTACACTACGTATTAAGCTGGCTCCTGATGGTTTGTTAATCGATGTGAATGCTGAAGGTGGCGATCCCGCCTTGTGCCAGGCTGCGGTCGCCGCGGCTAAACAGGCGAGAATTCCCAAGCCGCCAAGTTCAGATGTTTATGAGGCTTTCAAAAATGCGCCGATAGACTTTAAACCGCAGTAACCCAGGCTGTTTACCCATATATGTTTAAGATTATTACTATGGTAAGCAAACCAGGTTATGGTGTTTTGTTGACATTGGTTTGTTTTTGTTAAAATTCTGCTAATTGATCGCAGGCTCTGCGTCTGGTTAAGGGAGATGAAATGAAGCAGGTACTTAAGGTCGCATTAAGTTTTTTAATGCTGTTTGCCGCAGCCGTACACGCGGAAGTGCGTATTGAGATTACCCAGGGGGTAGACTCTGCCCGTCCGATCGGCGTTGTTCCTTTCAAATGGGCGGGGCCGGGAGCTGCGCCTGAAGATGTGGGCGGTATTGTCGGTGCTGACCTGCGTAACAGCGGCAAGTTCAATCCGATCGATGCCAATCGTATGCCTCAACAACCGACCACCGCATCTGAGGTAACGCCCGCCGCCTGGACTGCGCTGGGTATTGACGCCGTTGTCGTCGGTCAGGTTCAACCCAGCGCTGACGGCAGCTATATTGTCTCTTACCAATTGGTCGACACCTCTGGTAACCCCGGCAGCGTTTTGGCGCAGAATCAGTTTAAAGTGACTAAACAGTGGTTGCGTTATGCCGCACACACCGCCAGTGATGAAGTGTTCGAAAAATTGAGCGGTATCAAAGGCGCTTTCCGTACTCGTATCGCTTATGTTGTGCAGACCAACGGTGGTCAGTTCCCTTACGAATTGCGCGTTGCGGATTACGATGGCTATAACCAGTTTGTCGTACACCGTTCTCCTGAGCCGTTGATGTCTCCCGCCTGGTCTCCAGATGGAAGTAAGCTTGCTTATGTAACCTTTGAAAGTGGTCGTTCGGCGCTGGTTATCCAGACTTTGGCAAATGGTGCGATCCGGCAGGTAGCGTCGTTCCCTCGCCATAACGGAGCGCCTTCTTTCTCTCCAGATGGCAGCAAACTGGCGCTAGCATTGTCCAAAAGCGGAAGTTTGAATCTGTATGTGATGAATCTGAGTTCTGGACAAATCAGCCCGGTGACCGATGGCCGCAGTAATAACACGGAGCCAAGCTGGTTCCCAGATAGCCAGTCACTGGCCTATACTTCCGATCAGGCTGGGCGTCCCCAGGTTTACAAAACGAATGTTAACGGTGGCTCACCTCAACGTCTGACTTGGGAAGGTGCCCAGAATCAGGACGCTGAATTAAGCGCCGATGGTAAATTTCTGGTAATGGTGGCTTCCAATAGCGGTGTCCAGCATATTGCCAAACAGGATCTAGAAACGGGAGCCGTACAAGTATTAACGGACACGTTCCTGGACGAAACGCCGAGTATCGCGCCGAATGGCACCATGGTTATCTATAGCTCTAAACAGGGGCTGGGTTCCGTGTTGCAACTGGTTTCGACTGATGGGCGTTTTAAAGCGCGTCTTCCGGCGACTGATGGGCAGGTTAAATTCCCTGCCTGGTCGCCGTATCTATAAGTGCAGATATGTACAATAACCTATTCAAAGGACATAAAAAGATGCAATTCAACAAAGTGCTGAAAGGCCTGATGTTGGCTCTGCCGGTGCTGGCAGTTGCCGCATGTAGTTCCAACAAGAATGCGGGTAGTGACGACCAATCTTCCATCGGTGCAGCAGGCAGCGGTAGCGGTATGGAAAGCGGCAACATGTCTTCTTCTGAGCAGGCTCGTTTGCAGGTGCAAGAATTACAGCGTAACAACATCGTTTACTTCGATCTGGACAAGTACGATATTCGCTCTGATTTTGCGCAACTGCTGGACTCTCACGCGGCATTCCTGCGTAGCAACCCCTCTTACAAAGTGACTATCGAAGGTCATGCGGACGAACGTGGTACGCCGGAATACAACATTGCTCTGGGCGAGCGTCGTGCCAACGCGGTACAAATGTACCTGCAAGGTAAAGGCGTTTCCTCTGATCAAATCTCTATCGTCTCTTACGGTAAAGAGAAACCAGCCGTTCTGGGCCACGACGAAGCGGCATATGCCAAAAACCGTCGTGCCGTTCTGGTATACTAAGAGAATCGCATGAACAGTAACTTCAGACGTCACTTGTTGAGTCTGTCGTTACTGGTTGGCGTAGCGGTCCCCTGGGCCGCTACTGCCCAATCGCCAATCAGTAATGTCGGCTCTGGCTCGGTGGAAGATCGAGTCACTCAACTGGAGCGTATTTCCAACGCTCATAGTCAGCTTTTAACCCAACTTCAGCAACAGCTCTCTGATACGCAACGCGATATCGACAACCTGCGTGGGCAGATTCAGGAAAGCCAATATCAACTGAATCAGGTTGTTGAACGACAAAAACAGATCTATCAGCAAATAGATGGATTGAGTTCGCAGTCATCAGCAATGCCAACGGACCGTTCGCCAACTGCGGGGACTGACGCCGGGGCCGCAAACAATGCGGCGCCAGCCACGACGTCTGGTGATGTGAATAGTGATTACAATGAGGCGGTTGCCCTGGTACTGGAGAAAAAACAGTACGATCAGGCTATCAGCGCATTTCAGGCTTTCGTCAAAAAATACCCGGATTCAACTTACCAACCTAATGCCAACTATTGGCTTGGGCAGTTGAATTACAACAAAGGTAAAAAAGATGATGCCGCCTACTATTTTGCCAATGTTGTGAAAAATTACCCTAAATCGCCTAAGAGCGCCGAAGCGTTATTGAAGGTTGGGGTGATCATGCAGGAAAAAGGGCAACTGGATAAAGCCAAAGCTGTTTATCAGCAAGTCGTAAAGATGTATCCGAATACGGAAAGTGCAAAACAGGCTCAAAAACGTTTATCCGCATCATAATCGCTTTCGTCAGGCACAAAAATTGCGCGCTATGCGCAATTTTTGTGCCTGAATGTCTTAAGAATAAGCAGTCGAACCGTTTTTATGGGAAATAGGTTGCGCTGGAAATTTAAGTTAGTAATATATGCCGCCGTTGCCAAGGCAAGAAAGTCATGCCAGGGCAGCATGGAATTGGGTCGTTAGCTCAGTTGGTAGAGCAGTTGACTTTTAATCAATTGGTCGCAGGTTCGAATCCTGCACGACCCACCAATTTAAAGCATTTTGTTTATTTTTCTTTAAGCCGTTTCCGCATTGCGGGTCGTTAGCTCAGTTGGTAGAGCAGTTGACTTTTAATCAATTGGTCGCAGGTTCGAATCCTGCACGACCCACCAGTTTCAAGCGCTTTGTTTATTTTTCTTCGAGCGGTTTCCGTATCGCGGATCGAGACTGCAACGCGAAACGTTGATCTTGTAGCGGGGCGAGGCCACAGGCCGAGTAATCCCCATAAACCACCACCATTTCTATAAAGTAGTTTCTTTCTCATGTGAATCCAACCTACTTCTTATATCGCACTTATCGTGTGGGGATAAGATATGTTCAGGTTTGAACTCGCTATTCTTTTTTATGCTTTCCCCCTAACTCTGAGGTTTGCGCTATATTACGGTTTTCAATCCCTTGCTATAGAGCTGTAGAACCCATCAGTTCATTTATAAACCTATAGTTTTTTGTGGAATCAGCGCCATGGAGAAGCATATGCTGCCGTGGTTAGGGAGATTTTTATGGTAGGCCCTTTGATTAATAGTGCCGCTATCCTGATCGGTGGTGGTATGGGTGTTGCCCTTCGGCGGTTTATTCCGCAACGCCTGCAGGACGGATTGCCTCCGGCGTTTGCCATGGTATCTATCGCGATGGGGATAACCCTGATCGTCAAGGTGCAGCAACTGCCCGCAGTCGCCTTGGCGGTTGTCATCGGTGTTGCGGTAGGCGAATTGCTGCGTATGGAATATGGCGTTCAGCAGTTTGGGCGATTTATCCAAAAAATGCTGAGCCGAGTTTTGCCAACGGCTGAACACCGGTTACCACAGGACGTTTATACACAAAATTTCACCGCCTTGATCGTGTTGTTCTGTGCTAGTGGTACGGGCGTGGTCGGGGCGTTAACCGAAGGATTAACCGGCGATTACCAGTTACTGATTATCAAATCGGCTCTGGATATTTTTACCGCGATGATCTTCTCAATTACGCTCGGTTTCGCGGTGATGTCGATTGCCATCCCGCAGTTAATTATCCAGGCGCTGCTGTTCTTCTTCGCCAAACTGATAATGCCCTTCATGACCGTGATCACCATGGGGGATTTTTCCGCCTGTGGCGGCATCATTATGGTTGCTGTCGGATTGCGGATTGCTCAGATTAAGCTCTTTGCGGTCGTCAACTTCCTGCCTGCGCTGATACTGATCGTTCCAATATCCCTATACTGGCACCGTCTCTTCGGCTGAGTCGCCGATAGCGAAAATATCAATGCGATATTGACACGATGTGAATCGTTCGGCGGCGGGCAGAGTTACATGGCTGTCCGCTGACTATTGTTTTGTGAAAATTAAACAAGCTGGTCATATTTCTGTAAAAATAAAGCGACTTTATGCGATTTTTTCGGTATTTTGTTTAGGATAAAAAACATCAGAGTCTGAAACTGAGCGACATAGGCCGTTTAGTTCTTTCTTCTACGTTGTCATCATGGAAATCCATAATGAGCATCCTTTTCGATAGCAATGAAACAATTTATCCCTTCCCGGCAAAGCCTAAACCCTTGTCTGCTGAACAAAAGCAGCACTACCGTGGCAGGATAAAAACCTTACTACAGCAGAAAAATGCGGTAATTGTTGCCCATTACTATACTGATCCGGAAATCCAGGCGTTAGCGGAAGAAACCGGTGGTTGTGTGGCGGACTCATTGGAAATGGCTCGTTTCGGCAGCACGCATACCGCCTCGACGCTGTTGGTCGCAGGGGTTCGTTTCATGGGCGAAACGGCAAAAATCCTTAACCCGGAAAAAACCGTGCTGATGCCTACGCTTGAGGCGGAGTGTTCGCTCGACCTCGGTTGTCCGAGCGAAGCGTTCAGCCAGTTTTGTGATAGTCATCCCGACCGCACCGTGGTGGTCTACGCTAACACGTCCGCCGCAGTCAAGGCACGCGCCGACTGGGTCGTGACATCCAGTATCGCTGTTGAATTGATTGAGCACCTCGACAGTCTGGGAGAAAAAATTATCTGGGCGCCCGATCGCCATCTGGGGAGTTACGTGCAAAAGCAGACCGGGGCCGATGTACTGTGTTGGCAAGGGGCCTGTATCGTGCATGATGAGTTTAAAACTCAGGCGCTGAAACGCATGAAAGTGCTTTACCCGGAGGCGGCGATTCTGGTGCACCCGGAATCTCCTCAAAGCGTTGTCGAAATGGCCGATGCAGTCGGTTCAACCAGTCAGTTGATTCAGGCGGCACAAACGCTGCCTCAGCGTGAACTGATTGTGGCCACCGATCGCGGTATTTTTTACAAGATGCAGCAGGCGTGCCCAAATAAGACACTTTTAGAAGCGCCAACCGCGGGTGAGGGGGCGACTTGCCGTAGCTGCGCACATTGTCCCTGGATGGCGATGAATGGCCTTGAGGCGATTGCCAACGGTTTGGAACGGGGGGGAAGTCATGAAATCCATGTCGATGCCGCACTGCGCGAAGGCGCACTGGTTCCGCTGAATCGGATGCTTGCTTTTGCGGCGGAATTGAAATTACGCGTACGCGGGAATGCCTGACAGACAACGGCGCTTAACGGGTTTCGACCGATACACAGCATTAATGATTGAGACAGGGTGGTGAGATGGATTTTTTCAGTACCAGCAATATCTTGGTTCACATTCCCCTGGGTGCGGGCGGATACGCGCTGTCCTGGATCGAGGCGATCGGCACGTTGTTCGGGCTATTGTGCATCTGGCTGGCGAGTCTGGAAAAGACCATTAACTACCCGTTTGGTTTGCTCAACGTCACGCTGTTCGCGGTAATTTTCTTCCAGATTCAACTCTACGCCAGCCTGCTGCTGCAAATTTTCTTTTTCGCCGCCAATATTTATGGCTGGTATGCCTGGACACGCAAGACCGATGCGAATGAGATTGAACTCAGGATCCGCTGGCTACCTTTGCCGAAGCTGGTTGGCTGGTCCGCTGCGAGCGTGCTGGCGATTGGTCTGATGACGGTCTATATCGATCCGGTTTTCGCCATGCTGACGCGCGTGGCGGTATTGGCTATGCAAATGTTCGGCCTGGATGTACAGATGCCGGAGCTGCAACCTGACGCGTTCCCGTTCTGGGATTCCACAATGATGGTGTTATCCATTGTGGCTATGCTGCTGATGACGCGAAAATATGTTGAAAACTGGCTGCTTTGGGTGGTGATCGACATTATCAGCGTGGTGATTTTTGCCTATCAGGGGGTTTATGCCATGGCGCTGGAATATGCCATTCTGACGCTGGTTGCGCTGAACGGCTCCTGGCTGTGGATTAAAAGTGCGCGGGACAATCACGCCGTACCGCTGGCCCGCGACACCTGATTGGAACACGGCAAGTCAATGAGGGTGATGATGACCAACTGCGGGATGGATATCGCAGTGTTCACCGTCATAGTGCTGGTACTCCATCTGTATTGTTGTGTGGCCAACCTGATAGTTTTCCAGTAAATACGCCTGAATCTTCCTTAATAACGCATCGTGATCGTAAGGTGGAATGACCTGTGCGTGCAGCGTCATCATAGGTTTTTCGCCAATCTGCCATACGTGCACATGATGGATATTTCTCACTTCGGAAATATTCATGGTCAGATCTTTCTTGAGCGCCTCAATACTTATCTGGCTCGGCGTACCTTCCAGCAGTTCATGAATACTCTCTTTCATCAGTGACCACGCGCTGCGCAATACCAGGCAGGAGACTAAAATCGACAGAATAGGGTCGATAGGCGTCCAGTTGGTGAACAGAATGATGAGTGCTGCGGCGATCGCGCCAACCGAGCCGAGTAAATCGCCCAGCACATGCAGAGCGGCGGCCCGGACATTAATGTTTTTCTCTTCGCTGCCGTGGTGCAATAACCAGAAGGCGACGATATTCGCCAGCATGCCCCCAATGGCAACCAGTAGCATAGGGACACCCGCTACGGGTTGAGGTTCGTAGAAGCGCTGGATCGCCTCCCAGACAATGAATGCGGTAATGGCCAACAGCGTCAGAGCGTTGACGAACGCGGCAAGCGTGGTGAAGCGCGAATAGCCGAAGGTATGACGGGCATTCGGTTTCTTCTGGGCAAAACGGACGGCCAGAAGTGCGACGAACAGGGCCGCCGTATCGGTCAGCATATGACCGGCATCCGCGAGTAGCGCAAGAGAACCCGACAACAATCCCCCCACCACTTCCGCCACCATAAAGGTTGCCGTAATAATAAATGCCGCCAGCAGGCGTTTGCTGTTGCTTGACTCCGCATGAGTGTGGTTGTGTGCCATCGTTTATCCCTTGTCGATTGCTTGTCTGGTATCCATTTTACGCTACTTAGGGCGTAAGCAGCGGTGAAAAATATCCTCTTAATCTTACGACACCGCGCGTTGATGGTGTTTAGATGAATAAATACCATCGAATTCAGCGCCACGACAGCGCCTGATTGACATATAATTGGAAAAATCTTGTCTCCTAAGCGATCGGCTATCTTGCATTCGGGTGGCAAGCATGGGGTATGCGTTGAAAATACCGTTCTGAAATCGATGGAATAACTATGAACTACCAAAATGATGATTTAAGGATTAAAGACATTAAGAAACTTTTGCCTCCGGTTGCACTATTGGAAAAATTCCCCGCTACGGACAAAGCCGCAGAAACGGTATCGTTCGCGCGCACAGCCATCCATAAGATCCTTAACGGTAATGATGACCGCTTGCTGGTTGTCATTGGTCCTTGCTCTATTCACGATCCGCAAGCGGCTAAAGAGTATGCGGCCCGCCTACTTAAATTGCGCCAGGAACTGAGCGACGATCTGGAAGTGGTGATGCGGGTTTATTTTGAAAAACCGCGTACGACGGTAGGCTGGAAAGGGCTAATCAACGATCCGCTGATGGATAACAGTTATCAGATCAATGACGGCCTGCGTATTGCACGTCAACTGTTGCTGGAAATTAACAATATGGGTCTGCCCGCGGCCGGAGAGTTTCTGGATATGATCACGCCGCAATATATGGCGGATTTGATGAGTTGGGGCGCGATTGGCGCGCGGACCACTGAATCTCAGGTACACCGCGAACTGGCGTCGGGTTTGTCTTGCCCGGTCGGGTTCAAGAACGGCACCGACGGGACGATCAAAGTCGCTATTGATGCCATCAATGCCGCCAGCGCCCCGCACTGTTTCCTGTCCGTAACCAAATGGGGTCATTCCGCGATTGTCAACACCAGCGGTAACCGTGATTGCCATATTATTCTGCGCGGTGGCAAAACGCCGAACTACAGTGCCGAACATGTGAAAGAGGTGAAGGCAGGTCTGGAAAAAGCGGGCCTGACGCCGCAGGTGATGATCGATTTCAGCCATGCCAACAGCAGCAAGCAATTCAAAAAGCAAATGGAAGTCTGCGAAGACGTGAGCGGCCAGATTGCTCAGGGTGAAAAAGCGATTGTGGGGGTTATGGTTGAAAGTCATCTGGTTGAAGGCAATCAGAGCCTGGAAAGCAATGCAGCGTTGGTGTACGGTCAGAGCGTAACCGATGCCTGCATCGGCTGGGAAGATACCGATATGCTGTTGCGCCAACTGGCGTCGGCGGTGCGTGAGCGCCGCAGTAAATGATCATCGCGTCGTAGTAAATAAAAAAAACCGGCTGATTAGCCGGTTTTTTTTATTTATCAGGGTAGTCGTCTGTTACTTGGCTTTACCCTGGTTCGCTACGGCGGCGGCTTTTGCTGCAATTTCATCAGCATTGCCCAGATAGTAGTGTTTGATCGGTTTGAAGTTTTCATCGAATTCATAAACCAATGGCACGCCAGTCGGGATATTCAGTTCGAGAATTTCATCTTCGCCCATGTTGTCCAGGTATTTAACCAGTGCACGCAGGGAGTTGCCATGAGCGGCGATGATCACCCGTTCACCACTTTTGATGCGTGGCAGAATGGTTTCATTCCAGTAAGGCACAACACGTTCAATCGTCAGCGCCAGGCTTTCGGTCAACGGCAGTTCTGCCTCGCTCAGTGAAGCGTAACGCGGGTCGTGTCCGGGGTAACGCTCATCATCACGAGTCAGTTCCGGCGGTGTCACCGCAAAGCCGCGACGCCATTGTTTCACCTGCTCGTCACCGTATTTTTCCGCGGTTTCCGCTTTGTTCAGGCCTTGCAGGGCGCCGTAATGACGCTCATTCATTTTCCAGGATTTTTCTACCGGCAGCCAGGCTTGATCCAGCTCGTCCAGTATATTCCACAGCGTATGAATGGCGCGTTTCAGCACGGAGGTATAAGCAAAGTCAAAGGCAAAACCTTCTTCTTTAAGCAATTTACCGGCGGCTTTGGCTTCTGTGCGACCTTTGTCGGACAAATCAACATCATACCAGCCTGTGAAGCGGTTTTCGTTGTTCCACTGGCTCTCACCGTGTCTTACCAGTACCAGCTTAGTTACAGCCATAGCTAAACTCCTCCATATCCTGAGATTTCTGTGATAACGGGTTTCATTATAGGGGCGCAGAACGATTATCGGCAATCGATAGTCGTTGGGCGGGATGATTTATCCGCTCGCTATTTGCGCCACATCACACTCTTGCTTTATCGTTTCAGCGTGTTCTTATCATCCTTGTGGAATAACAGGTACACCGCCGGGATAACCAGCATGGAAAGCAACGGGGCGCTGACCATACCGCCGATCATCGGAGCGGCAATCCGCTGCATAATTTCCGAGCCGCTGCCCCCTCCCCACATGATGGGCAGCAGGCCGGCCATGATGGTGGCGACGGTCATCATTTTGGGGCGAACACGCAGTACCGCACCTTCGTAAATGGCGTCCATCAACTGTTGCCGGGATAACGGCTGACCGGGCACACGGTATTTTTCCACCGCATGATTGAGATACAACAGCATAATGACGCCAAACTCGGCCGAGACGCCAGCCAGCGCGATGAAGCCGACGGCGCAGGCCACAGAAAGGTTATAGCCGAGGATAGACTGTAACCAGACGCCGCCGATCAGGGCAAAGGGCAGGGTAGCCATAATCAGCAGGGCATCTTTCACCCGTTTAAACGTCACATACAGCAGTACAAAGATTATCAACAGTGTGAAGGGCACGACGATTTTCATTTTCTCCGTGGCGCGTACGAGATATTCAAATTGGCCGGACCAACTGAGCGACACCCCTTCCGGCAGTGTTATCTGCTGCGCCACCGCCTGTTGCATCTCTTCGACGGCAGATTTCAGATCGCGGCCGCGCAGGTCCACATAAATCCATTCAGACAGCCGTCCGTTTTCACTTTTCAGCATCGGCGGCCCGTCGCTGACACGAATATCAGCCAGTTCTGAAAGCGTGACGCGTGCGCCACTCGCCGTGACGACGGGTAAATCACGCAGCTTTTCCAACGAGTCTCGCAATTCGCGCGGGTAGCGAAGGTTGATGGGGTAGCGCTGACGGCCTTCAACGGTTTCGCCGATATTCTGTCCGCCGATTAGGGCCGCGACCAGAGACTGCAACTCATCGACGGAAACGCCGTAGCGGGCGGCCCGCTGGCGGTCGATATCAATGTCGATATAGCGGCCGCCCGCCAACCGCTCCGCCAGTGCTGACGTCACGCCGGGGACGTTTTTCACCACCTGTTCGATCTGAGCGGCGATACGCTCGATGTCCTGCAAATTATTGCCATTCACCTTGATGCCGACCGGGCTTTTAATACCGGTCGCCAGCATATCCAGACGATTACGAATCGGCGGCACCCAGACGTTGGCGATCCCAGGTAGATTGACGGTTTGATCCAGTTCGGCGACCAACCTGTCCAGGGTCATGCCCGGTCGCCATTGCTCGCGGGGCTTCAGCCGGATGGTGCTTTCCAACATGGTCAGCGGCGCGGGATCGGTCGCGGTTTCCGCCCGGCCGGCCTTACCGAAAACGGATTCAACTTCAGGCACGGTTTTGATCAGCCGATCGGTTTGTTGCAACAGGCGGGCGGCTTCGCGGGCGGAAATGCCGGGCAACGTCGAGGGCATGTACAGCAGATCGCCTTCGTCCAGCGGGGGCATGAATTCGCTGCCGAGACGCCCAAGCGGAAGCAGTGTGAGCAGAAGCAACAGCACTGAAATCAGCAGCGTGGTTTTGGGATAGCTCAACACGCGTTGCAGGACGGGATGATAGGCTTTGATCAGCCAGCGGTTAAGCGGATTAGCCTGCTCATCGGGGATTTTTCCCCGGACGAAATAGCCCATCAGCACTGGGACCAGCGTAATGCCGAGTCCGGCTGCAACCGCCATCGCATAGGTTTTGGTAAACGCCAGCGGTGAAAACATGCGGCCTTCCTGCGCTTCCAGCGAGAAAACCGGCACAAAAGAGAGCGTGATGATCAACAGGCTGCAAAATAGCGCCGGACCGACTTCGACGGCGGCGCGTTCCGCCAGATGCCACCAATCCCGATCCTGAGGTTCCTCCCCCGGATGGTTGTGGCGCCACTGCTCGACGACTTTATGCATATTCTCAATCATCACGATCGCCGCATCCACCATTGCCCCAATCGCAATCGCAATGCCGCCCAGCGACATAATGTTCGCATTGACGCCCTGATAACGCATGATGATAAATGCGCCCAGAATCCCCAGCGGCAGGCTGATAATCGCCACCAACGCCGAACGAAAATGAAACAGAAACAGGGCGCAAATGGCGGCAACGACGGCAAACTCTTCCAGTAATTTATGGCTGAGCGTTTCTATCGCCAGTTCAATCAACTGGGCGCGATCGTAGGTCGGTACAATCTCCACCCCGGCAGGCAGGCTTTTTTGAATTTCCTGTAACCGGGCTTTCACGGCATGCAGGGTGCCCAACGCGTTTTTGCCTGAGCGCAACACAATAATGCCGCCTGCTACCTCGCCTTCGCCATTCAATTCGGCAATGCCGCGTCGCATCTCCGGTCCTTCACGCAGGGTGGCGACATCCTGTAAAAAGAGCGGTATGCCATTGCGCATGGTAATGACCACATGATCGAAGTCCTGCGCGTTTTTCAGGTAGCCGGCGGTGCGAATTATATATTCCGCTTCCCCCAGTTCCAGCACCGAACCGCCGCTTTCCTGATTGGCGGCCTGTATCGCGGCGATAATCTGCTGGTGGGTAATATTCAGCGTACGCATCCGCTCAGGATCGACCACCACCTGATATTGTTTCACCATGCCGCCGACGCTGGCAACCTCCGCGACGTTAGGTATGGTTTTCAATTCAAACCTGAGCAACCAATCCTGAATTCCGCGCAGATCGGCCAGACTATGTTTACCGCTCCGATCGACAAGCGCATATTCGTAGATCCAGCCGACGCCGGTGGCATCCGGCCCCAGTGATGTTCTGGCCTCCGCCGGCAGGCTGGATTGCACCTGGCTGAGATATTCGAGCACGCGCGATCGCGCCCAATAAGGATCGGTGCCATCCTCAAACAGAATATAAACGTAGGCGTCGCCAAACATGGAGAAACCGCGCACCGTTTTGGCGCCCGGTACTGAAAGCATGGTGGTGGTCAGCGGGTAGGTGACCTGATTCTCGACCACCTGCGGCGCTTTGCCCGGATAGCTGACGCGAATAATCACCTGCACGTCAGAGAGATCGGGCAGGGCGTCCAGCGGGGTTTTCTGCAATGAGATTATCCCCCAGGCTGCCATCAGTAACACCGCCAGCAACACCAGCAGGCGGTTTTGCAGCGACCAGCGAATGATATAAGCAATCATTGGTGGCCTCCATGTCCGGTTTGGGGAGCGTCGAGCGAGGAGATGTGCTGAATATGAATGCCGCTGTCGTCCATACTGAAACTGAAGCGAACTTTACTGTTGATCTCGATCCCCTCAGGCAGTCCGCTTTTCGGCAGGGTAAAATCCATCGTCATGGGCGACCAGTTCAACGCCGGAACGGCATCATGCCCGATAGTAAGCTGGCTGCCGTTGATGGCTTTAATTGTACCCTGCGTTTGATAAATGACGTTTTGCGCCGCGGCGGTTTTCTCTTTTGCGGATTGCGTTGATCCCGTCTGATAAGCTTCGCCAAACTGTGATAGCGAGCTGCGCAGGCTGGCTTCGGAATCAATCAGGAATTGGCCCGATGTCACCACGCTGTCGCCCTCTTTCAGCCCGGTAACGACTTCGGCCCAGCCGTTCTGTATGGTTCCCACGGCCACCGTTCGAGGGGCAAAGTGGCCGTTGCCCTCGTGAATCAGTACCCGATTGTGACTGCCGCTGACCAGCAAGGCTTGCTGAGGGATCATCAGCATCGGCTGTGGTTGCTGGCTGGCAAGCTGTACTGACAGGTACATTCCCGGTTTTAACTGCTGTTGGGGATTTTCCAGTACGGCGCGGGCTTTCAGCGTGCGGGTGCCGCTGTCAAGCAGCGGGAGCAATTCACTGATTGTTCCGTGAAACGTTTGTCCCGGCCAGGCGCTGCTGCGGGCGGTTATCCCGCTGCCGACGCTCAAGCGCGCCGCCTGCGCTTCGGGATAATCCACCTCGACCCATACCGGGTCCAAGCTCGCCAGCTCAAACAGCGGTTGCGCCGGCGTCAACTGCATCCCGGCGCGGACTTCAAGCTTATTGACGTAACCGGATTCTGGCGCAGTGAGGGTGATTCTGGCCTGCGGTTTCCCGCTGCGTTCGACCTGGCGGATAACCGTGTCCGGCATAAACAGCAAGGAAAGCTTACGGCGGGCGGCCTGCGTCAGCGAATCATCGCCGAGCTGCCGCACCGCCAGATATTCCTGCTGCGCCGCAGCCCAGGCAGGATTCCACAGCGTTGCCAGCGTTTCCCCTTTTTTAACCTGTTGCTGCAACGCGCCGACATTGAGTTGTTCGACGATACCGCCGCTGGTGGCGGCTAGCGTGCGTAATCCCCGTTCGTTGAGCGTGACGGAGCCATAGCCGGATGTCTGGATATTGACGGTGCGGATTTCCGCGCGAGCGGTACGAACGCCGAGGTTTTGCTGCTGGCGGGCGCTGATGGTGACGCCGCCATCGTTGCGTATCTCGTCGGCGTAACGGGGAACTAGCGGCATATCCATAAACGGTGATTTGCCGGGCTGGTCAAAACGTTTATCGGGCACCATGGGATCGTACCAGTACAACACCGGACGCGCTGTTGTAGCCGATGAAGATGAAGAGGCTGAGGAGACCGATACGGCCTGGTGTCGGCCCCAGAAAAAACCGGCGCCGATAGCCGCGGCGATCGCCAGCGCAATCAAGCTGTAAGTGAAGGATTTGTTCATTGTAATGGTTTTCCCTGTGGCGTCAGATAGCGAATGGCGGCCCAGAACTGCGCCATTTCCCGTGCGGCGGTTTGTGCGGCGATATTACTTTCCAGCAGCGAACGTCGGGCCTCCAGAACGCTGGCAAGGCTGCTGCTGCCTGATTGATACTGAGCCTGGATCAGTTCGCTGCGCTGCTGTTGCAGGGGCAGAACCTCGTTAATCTGCCGCCGCCAGCGTGATTGGACCGCCTGAAATTGCGCGATTAACGTATCGAGCTGTGCCTGATGTTCCCTGGCTGCCAGCAGCGCGTTGTCGCGAGTCTGCTGAATGCGGGCCACATCCGCGGCGTGCTCTTTATCCTGCCGTTTGGATTGAAACAGGGGCAGGTCGACCGTTACCATCACGCCCGCCATATCGTCATACTCATTGCCCCGCTTGGCGTAGTAAATCTCCACGCCCACATCAGGGATCACTGCGACGGCCGACTGCGCCGAGCGCGCCTGAGCGAGTTCGGCCTCACGCTGCGCCTGTTGCATTTCCGGGTGCAGATGCAGGTTTTGGCTAAGTTGCTCCGGTGATGCCGGCAGTCGTTCAAAGCGGGGAAGCACACCCTGAACATGGATGTTGGTCAGACCGGTAAGCCGTGTGATGCTGGCCCGGGCGATCTGAACATCCCGTTCGGCATCGGCCAGACGATCTCGCATGGTGGCCAGCGTCAATCGGGCATCCAGCACGCTGCTGGCCTCACTGCCTGCCGCTACGCTCGCTTTCTGCAAGGCAATCTGCCGTTCACTTTCGGTAACCAGCTGTTTCAGCTCTTTCAGGAATTGTTGTGATAAAGCCAGTTCGAGCCAGGCTTGAGCGGTATCCCGTTGCAGGCGGGCGCGAAGGGATTCGCTGTTGCTGAGCAGGCTGTCGGCTTCCACGCGGAAAGTTTGTGCTTTGCTTTCTCGTTTACGCCTGCTGACATAGGTTTGCATAACGCCAATGCGTTGCATCGTCATCCCTTCACGCGTCAGTCGGCTGCCATTGTTTCCGCCTAAAGGCAGGTTCTCAACGCCGAATCGAAGCTGCGGATCGGGAAGTTGCGTCGCGGAGTCGGCCATGTTTTGCAGCGCGCTAACCTGGTGTCGATTGGCGGACAGCTCGGCGGAATAACGCTCCGCCGCCTGTAACGCCTGATCAAAATCCAGAACTGCCGCAAAGGATGCGGCAGGCAGCCACAGCAACATTGCCAGACACGCGCCTGTGACGCGATGTTCGGACAGGGACATGGTTCTATCCTCGGTTATTTTTGCTGTGGCGTGATATTGATCAGTACGTAGCCGCTGTCCTGTTGTATAAAGCGGAACGCGACAGGCGTATTCGCCGCTAGAGGATTAAAAGTACGTCCGGCGGGTAGCCTGAACGTCATGGTCATGGGCGGCCAGCGCAAATCGGCAACCGGGGAATGGGCGATGGTGACGCTGTCGGCGTTCCACTGCTTCACTGTCCCGGTGGCCTGATACGCGTTGGTGGTTGCAGTGGCAGCCGTATTGGAAGGCATCATCATTGCGTGATGCTGATGTTCATTGGCCCGTAAGGGAGAAGAGAACAGTAAGCCGCTTATCACGGCGACGTAAATGGCACGCATAGTAATAGCTCCATAAAAACGAGAAATAACAGTTGATTACACCGGTTTGGCGTAGCGGGGTTATTAATCGTTCGGGCTATTCTCTGAAACGGCAGAAACGGATTTCTGCCGGAGGTCCTGCCGCCGGCGGGGAAAACCAGACATCAGTGGTGCAATTTACGGAATGGGGTTGATTGACGAGAGCCAGCTCGTTACTGACCGGAATAGCCAGCAGCGCCAGACTGACATTGTCCTGCTTGATGGTGTCTGGGACGCAGTGTTTCTCACACAGCGGGGTCTGCTGTTGAGCCACTTGTGTCGACATGGTTTCATCATGGTCAGTCCCATGGGAGACGGAGGGGGTCTGTTGCTGATGGACTTGGTGCCGCATCAATGCTGACGTCTGGTTGAACGTCATATTGCATGAGTGAGCGGCAATCGCTAATTGCGCATTCAGAAATAGCCAGCATAACGCCAATAGCCATCCCCATCTGCCTTTGGTACGCAGATGATGGATTATTGATGGCGATAAAGACGATCCCGGCATAACGTATCCTTACAAAGATTAATCGCAGTGTAAGCGCCAGAATCTGGCGTGGGCAAGCAGGGAATTGAAGAGTTTTGTAAAGCGGTAGAGGGATGTTCTGCCAATGTTATCAACGAGTTAATAAAAACTGGCAAGTTTCAGAATGCAGGCAGCGGGAAACCGGGCGAATGCCCCATTCACGGCGTCGGTAAGTGACTGGGAGAGAAAGTGAAACCAGGATATCGGCGCCGGGTAAGACGCCGGTACAATGATTAGGGTGTGAAAAACTGATAGGTAGTTTCAGCGCGATATACCTTGCCCGGTTTTAACCAGCAGTCCGGCTGCGGCCAGTCTGGATGGTTGGGACTATCCGGCAGGAATTCGCTTTCCAGCGCCACGCCAGCGTGATTTTCATAGCGGTGGCCTTCCCTTGATGGCGTACCTGAAAGGAAGTTGCCGCTATAGAGTTGCAGGGCGGGTGCGCTGGTAAAGACGCTCATCATGACCTGGTCATCCGAGGACCACAAATTGGCCGCCGGGCTTTCACCGGAGGCGCAGGTTTTGTGCAGCAGATAAGCGTGATCGTAACCGTTGACGGCAACCTGATCGTCGTCCCGCAGGAAGTCCTGCTCCAGCGTTTTCGGCTGGCGGAAATCCATTCCAGTTTTTTCAACCGGTTTAAGGTCCGCGCCGGGAATACCGGCGCTGTTTACCGGCAGGTAATAATCGGCAAAGAGTTGCAACCGGTGTTTGCGTACGTCCGTTGGGTTGCCGTCAAGATTGAAGTAGGCGTGGTTGGTCAGGCACACCGGGCAGTTTTTTTCCGCGACGGCTTGATAGGTGATTTCCAGCGCGTGATGTTCAGTCAGACGATAGCAGACCTGCACATTAAGCTGACCGGGATATCCCTGATCGCCATCCGGCGAATACAACTGATAGGTAATCTGTGACGCATCCTGGCTGAGAATAGACCAGCGCCGTGCGTGAAACCCGTCTGGACCGCCATGTAACTGATGGACGCCCTGATTGGCGGCCAGAAGGTAGGTTTCATCGCCACGGCTGAACGTGGCATTGGCGATACGATTGGCGTAGCGGCCCACAGACGCCCCAAGATAAGCGCTTTGCTGAGGATACTGTTCTGGCGCAGCACAACCGAGCAGCACTTCCCGCACTTCACCGCCCGGCATGGGCAACTGGCAGGAAAGCCAGGTGGCGCCCCAGTCCATCAGGCAAATGCGCATGCCTGCCTGATTTTGTAAGGCGGTTAATTGGAACGGCTGTCCGTCGGGCGCCAGCGCGCGGGTTTTTTCATTCAACATGGCTTGCTCCTGTGGGTATTCGGCCAACCAAGCCGTTGCCCGAATGTTATCCCCGCGGTTTTTTTTAGTCTGGATAACCCTGAGGATGAGTGGATTGCCAGCGCCACGTATCCTGCGCCATCTCTTCCAGTGAACGGCTGACCCGCCAGTTGAGATCCCGCGCCGCTTTTTCAGCGTCAGCCCAATAAGCCGCAAGATCGCCTTGACGACGTGGCGCGAAGTGATACGCCAGCGGTTTGCCGCAGGCTTGACGGAAAGCGTCAACCACTTGCAATACGCTGTAGCCCACGCCTGCGCCCAGATTGTAGATATGGACACCGGCACGATTTTGCAGCGCATTCATGGCGGCGACATGGCCATCGGCCAAGTCGACGACGTGGATGTAATCGCGCACGCCCGTGCCATCTTCCGTCGGGTAGTCATTGCCGAAAATAGCCAGCGATTCCCGGCGACCAACGGCAACCTGAGCGATATAGGGCATCAGGTTATTGGGAATGCCCTGCGGATCTTCCCCCATTTGACCTGACGGATGCGCGCCAACCGGGTTGAAATAACGCAGCAGCGTGATGCTCCAGTCCGGCTCCGCCTGCTGCAAATCCTGCAAAATTTGCTCAACCATCAGCTTGCTGCGGCCATAAGGGCTGGCGGGCTGGCCGGTTGGAAAGTTTTCCTGATAGGGAATCTGGGGCTGATCGCCGTAAACGGTCGCGGAGGAACTAAAAATCAGATTCTTCACGCCCGCTTTTTTCATGGACTGAACCAGCGTCAGCGTGCCGTAGACGTTGTTATCATAGTAGCTGATGGGTTCGCGAACCGACTCGCCAACCGCTTTCAAGCCGGCAAAGTGAATGACGGCATCAATCTTGTGACGGGAAAAAATGTCGTTTAACCGTGATGTGTCACGGATATCGCTTTGATAAAACACCGGCGTTTTACCTGTCAGTTGCCCAATGGTTTTAACCACGCTGGCTTTGCTGTTGCATAAGTTGTCGACAATGACGGGGTGGTGCCCGGCAGCCAGTAACTGCACACAGGTATGACTTCCTATGTAACCGTTTCCACCCGTGACTAAAACATTCATGTTGACCTCTGTTGTAATGATTAGGCGAAAAATAACATCGTTACCCGCCAAGAAAGGTGATAAACAGCAAAAATAACCCCGTTATTGACAATTTTTCTTAACCAATCATCGAGTGCTGAATATAAGTTTTTGTAAAAGACGCCGTGTTTCTCAGCGGGATCTATTTCTTGGTATCGTTATCATCCCCGGTTTTTGACTTGTCCATAACGCGATAAATCTGATAGTCGTAAATATCGCCTTTAGGGATAAATTCGAGTCGGTGCGTAATGCACTGTGGCGCGTCTTCGGGATGGTGAGAAACGAACAGCAACTGTGTGCCGCCTTCGCTGATTAAGATATCCAGCCAGCGCCGAACCAATTGCCGGTTCAGGGGGTCCAGACCCTGTAACGGTTCGTCGAGAATCAGCAGGGCAGGGTGTTTCACCAGTGCTCTGGCGATCAACACCAGACGCTGCTGACCCCAGGATAAGGTTTGGAACGGGGCGTCCGCGATGGCGCCATCAAGACCCAGCAAAGCCAGCCACTGTCCGGTGAGCTGACGCTGACGATCGGAAACCGCCTGATAGATGCCGATGGAATCGAAGAATCCCGATAAAATGACGTTACGCACGCTGGTGCTGACCTGGTAATCCAGATGCAGAGTGTTGCTGACGTAACCGATATGACGTTTGATATCCCAGATGGTTTCGCCACTGCCGCGCCTGCGGCCAAACAGTGTGAAATCGTTGCTATAGCCCTGGGGGTGATCGCCGGTAATCAAACTCAGAAGCGTCGATTTTCCCGCGCCGTTCGGACCGACAATCTGCCAGTGCTGGCCGGGCATCACTTCCCAGTTCAAGCCATGCAATATCGGACGGTCGTCATACTGGACGATGCCGTTGCGTAGCGTAATACGGGGAAGATGCGCGGGTAGCCGGGGATGTCTCTGCGGGTCTTCCGGTTCGGGGATGGCGCTTCCCGACAGTTTTTCACTGTAGGCCAACTGAGCGATCAGCGTTTCTGACAAGATTTCCTCACGCGCGCCCACACGAGTTAATGCGCAATCCGCAAGAATGCCGACATGATGGATAAAAGGGGGGATATCGTCAAACCGGTTCAGGATCAGCGCCAAAGTACCGCCATGACCGGCGAACTGCGGCAGTCGCCCGGCAAGCTGCCGGCGTGAGGCTGCATCCAGCCCGTCGAAAGGTTCGTCCAGAATCAACAGGTCTGGCTGCGGCATCAATGCCTGACATAACATCGTCTTGCGTGTTTCGCCGGCGGAAAGATACTTGAACCGGCGATCGAGAAGATGCGCAATACCAAATTGTTCGGCAAGCAACCGACAGCGGTTCTGATCCCTCACGCTATCCTGAATGACTTCGGCCGTTGTGCGCCCCGTGTCTTGTTCATCAGAATTCAACATGTCGGTGTTATTGCGCTGCCACTCTTCGGAAACCAGTTTCTGCAACTGCTCGAATGACAGCCGGACAATACGTTGAAAATCGCATCGCCGCTCTCCGTTCAGCACGGGAAGCTCGCCCGATAGCGCGCGTGCCAGCGAGGATTTTCCGCTGCCGTTTGCACCAATAAACGCCCAGTTTTGATGTTGTTCGAGTGTCAGGTCATCCACCCGCAACATACGGGTGTCATTCAACCGGAATCGGCCCTGGGCTATTTTCAACAACGGCATCTTTTATCCTTTGTCAGCGAGTCAATACACAGTCAGTCAGGGTCGGAGGCGTACGGCTGATGTCTCCATAACGGGGTTAGCAGAGCGTCGCCACAATCACCCGATCGGCGCTGAAGGTGGCTCTAACCTCAAGGCCCGGCCGCAGTTGCTGTGCTTCGGCGATATCATTTGAAACGGTTGCGCATAGCGTTTCGCCCCCCGCCAGCGTGATCAGCACTTCGCTGTTTTCAGTGCCGGTTTCAAGAGAACTTATCCGCCCGATGAGGATGTTATCGGCCGGTATTACCGGGGCATCGGCGGCACAAACTTCTATCCAGGGCGCTTTGATCAGCACCAGCACGTCTTTCCCCGTGTCAAGGCGTAAACGTTCAGCGCTTTGCCGGGTAATCAGGGCGCTGACCGTCGTTTTACCATCGGCGAGCAAAATATCCAACTGCTGCTGAACGGCTTGATCGCCGCGTGCGAGCACGGTTCCAAAAAACTGATTTCGGGCGCTTGTTTGCAGCGAGAAACGCGCAATGGCAGCCAGCAGACTGTCCAGCGGCAAGTCCTCTTTCTGAAGCACATCGAAGGCTTTTTGCTGAATCTGGGCGAGTAAATCGTAAAGCTGGAGCAGGCGTTCGCCATAGTGGGTGATCTGCGCGCCGCCGCCGCCTTTACCGCCGGTCATCCGTTCCACGACGGTTTGCTCCGCCAACTGATTCATCTCGTTGATGGCGTCCCATGCGCTTTTATAGCTGATCCCGGCCAGCCTTGCGCCCTGGCTAATTGAACCGGTGTGACGAACTTGTTTTAGTAATTCGATCCGCCGCTGATCGGCAAACAAGCGTTGCTGGAGTTTTAAGGTTAGGAGAATTTCGGCCTGCATAGGGAAGCTCACAAACGGAGAGTTTAATGATTTGTATTGTCGCTATTTTTTTCATCAGGGGCAAACTGCCCCCTAAGATAACAATACATACCCTGCGAGATTGACGTTTTCGATGACGCAACCGGTCTGTTCTGCATTCCGCCATTGCCGATTATCCCCGTCGGGTTCGCGCGTTGCGCCATGCGTCGTGTAATTCTGTTCCATTTATTTCACCCCTTGTTCAAACGGAAATGTCGGTGTGGCGAATCGTTGGTAGATTTTCGGGATGGATTTACGATCAACCCCCCTTGCTCACATCCGCATTCACCCGCGGCACGCCTATTTCAGCAGCCAAATTCATGGCGGCAATCATCAGATTGGCGACGGCCAGCGGGTACGGCAGCCTGACGACAGGCTAACGCGCGCCGACCTGATTACTCAGCCGGACGCGGAGAGCGTCGATGACGTCAGCCAGCGTGTTCCCGGCGCGTCCCAGCATGACGGTCAGGAATGCCTCCAGGCTGAGGTCTGTGGTTTGCGCCGCATGGGATGGGGCGTCCTGTAGAGTGTTAAAACTCTTTTCGGTTTCAATGCCATGCCTCGCCGGAACGTTTTGCAGGCGCTGGCGAATCTCCCCGGCGTTGGTGCGTGCCCACGGGTTATGGTCAACAATTTGCGCCAGCGTAGCCCCTGACACGGAAATGGTTGTGGCGACCGCCGTCTGCGACGGCCGCGCCTGCTTTAACTGTTGTTTCAGCACCAGCATGTTGCCCTCTTATTACCGTCGACGATGTTGATAACGCGGCCGGAAACCGGCGTCAGCCGCGCGTCCGCAACCTTGTCCAGTCGCTCTGCCTCAACGCCATCCGGGTGCACAATGGGCCGCACAATAAATGCGGCACATCAGTGGGGGCAAATCGCACAAATGGCCGCATTAATTTTCTTCATTACGGTAAACTGTTGGGATGTAAAAATAAGTATGCTAGTTTACGGCGAAACTGTACGTGGTATGGGCGACAGAAGTCGCGGTAACCGTTGCGATAAGTGAGGTAAGCATGTGGGAGTTGTTAACGAGCCTGTTGTTTGCAGTAGCCATGGTTCCGGTAATGATGGCTATCATTCTGGGGGCCATTTATGGTCTGGGCGCAGTGTTTAACGTTTTTTCCAAAATTGGTCACACTGACGGTGACGGCCAGACTGCTAAAAAATCGCATTAATCGAGTATTCCCTTCTATTTTGATGTCCGGCGTAAAGCCGGACACTACTATCCTAACGTTTCCTTATGTCACTGATAAACAGAATGACATCCTGCGATGCATCGTTATAGTATGGATTATATAACGATGATGATAAAGAGCAGGAGACGACAATGACACAGCAATGGTTCAAATGGTTTGCCGCGCTGATAATGAGCGCGGGGATGGTACTGTCGGCAATGGCGGCGGAACAGAAGGTGACGGTCTTTGCCGCGGCCTCGCTGACCAATGCCTTACAGGAAATTGCTACCCAGTATCAGAAAGAAAAGCAGGTTGCGATTGTGGCTTCCTATGCATCCTCTTCAACGCTGGCGCGCCAAATCGAGCAAGGTGCGCCAGCCAATATGTTTATCTCGGCCGATCAGCAATGGATGGATTATGCTCAGGATAAAAAACTGATTGAGAATGGCAGCCGTTATACGCTGTTGGGCAATGAATTGGTGGTGATTGCACCAAGATCCAGTGCGCTGAAAACGATCGCCATTGATGAGAAAACGGATTGGAAAAACTTGCTGAAAGGGGGGCATCTGGCTGTTGGCGACCCCGATCATGTCCCGGTTGGGATCTACGCCAAGGAAGCGCTGCAAAACCTGAAATCCTGGGATGAACTATCTCCGCTAATGGCCCGGGCTAATAACGTGCGTGCGGCAATGGCGCTGGTTGAGCGAGAGGAGGCGCCGTTGGGGATCGTCTATGGTTCGGATGCGGTGGTTAGCGATAAGGTTAAGGTGATTGGCCTATTCCCGGAAAGCAGCCATAAACCGGTGGAATACCCGATGGCGATCGTTAAAGGTCATGAAAATGCGGTTGTCAGCGGGTTCTATGACTATCTGAAAACACCGGAAGCCGCAGCGGTCTTCAAACGCTATGGATTTACTCCCCGGTAATGATGCTCAGCGACTATGAATGGCAGGCGGTTGAGCTAAGCCTTAAAGTTTCCATTGTGGCGGTGATATGCAGTTTACCCTTTGGCATACTGATGGCATGGGTCCTGGTGCGGTGCCGCTTTCCCGGCAAATCGCTGCTGGATAGCATTATTCATTTGCCACTGGTGTTACCGCCCGTGGTGATTGGCTATCTGCTGTTGATAGGAATGGGCAGGCGCGGGGTTATCGGGTCATGGCTCTATGATTGGTTTGGATTCAGTTTTAGCTTTAGCTGGCGGGGGGCGGCGCTGGCGTCAGCCATTGTCGCGTTTCCCTTGATGGTGCGGGCCATACGATTGTCGTTGGACGCGGTGGATAGGCAGCTTGAACAGGCGGCAAGGACGCTGGGCGCGACGCCTTGGCGGGTCTTTTTTACCATCACACTACCGCTTTCCATTCCCGGTATTGTGGTCGGCATCGTACTGGCGTTCGCTCGCTCTTTAGGGGAGTTCGGGGCGACGATTACCTTTGTCTCTAATATTCCTGGCGAAACCCGGACGATACCGCTGGCGATGTATACGCTCATTGAGACGCCGGGAGCGGAAGCTGATGCGGCGAGGCTGTGTATTATCGCGATTGTGTTGTCGCTGGTATCGTTGTTGCTGTCGGAATGGCTGACGACCTGGAGTCGTAAGCGGTTGGGTGGGTAATGTTGTCACTCGATTTCAACCAGCAGCTCGGCGCGTTGTCCCTCAGTGTAAAAGCCGATTTGCCCGCTAACGGCATTACCGCGATCTTTGGTGTGTCCGGCGCGGGTAAAACCTCGCTGATCAATGCGGTGGTCGGCCTCACGCGACCCGATTCTGGGCGTATTGTGTTGAATGGCAAGGTACTGGTCGATACCTGGCAACGTATTTTTATGCCACCGGAAAAACGTCGTATCGGCTATGTTTTTCAGGATGCTCGCCTGTTTCCCCATTACCGCGTACGCGGTAATTTGCGTTATGGCATATCGGCCGTGATGAAATCACAGTTTGACGATATTGTCGGGCTGCTCGGTATTGAACACCTGCTGAATCGCTATCCGCTAACGTTGTCAGGCGGTGAGAAACAGCGCGTGGCGATTGGCCGCGCGTTACTCACGGCGCCGGCGCTGTTGCTGATGGATGAGCCGCTGGCATCGCTGGATTTGCCCAGAAAACGCGAACTGTTGCCTTATCTGGATAAATTGGCCAAAGAAGTGAATATTCCCATTCTTTATGTAACCCATAGTATGGAAGAAATTGTCCGGCTGGCGGATGGCGTGCTGGTCTTGGATAAAGGTAAAGTCAAAGCGCAGGGAAGGCTGGAAGAAGTCTGGGCCAGCAGCGCCTTGCGTCCCTGGTTGCCGCGTGATGAACAGAGCAGCATTCTGAACGCGCGCCTGCTTGCGCATCACGAACGCTATGCGATGACCGCTTTATCATTAGGGGAACAGCGCCTGTGGGTAGGCAAAGTGGCGGCGCCGATAGATTCCGCGTTACGTATCCGGGTGAATGCCGCGGATGTTTCGCTGGTGCTGCAACCACCGGAAGCGAGCAGCATTCGTAACATTCTGCCTGCCACCGTGGTCGAGTTTATCGACGTTGATGAGCAGGTGGAAGTGAAACTGCGGGTTGATAACCAAATCCTGTGGGCCAGAATCACGCCCTGGGCGCGTGATGAGCTGGCGCTACATTCGGATCAACGGCTTTACGCCCAGATAAAAAGTGTTTCAATTACGGCATAGAGACGATTTCAGAATCGCGAATTACGCCAGTATGCGTGTATGAATTACCTCGGCGATACCGGGTTCTTCGTTGTGGCCGATAACCAGATCGGCGTGGGCTTTGATCTCATCCGCGCTGTTGCCCATCGCCACGCCGAGTCCGGCGCCTTCAAGCATACTTAGGTCGTTGAAGTTATCTCCAAAGGCGACGACCTCCTTCATGCCGATACCCTGTTCGGCAAGCCACTGTTGCAGCAATTTGCCTTTGCTATTGCCTGTTTGGGCGATATCGACCTGATCTTGCCATGACCATTCGCAGGCCAGTCCGAGCTGTTTTTCCACCGTGCCGGCGAACTGGTTTAAAGTCGGGATGTCGGCATGGGAAGTCGCAAATTTCCAGATAGAAGCCGATTCATCGGCCTGCTGAACCAAATTTTCGACCATTTGGAACGAGGGACGCTGCAATTCCGGCAGTCTGGCGCCCCAGGCCTGCGTGCGCGTCACATGCCCGGTGGGGTATTGGTAATACATGGCATCATCGGCATACATCAGGCCGTGGATGTCAAAGGTTTGCAACATGCCGAGTACGCTTTTGGCCTGAGCAGCAGATAACGGGTTGGCGTGGGAAATCTGACCTGTCTGGTAATGGTAGACATAAGTACCGTTACAGCAGATGGCGGGGGTATCGAGCTGTAACGCCTGATAAAACGGATGGATGGCCGAATGGTGACGCCCGGTCACGATAACGACTTTGATACCTTGCTGGCGAGCCAACGCTATTGCAGTGAGGGATTCCGGCAGAATTTTTTTTTGTCGATCAAGAAGCGTTCCGTCGAGATCGAGCGCAATTACACGATAGGTCATAGTAGTCTCGTAAAGTGTCTGTAGAATAAAGCGATTGATGATGGTACACCGTAAGTCAGGTTGCGCAAAATGTGGCTGGCCGTGACGATTATCTGCGGGAGATGTACACTTTGGGCATGTGCTTGAGCGGTAAAATTCGCGTGAATTAAGGAGAGTACAATGCAACAAGTCGTTTATGTCGCCAGCCCGGAAAGTCAGCAAATCCATGTATGGCGGCTTGGCGCGGAGGGTGGTCTGACGTTATTGCAGGTTGTTGATGTTCCCGGACAGGTACAGCCAATGACAATTGCCCCTGATAAAAGCTATTTGTATGTGGGGGTTCGCCCTGAGTTCCGTGTGATAAGCTATCGTATTGATGATCAAGGTCTGCTGACCGACGCAGGCACTGCAACGTTGCCGGCTAGCCCGACGCATCTTTCCACCGATCTGGATGGTCGATTCCTGTTTAGTGCGTCTTATAGCGGCGCCTCTGTCAGCGTCAGTCCCATTGGTGAGGATGGCGTGGTTGGCGAGCCGATACAGCGTCTGGATGGGCTGGAAGGTTGCCACTCGGCCAATATCGATCCGACGAATAGGGTGCTCTGGGCCCCTTGTCTGAAAGAAGATCGCATTCGTTTATACGATCTGGGGCCAACCGGGAAGCTAAGCGAGCATCGTCAGCCGGAAATGACCACGGTCACGGGGGCGGGGCCGCGTCATTTGGTATTTCATCCCAATCAGCATTTTGCCTATTGCGTCAACGAATTAAACAGTTCGGTGGACGTGTATCAGCTTAACGCGCCCGATGGTCAGTTGCGGAAGATTCAGACGCTGGATGCGATGCCCGCCGGTTTCGCCGATACGCGTTGGGCGGCGGACATTCACATCACGCCGGATGGCCGTTTCCTGTATACCAGCGATCGTACCGCCAGCCTGTTGAGTATCTTCCAGGTATCGGAGGATGACGGTACGCTGCTTTTGACGGGACATCAGCCCACGGAAACGCAGCCGCGTGGTTTTAATATCGATCACGCCGGCGAGTTCCTGATTGCTGCCGGACAGAAATCGCAGCACATTGAAGCGTATCGCATTGAGGATGAAGAGGGCGATTTGCAACCGCTGGCACGCTATAAGGTAGGTCAGGGACCGATGTGGGTGAGTGTGTTGGCGCTGGGTTAAGCCGCTTAATAGCGATGTTCCTGCCTGGCATGTCTTGCTGGAACGCCGCTTGCGGCGTTCCGAAGCGCAAATCGTCAGGGATTGATGTTTAACCGCGATACTCTATGATCGACAGTCCGGCATTGTAGTCGGTGCTGTAGACAATGCCTTGCGCGTCGACAAATACATCGCAGGATTGAATCACCCGTGGTCTGCCGGGACGCTTATCCACCATTTTTTGCGGGGCGGCCGGCACCAGCGCGCCGGTTTCTTTCGGCCGATAGGGATTGCTGACGTCGTAGACCCGGACGCCTGCGTTCTGGTAGGTGGCGAAAATCAGCGATGAGCTGATAAAGCTGCCGGGTCGATTTTCGTGCAGGTTATGTGGGCCAAAGTGCGCGCCTTTTTTCACATAATCCGCTTCGATTGGTTGTGGGAAGGTTGAAATACTGACCGGGTTACTGGGGTCGCGAATATCAAAGACCCAGATCAGCTTTTCCCCGTCTTCCTGATTATCCAGCACGGCTTCATCCAGCACGATCAGCAGGTTGCGGTCAGGAAGCGGCAGCGCCGTATGGGTTCCGCCGCCAAAAGGCGGACTCCAGTTACGATGACTGATAAGCCGAGGCCGGCTGCGATCGCTGACATCCAGTAGCGTCAGCCCGCCATCGCGCCAACTTCCGTAAGCGGTATCGCCGCTGATAATGGCATGATGCAGTGCGTAGCGTTTACCTTGCGGCCAATTGGCTTGTTCCCCGCCCGCGGCGTGCATACCGGGCAGCCAATAACGTCCGGCAACCTGCGGGCGTTGTGGGTCAGCCAGATCGATGGTCAGGAAAATGTAATCGCTGTAGCCATCCAGCAGGGCTGAGACATAGGCCCAGCGCCCGCCGACGTACCAGATACGATGAATTCCAATTCCGTCCAAAGACAGGAAACTGATTTCACGTGGTTTATCCGGCGTGGAAATATCAAAAATGCGCAGCCCTGCGCTCCAGCCTCTTTCCTGTTGTCTGGTGCTAACCGTTTCCGCAATCGCACGGGTGTAATACACTTTTTCTTCGGCAAAGCTGGCATCGGCAAACAAGTCCCTGGCATTGACGACCAATAACAGGTCGTCGTGCGTTTGCAGGTGTATGCTCCAGGTTCCGGGCGGTGCGGCGATAAACCCGGCGGGTTTCGGGTTTTTCGGATCGCGCACGTCGACGATCGATACGCCCTGTGAAACCATATGCCCGATATACGCATAGCCACGGTGGACCATAACCTGTACGCCATCGGGTCTGCCGCCCTGATCGCTGTGTCCGATTAGGCGCATATTGCGACTGTAATCAGGTGTTGGTAGGGGACTTGATGCCATAAGCACTCCTGTTACTTAGCCTGGTTTGCTGCCAGTGTAGCAAACCAGGGCGCAATAAAATCATCTGTCTGGCCCCAGCCGGGGATGATTTTGCTCAGACCGGCAACGTTTACCGGCCCCGGTTGGCTGGCTAACAGCGCTTGTGGAATGGCGGCTGCGCGGAATTCGTAAGTAGCCGGCGTCGGTTCCCCTGCAATTTTGTTGGCGACCAGACGCAGGTTCACTTTGCCAATCAGTTTGGGGTCCACCGCCACGCTCACTTTCCACGGGCTATTGGCTTCACGCATCAGTTGCAGATCCTGATTCGAAATATCGATACTGTAGAGTTTGATTTCGCTACGGCCGTTTTCCTTTAATGCTTTATAGGCGCCCTGACTGAATGCATCCCATGTGCCCCAAATGGCATCGATTTTTCCTCTCGGATACTTGGCCAGCACCGCCCCGACTTTATTGGCGGTATCACCCTGAACGTCGGAAGAGACGGCGCCAATGGACTCCAGCTCTTTGATACCAGGGTTGGCTTTCAGTATTTGCTGATAGGCTGCCTGACGGCGCTCCATCGGCGGGAAACCGGCGACCCACAGTTTGATGATATTGGCTTTACCGTTGAAATCTTTGACCAGTTGACCGAACGACGCATTGGTCAGAGAGGCATCATCCTGTTGGGTCACGGTCACGCCAGGTATTTCACCCTTGACGGCGGTATCAAACACGGATACCGCAATGCCGCTGTCGACGATACGTTTGATCAGCTCGGTAGAGTAGGGATCGCGACCCTGCGAAAGAATGATGCCGTCGTATTTCTGGCTGATGGCCTGATTAACGAAATCCTGGAAACGCGCGTCATCGCCATTACTCAGAAAGGTGCTGACTTTGAAGCCCAGCTTTTTTCCTTCCTCAATCACGCCGGAAACAAACTGCGTGGTGTTGTCATCGGAGCCCAGATTACGGATAAGCGCGATGCGCACCGATCCCTCATGCTGAGCCAGCGCTGCCGGAATCGGCGCAATAGCGGTACTCTGATTGGCGAATACCGGTAAGGCGTTAACCAGACTGAGCGCAAGCAGGGCGGGGGTAAATTTTTTCATTATCAGCTCCATTGTGTTCAAGAAACAGAGGGTGTCTCAGTAATTGAATGTTGTGTCGGCGACAGCATGACTGAGTCGTTCAGGCTTGACGACTTTATAGCTGTCTTTATGTCTGGATGTCTATTTAAAAATGATAATGCATCATAACGGCTAAATGATCATCGCGGAATGGGGGGCGTTATGAATTTTGGGTTTAAGTTATAACGTTTGGTTCGCTGGAGGGCGTGAGCATCAGAAGGATGCCCGCTGGCGCGGGCATCAAGGGACGTTACAGGTAGTGGAGTGAAAACAAACTACACTTCATGGCGGAAGGCATTATTTGACCTGCATACCGGGCTGAGCGCCGCTGTCCGGGCTCAGCAGGAAAATGTCTTTACCGCCCGGGCCTGCCGCCATCACCATGCCTTCCGATATGCCAAAACGCATTTTGCGCGGCGCAAGGTTGGCGACCATCACTGTCAGACGGCCTTCAAGTTTGCCCGGATCAGGATACGCGCTGCGAATGCCGGAGAAAACCTGACGTGTCTCGCCGCCCAGATCCAGCGTCAGACGCAGCAGCTTATCCGAACCTTCAACCAACGCAGCCTGCTTGATCAGCGCGATACGCATATCCACTTTGTCAAAGTCGTCAAAGCCGATCGTCTCCTGCACCGGGTTGTCCGCCAGCGGCCCGGCAATGGCTTTGGTTTCGGTCATGTCTTCTTTGGACGCCTCGACCATGGCAGTGACTTTATCCAGATCGATGCGGCTGAAGAGCGCCTTGAAGGTGTTGACCTGATGGCCGAGCAATGGCGTGCCGATCTCATCCCAGCACAATGTTTTGTTCAGGAAGGCTTCCGCCCGTTCCGCCAGCGCAGGCAGTACCGGTTTCAGGTAAGTCATCAGTACCCGGAACAGGTTAATGCCCATTGAGCAGATGGCCTGCAACTCGGCGTCACGGCCTGCTTCCTTCGCCACAACCCACGGCGCCTGCTCATCCACATAGCGGTTTGCCAGATCGGACAGCGCCATAATTTCACGTATAGCCCGGCCGGATTCGCGGTTGCCGTATGCTTCGGCAATACTCTCCGCAGCGTCGGTGAAGGTTTGGTACAGGGCCGTGTCAGCCAGCGTATCCGCCAGCCTGCCTTCGAAACGTTTGCTGATGAATCCGGCGTTGCGTGATGCGAGATTTACCAGCTTATTCACGATATCGGCATTCACGCGCTGAACGAAGTCTTCCAGGTTGAGGTCGATATCGTCGATGCGGGAAGAGAGTTTTGCGGCGTAATAATAGCGCAGACAGTCCGCATCCAGATGTTGCAGATAAGTTCCGGCTTTGATAAATGTGCCGCGCGACTTGGACATTTTGGCGCCGTTGACCGTTACATAGCCGTGTACAAACAGGTTGGTGGGTTTACGGAAATGGCTGCCTTGCAGCATGGCCGGCCAGAACAGACTGTGGAAATAGACAATGTCTTTACCGATAAAATGATACAAGTCGGCAGTGGAATCTTTGTTCCAAAATTCATCAAAGCTCAGATCGCCGCGTTTGTCGCACAGATTTTTGAATGAGCCCATGTAGCCAATTGGCGCATCCAGCCAGACGTAGAAATATTTACCCGGCGCGTCGGGAATTTCAAAACCAAAGTAAGGCGCATCGCGGGTGATATCCCACTGTTGCAGGCCGGCGTCAAACCACTCCTGCATCTTGTTGGCGACCTGCTCCTGCAAGGCGCCTGAACGAGTCCAGGTTTGCAGCATTTCGCTAAAGGCCGGTAAATCGAAAAAGAAGTGCTCAGATTCGCGCATTACCGGCGTTGCGCCGGACACCGCCGATTTGGGATCGATCAACTCGGTGGGGCTGTAGGTGGCGCCGCAGACTTCGCAGTTATCGCCGTACTGATCGGCCGCTTTACATTTCGGACAGGCGCCTTTCACGAAACGGTCCGGCAGAAACATGCCTTTTTCCGGATCATAAAGCTGAGAGATGGTGCGGGTTTTAATAAAACCGTTCTCTTTAAGACGGCGGTAGATCAGCCCGGACAGTTCGCGGTTCTCTTCACTGTGCGTTGAGTGATAGTTGTCATAACTAATATTGAAACCGGCGAAGTCCTGCTGATGTTCCTCACTCATTGCCGCAATCATTTGCTCCGGCGCTATCCCCATCTGCTGAGCTTTCAGCATGATCGGCGTGCCGTGGGCATCGTCCGCACAGATAAAATGAACCTGGTTGCCGCGCATTCGCTGGTAACGAACCCAGATATCCGCCTGAATGTGTTCAAGCATATGACCGAGGTGGATCGAACCGTTAGCGTAAGGCAGTGCGCACGTCACCAATATTTTCTTTGCGACTTGAGTCATAAGGAACTTGCTTTCTTTTGTGATAGAGGGGAGTCGATGTTAACCGATAGCGGCTTGTGGCGTAAACCGCTGCCTTGAGTTAAACCTGTTCTGCCTGTCATTGACGTTCGCCATCAGGGTTTTTCACCGCGAAGGGCGCCAGTGTGGTGTCCTTCTGATATGCTGTAACGGTTTTTATCGGTTAATAATCAGAATTTCAAGGAGCCGGAATGAACTCTACACGTCCCGAACAGACTCCTGAAGCATGGCGAGCCATGGTCAACGGGGTTCTTTCTACTTTTCAGCACCCGACACTGAAAAACAATCTGACGACCCTGAATGCGCTGCACCATTGCGCGTTGCTGGATAATGTGCTGCACATTGAATTGACCATGCCGTTTGTCTGGCTCAGCGGATTGGAGACATTAAAAGAGACGGTCAGCGCGGAACTACTGAAGCTGTCTGGCGCGAAAGCCATCGAGTGGCGTCTGACGCACAATATCGCCACGCTACGCCGGGTGAACGATCAGGCCGGCGTGAATGGGGTGAAAAACATTATTGCGGTCAGCTCCGGCAAAGGGGGCGTCGGTAAGTCCAGCACCGCGGTGAATATGGCGCTGGCGTTGGCGGCGGAAGGAGCCAGCGTCGGTATTCTGGATGCCGATATCTATGGGCCGTCGATTCCGACCATGCTGGGGGCGGCGAGCGAGCGTCCCACCTCGCCGGACGGCCAGCATATGGCGCCGATTGTCGCCCATGGTCTGGCGACCAACTCGATTGGTTATCTGGTGACGGATGACAATGCCATGGTGTGGCGCGGGCCGATGGCCAGCAAAGCGCTGCTGCAATTGTTGCAGGATACGCTCTGGCCGGATCTGGATTATCTGGTGCTGGATATGCCGCCGGGAACCGGCGATATCCAGTTGACGCTGGCGCAGAATATTCCTGTCACCGGCGCGGTAGTGGTGACCACGCCACAGGACATCGCATTAATGGATGCCATGAAAGGCATTGCGATGTTTGAGAAAGTCAGCGTGCCGGTACTGGGTATCGTAGAGAACATGAGCGTCCATATTTGCAGCAACTGCGGTTATCTGGAACCGATCTTCGGCACCGGCGGCGCAGAGATGCTGGCGGAAAAATACCATTGCGCCTTGCTGGGACAACTGCCGTTGCATATTTCGCTGCGTGAAGATCTGGATCGTGGCGAACCGACGGTAGTCAGCCATCCTGACAGCGAATTCACCTCGTTATACCGTGAGCTGGCAGGGCAGGTTGCCGCACAGCTTTACTGGCAAGGGCAAGTCATTCCTACCGAAATTTCTTTCCGCGCCGTGTAATTTCACGTCACGCGCGGGTAAGTGAGGCGGCGAGCGTCGGTTTCTCATCGCCGCCTCCGTTTCTTGTCTCGCTAACCGTTTGGCTGGAGAGTATTCATACTAAATCGATCTTTGCCGCGCGCAGTTCAGTGCGGCAAGGTTTCGGGGGTTGAAAGGCTGGCGCCAACCGCGCTAACTCCCTATAATTGCGCAGCAAAGCGCCGGTTGACGCGCTCCCTTTCTTTTATCATTAATCAGGTCGTTAATTACTATGACTGAGCAGTCTCACCAGTGTGTCATCATCGGGATATCGGGGGCCTCGGCTTCCGGCAAAAGTCTTATTTCCAGTACGTTATACCGCGAATTGCGCGATCAGGTTGGTGACGAACATATTGGTGTGATACCTGAAGACAGCTACTACAAAGATCAAAGCCATCTGACCATGGAAGAGCGGATCAAAACCAATTACGACCATCCGAGTTCGATGGATCACAGCCTGCTGCTGACGCATTTGCAAATGCTGAAAGCGGGGCAGGCGATTGAACTTCCTCTCTATAGTTACGTTGAGCACACCCGCAAGCAGGAAACGGTGCATCTTGCGCCGAAGAAAGTGATTATCCTCGAAGGCATTCTATTGTTGACGGACGCCCGTCTGCGCGAGGAGATGAATTTTTCTATTTTCGTCGATACCCCGCTGGATATCTGCCTGCTGCGGCGCATGCGCCGCGATGTTAACGAACGCGGTCGTTCGATGGATTCGGTGATGGAGCAGTACCAGAAAACGGTGCGTCCCATGTTTTTGCAATTCATCGAACCCTCAAAGCAATACGCCGATATCATCGTTCCCCGCGGTGGCAAAAACCGCATCGCGATTGATATTTTGAAAGCCAAGCTAAGCCAATTCTTTGAATAAGCCGATGCGTTGAGTGACTGACGGGGACTTTCCCCCTGCCGTGTCGAATGGAGAAAAAAGATGAGACTGTGTGATCGTGACATTGAAGCCTGGCTGGATGATGGCCGGCTGGTGATTACCCCCCGCCCGCCGACAGAAAGAATTAACGGCGCGACTGTCGATGTCCGTTTGGGCAATCAGTTTCGGGTTTTCAGCGGTCATACTGCGGCCTATATCGACCTCAGCGGTCCGAAGGATGAAGTCAGCTCGGCGTTGGATCGCGTAATGAGCGATGAGATTATTTTACCGGAAGGGGAAGCCTTTTTTCTGCATCCGGGAGAACTGGCGCTGGCGGTGACGTTCGAGTCGGTAACCCTGCCGGATAACCTGGTGGGATGGCTGGATGGTCGCTCTTCGCTGGCGCGTTTGGGATTGATGGTCCATGTGACTGCGCACCGCATTGATCCCGGTTGGCAAGGAAGAATCGTGCTGGAGTTCTATAATTCAGGTAAGTTGCCGCTGGCGCTGCGCCCTGGAATGATGATCGGCGCGCTGAGTTTCGAGCCGTTATCCGGCCCGGCAGCGCGTCCCTATAACCGGCGGCAAGATGCTAAATATAAAGATCAGCAAGGTGCCGTGGCGAGCCGGATAGATAAAGACTAATTACCCGCGGTCTGGTGCGGACTCATTGATTTTGACCTGTATCCCAGTGTGTAAATGATTGAGGATAAACGCGTATGACAATGAGGATGGCATGAGAAGATTTCTGACAACACTGGCAATTTTGCTTGTAGTGCTGGTGGCAGGAATGACAGCGCTGGTGGTGCTGGTGAATCCCAATGATTTTCGCGCTTATATGATAAAACAGGTCGAGGATCGCAGCGGCTATCGTCTCCAACTGGATGGCGAGTTGCGCTGGCACGTTTGGCCGCAGTTGAGCATTCTGTCCGGCGGAATGTCGCTAAGCGCGCCCGGTTCGACGGCGCCGGTAGTCAGCGCGGAAAATATGCGGCTTGATGTACAGCTCTTACCGCTGCTGTCCCACAAGCTTGCGGTTAAGCAGGTTATGCTGAAAGGCGCCGTCATCCAACTGACGCCGGCGAGTGAAGCGAAGCAACCCGGCAGCGCTCCCATTGCGCCCGCGGGATCGCCGGCCCCCACCCAAGGGCGGGGCTGGCGATTTGATATTGAACGGTTGAAAGTAGCGGACAGTCTGCTGGTGCTGCAACCCAGTAATGACGAACAGATCAACATTCGCGATATCAACTTGTTGATGGAGCAGGACGATAACCGTCAGGTGAGTATTACCTTATCCAGCCGGATCAATCGCGATCAACGCGATGTCGCCATTTCCCTGTCTGCCGATATGGATATGCAACACTTCCCGCAGCAGATCAACGCCAAAATCAACACGCTGGATTACCGGATTCAGGGCGCAGGTATTCCCGAAAGCGGGATTAGCGGCAGCGGCAGTTTGCAGGCCAGCTATCAGCAACTGCCTGAAAAAGTCACCGTCAGCCAGTTGGCGCTGAGCGCCAATGAGAGTCAGCTAACGGGAAGCGGCAGTGCCACGTTTGGCGAACATCCCGATTATGTGCTGGATCTGAAATCCGGCAAACTGGATTTGGACGCGTTGCTCGGCATGAAACCCGGCGCAGTGAAAGGCGCGCCAGCCGTTCAGGTCAAGGCAAGCAAACCGGTGATTTCCGCCGAGACGCCGTCATCGGGTGTGCAAGAGGACCTGCTGGGATTTACCGGCCGCGTGTCCTTACAGGCTGAGACGATCGTCTACCGTGGACTTGATATCAGCCAGTTTATTCTTCAGGCGACCAATCAGCATGGCGTGCTGAACATCGCCACGCTGAGCGGCAAACTGGGAGAGGGAAATTTCTCCTTTCCCGGAAAGATAGACGGCAGCGCTTCCCCGGCGATCACTTTTCAACCAGAACTTAAGAATATTGATATTGCTAAACTCACGGCCGCGTTTGCTTTGCCCCAGAGCCTGAGCGGTACGTTTTCGCTGAACGGCCAGTTTGCCGGCAATGCGTTCAGCCTGCCGGCGATGATCCGGCAGTGGCAGGGAAAGGCGGCCCTGAAAGCCAGCAATCTGCGTTTACAGGGAATGAATATTCAGCAAATGGTGCAGATGGCCGTCGCGCGCAACAATGTGGATGTACGTGGGCAGGAACGCTATGAACGTTATACCGAAGTACGGCAGTTGGCGGGAAATGTGCAGCTTCGTGCCGGCAAATTGACAATCGATGACCTGAACGGGACTTCTGAATTGCTGGCGTTGACCGGATCTGGGCAGGTAGACCTCATTGCCAGAACCTGCGATACCCATATGAACGTACGGATCACTGACGGTTGGCAAGGCGATAAACAGTTAGTCAGCATACTGCAAAATACGGCGGTTCCGTTACGGATTTATGGTTCGTGGGACAATTTGAATTATCAGTTACAAGTCGATCAATTGCTGCGTAAACGCCTGCAAAACGAACTTAAAAGACGCTTGAATGACTGGGCCAATAAAAATCAGGAAAGCCAGAAAGGTAAGGACTTGAAACAATTCCTCGATCGTCTCTAACCGCGTCTTGAGTGACGGCGCTGTTAATGGCGCTGTTCGTCGAATTGCGGTTCACTGCCGGGGGTAATCAGCACCTTCACAATACGGTGGCTCTCTACGGTGAGAATGGTGAATTGATAGCCATTAATAAACAACCTATCCCCCGCCTGCGGGATACGCTGGGAGTGCTCCATCAATAGCCCGGCCAGCGTAGAGTATTCTCGTTTTTCATCCAGCGTGAGCGGAATATACATGGTCAGATCTTCCAGCGGAATATAGCCGTTAGCGATCCAACTGCCGTCTTCGTTCTGCTGAATATCATGCCGGGCATCCACGGCCTCACCTTCCTGCGGCAGATTGCCCGCAATGGTTTCCATCACATCGCTCAGTGTCACCACCCCTTCAACCGAGCCAAATTCGTCCACCACAAATGCAAAATGCGTTTTTGCTTCTCTGAATTGTTCCAGCGCCAGTAACAGAGAGAGCTGTTCAGGGAAGACCAGCGGCTGTCTGAGCAGAATAGGCAGATCGAACGGCTCCTGATTCAACTGTTGTTGCAAAAGTTCCGCGACATGCACAATCCCCAGCGGTTCATCTGACGTTTCGCTGTCGGTGATAATCAGCCGGGTGTGCTGATTGGTGGTTAATATCCGAGCAAGTTCATCTGGCGAGGTATCCAATTCTACCGGTTCAATATCGTGACGCGAGGTCATAATACTGCTGACGGTACGCTGTGCCATCCCCAACACGCGTTCGATCATTCGGCGTTCCTGACGATTGAATAATTGGTTACCCGTCCGGGTATTATCCGCAATCAGCGACGATGTCTGATTATCCAGTTCGGCTTCCTCGTGATCGCCGCGCAGAATCCGTAAGATGACCTCGGCAGTGCGCTGGCGCAGAGGAACGGAAGAGGAGAGAAAGCGGCGGCGGTTAAATTGCGAAACCTGATTTAGCAATTCAATCAATACTGAGAAACCAATTGCGGCATAGAGATAACCTTTGGGAATGTGATACCCAAACGCGTCCGCCACTAGGCTGAAGCCAATCATCAGCAAAAAGCTGAGACACAGGATCACAATGGTGGGATGCTCGTTGACAAAACGGGTCAGCGGCTTGCTGGCGAGCAGCATTAAACAGATGGCGATGGTGACGGCAGACATCATCACCAAGAGATGATCCGTCATGCCGACGGCGGTAATTACCGAATCCAGGGAGAAGATAGCATCCAGAACGACGATTTGCGCCACGACCGGCCAGAATCGCGCGCCTTTGCGCTGGTCGTGCTGCTCTCCATCTTTTCCTTCCAGCCGTTCGTTAAGCTCCAACGTGGCCTTGAACAGCAGGAACAGACCACCAATCAGCATAATCACGTCGCGAGCGCTGAAGGTGTGTTCAAACAGCGTAAAGAGAGGCGTTGTCAGAGAAACCAGCCAGGAAATCGATGATAAGAGGAGCAGCCGCATCAATAAAGCGCACAGAAGACCGACAACTCTGGCTTTATCGCGCTGCTCTTTTGGTAATTTCTCAGCGAGGATGGCAATGAAAACAAGATTATCGATGCCCAATACCAGCTCCAGCACGACCAGCGTGGCTAAACCGGCCCATATTGTTGGATCGGCGATCCACTCCATACTTATTATTTCACCTTTCTTAACGAAGACCTCGGCTAGCGTATCAGGGACAACGAAAATGAACCAGAATTCGTAGCACCACGATGTCACCCCAAACAAAAACGGTTACTCATGAATCATAGTCATAGGTTGCCCGCCGGGCGTATGCGCTGTGATTGATTTTTGGCTGAAAAAAGGTTGATAAAAATACAAATAAGAAAAATTTGCTACAAAATCGGCAAGATACAGGCTGTGGTATTTGATCACATCGTTAAACAACGCATAGAATATGCGCGCCTTTTGTCAGGCATGTTTCCAGACTAATATGCTGTGCTTTTTAGAAAATTTTTATCCAAATCGGCTGACTATGTACTTTAAGTTGTGTTTTTATCCAGATGTAGGATCAAATGCTTTAAATGCGCGTAGTCCAATTCCGAAAAACTCCCTATCTAAACACCTTGCCCTTGTGCTCTCCATTTAGTCGTCAATACTATGAGAACTTGGATGTTAGTTTTTGCCAACGGGGTCACTTTTTTCGTAGAGGGAAGTTGTGGTTGTTCGTATTTAGCTAACTCCCTGGCGGCTCCCAAAAACTACAAATAATTATAGAAAGTGTGAGTTAGGATTCCAACGCTTAAAACCACAGGATGGTGTTCCGTACTTTAAGAGTGCATTGGTAGCTATAAGCCAGGGGCGGTAGCGTGCCTGATATGACGGCTCATAACGGTTGATCTCATAACGGTTGATGATGGTGCTAAAATGCAGGAATCCACGGTGATATTTTTAAGCGCGCTTGCCGCGTTGTTCGCGGCAAGAAAGGTGGCAATCAAAGTCGGTCTGGTTGATAGGCCTAACATTCGCAAAAAACATCAGGGGCATATCCCGCTCGTTGGCGGCGTGTCCATCTACATGGCGCTATGGGTTTTAT